>JAGAHD010000083.1 GCA_017627255.1 Bacteroidales bacterium | reverse complement strand
CGGTTACCGTAGACTTGGATATGTGTATTATCTGCGTGGTCGGTGACATGGATTGGGAGAACGTCGGCTTCGAATCCAAGGCCCTGAGTGCCATGAAGGATATTCCCGTACGGATGGTCTCCTATGGCGGCAGTAACTACAACATCTCTTTCCTGGTTAAGGAAGAAGATAAGGAGAGGGCATTGAAGGCATTGAGCCACAGTTTGTTTGAATAATGCTTAAAGGCTCTTTCCCTGTCGACCGTCTCCTTGGGCGGAAGACTCCTTTTTACTTTTATGACCTGCCGTTGCTGGACCGGACGCTCGACGTCGTCCGTCAGCAGCTGGAGGGTCACCCTTCGTGGCAAGTTCATTATGCCGTCAAGGCGAATGCCCATCCGGAAATCCTCCGACGGATAGCCGCCGCAGGATACGGTGCTGACTGCGTGAGTGGCGGTGAGGTGGAACGGGCCGTGCGTGCTGGTTTCCCTCCGGAAAGCATCGTGTATGCGGGCGTCGGAAAAAGCGATGATGAAATCCGTCTCGCCATGAAGCACGGTATCGGCCGGTTCAACGTAGAGTCTGTGGCGGAACTGGAAGTGATCGAAGAGATTGCCGGATCCGAGGGCAGGGTCGTACCTGTCAGTCTACGTGTCAATCCGGATATCGGGGCACATACCCATGCCAACATCACGACCGGTCTGGCGGAGAATAAGTTCGGCATCCACCATTCCATGCTGGAAGAGGCCCTCCGGGAAGCCGTAGAACTCCCGCATATCCGATTTTGCGGCCTTCATTTCCATATTGGCTCCCAAATACTTGACATGTCTGATTTCGTGGCTCTCTGCAACCGGATCAATGTGCTGACGGACCAGTTGGAGAGACACCGGCTCCCGGTCGGGGACCTAAATGTCGGCGGAGGCCTGGGCATCAATTACGAGCACCCGAATCATCTGCCCGTGGCGGATTTCAAGTCGTATTTCGAGACGTTCGCCAGGCATCTGCACGTCCGTCCCGGCCAGGCCGTCCATTTTGAACTGGGGCGCAGCCTGGTCGCTCCGTGCGGAACGCTCATGACGCGGGTCCTGTATGTCAAGCAGGGACTGACGCGACAGTTCGCCATCGTGGACGCTAGCATGACCGAACTGATCCGTCCGGCTCTTTATCATGCCTACCACCGTATCGAGAACCTGACTTCAGACGAACCCGAAGAGCTCTATGACGTTGTCGGGCCGGTCTGCGAGAGTTCCGATGTCTTCGCAAAGGGTGTCAGCCTGGATGCATGCCGGAGAGGAGACCTGCTGGCTATCCGGAGCACCGGAGCCTACGGGGAGTCAATGGCTTCCTGTTATAACAGCCGCCCCCTGCCGGGCTCGTTTCTTTTTGAATAACCGCATCACTCGGGCACGCAGGGTTTCCCCCTGCGGTGCATATCTTGGATTATGCCGGCGAAGGCATTCGCCGGCAATGTGTTGCATCCCGGTGATCCGGAGAGCGCTGCGCGGGTCCGGAGGGTAGGATCAGACTTTGATGTAGGTCGGGTCGCCGGGAAGCAGGGCCCCGACGATTTCATGTGCCTTATAGGGGGCTTCCAGTTCGGCGATGTCTTCCGGTTGCAGGACAAGGTCCAATGCCCGGACAGCGGCGTCGAAATGGGGCACTTTGGTCGCTCCGACAATGGGGGCGGCCACTCCTTTGGCAAGGAGCCAGGCCAGGGAAACCTCTGTCATCGACACGCCCAGGCGCTCCGCCACTGCTGCGACCCGGTCAATGATTTCCAGGTCATTCTCCATCGCATGGTCGTATTTGGACCGGATTGTCCGGTCCGTATTGCTGCGGGGGGTTCCGCTTTCCCATCCCCGGTGGCTCAGGTGCCCTCCGGCAAGCGGAGAGTAGGGAATCAGGGACACGCCGAACCGGCGGCAGACAGGGATGAGTTCCCGTTCGTCTTCCCGGTACAGCAGGTTGTAGTGGTTCTGCATGGTTGAAAACGGCGTCCATCCGTTCTGGCCGGCAAGGACCTGCATTTCGTGGAACTGGTAACCGTACATGGCCGAAGCACCCAATGCACGGACCTTTCCCGCTTTCACCAGCGAATCGAGCGTCTCAAGTGTCTCTTCTACAGGCGTCCCGTAATCGTACCGGTGGATCTGGTACAGGTCCAGGTAATCGGTCCCGAGCCGACGCAGGGTTCCGTCGATTTCGCGCAGGATGGCTTCCCGGGAAAGATGTCCTTCGTTATAGAATACCTTGGAGGCAATAACTACCTGGCTGCGCGGGACTCCGAGTTCCCGGAACGCACGTGCGAGGTATTCTTCGCTGGTCCCGTAGGAATAGACATTGGCCGTATCAAAGAAATTGACGCCCAAATCAAGGGCGTGGGCAATCATTTTCCGGGAATCTTCCGGACCGAGGGTCCAGCGGTGGAAGCCGACGGTGGCGTCGCCGTATGACATGCATCCGACGCAGATGCGGGAAACCTGGATGCCGGTTTTTCCGAGTTCAGTGTATTTCATTTCGTGACAGAAGTGTTTTCTGCAAATATAACGATTTCGGAGATATTTTCTTACCTTTGTGTCATGGCAATTCACAGTGAATGGGTGTGGGATCCGCTCCGTCGCAAGAGCGTCCGGCTGACTCCGGAAGAGGAGGTCCGCCAGTGGTTCATATCCGTCCTTTCCATGGGGCTGAAAGTCCCGGAGCACATGATGATGAGTGAGGTGGCCCTCAAGGTCGGGCCCAAGGATTACCGGGCAGATATCGTCGTGTACGACCGCGGCGCACATCCGCTGATGGTTGTTGAATGCAAACGGCCCGAAGTGGAATTGTCGCAGGAAGTAGTGGACCAGGCAATCCGGTACAACCGGACCCTGGACGTGCGTTACATCGTCATTACCAACGGGTTGAAGACTTTTATGTTCGAAAAGTCCGGGGAAGGGTTTGCCTTCGTGGAGAAAGCCCCGGAATGGGAGGAAATGGTATGCAGACCATAACACAGGGATTCCTGGATGCGCCGGTGTTCGCCATTGTTTCGGAGGCGGCCGCCGAGATGGGCGTAAGGGCATTCGTCATCGGCGGATATGTTCGGGACTGTTTTCTGGGAAGGCCCAACAAGGATATTGACATCGTGGTGGAGGGGAGCGGCGTTGCCCTGGCGGAGGCTGTGGCCCGAAAGATTCATGCCCGAGTCACGGTTTTCCGGAATTTCGGGACGGCGATGCTCCATTACAAAGGAGTGGAAGTGGAATTTGTCGGCGCCCGGAAAGAGTCTTATCAGCGGGATTCCCGGAAGCCGATCGTGGAGGACGGTACGCTGGAAGAAGACCAGCTGCGCCGGGATTTCACGATCAATGCCATGGCTTTCAGTCTCCAGAAGGAGGATTTCGGCGCTTTGGTCGATCCTTTCGGGGGCATCCGCGACCTCTCGGCCGGCATTATCCGTACACCGCTGGAACCGGACCGGACATATAGTGACGATCCGCTCCGGATGCTTCGCGCGATCCGTTTCGCCACGCAGCTTTCGACACGGGAACATGCTTTCACCATTGTCCCCGAATCCCTGGAGTCCATGTGCCGGATGGCTACCCGGTTGCAGATCCTTTCCCGGGAACGGATTGTCGAAGAGGTAAACAAGATGTTGCTTGCGGAGCGTCCTTCCATGGCCTTCCGGCTGATGGATCAGACACATCTGCTGGAACAGTTCCTTCCGCAGCTGGTCCAGCTCAAAGGCGTGGAAACCGTGGAAGGCAAAGGACACAAGGAGAATTTCTCCCATACGCTCCAGGTCGTTGACAACGTGGTGGAAATGGAAGCGGAGGCTATCCGTGGGGGGCTCCTCCACGATTATGAGCCGGAAGCGGACGGAGACGGCCGCGTGGAATCCCTCCGGACAAGTCCGAATGTCTGGCTCCGCTGGGCTGCACTCCTGCATGATATCGGGAAATCCGCTTCGAAGCGTTATACCCCCGGGCAGGGCTGGACTTTTCACGGACACGAGGTGATTGGTGCCCGTATGGTTCCGAAGATTTTCAAGGACCTGAAAATGACTCAGGGGGACAAAATGAAATATGTCCAGAAACTGGTCGGCCTGCATCTTCGTCCCATTGCACTGGTGGACGAAGGGGTGACGGATTCTGCGGTGCGCCGCCTGCTGTTCGATGCCGGAGACGACATCGATGACCTGATGCTCCTGTGCCATGCTGACATCACGTCCAAGAATCCGGCGAAAGTTGTCCGGCTTCACCGGAATTTCGAATTGGTGAAACGGAAACTTGCCGAGGTGGAAGCCAAGGACGCGATCCGGAATTTCAAGAATCCCATTACCGGAGACTATATTATGGACGTGTTCGGGATTGAGCCCTGCAATACGATCGGCCAGATCAAGGAATACGTCAAGAATGCCATTCTGGACGGGGTGATTGAAAATGATTTTGCGGAGGCGGACCGGCTGATGAGGGAAAAAGCCGTTGAACTGGGCCTGAGGCCGCTCGAAGGAAAATGATTGACAGTTTTATCGCATACATCCGTGATATCCGCCGGTATTCTTCGCGGACGCAAGCCATCTACCGGGAGGTCCTGGAGGAGTTCTCCGGATTCTGTGACGGGGAGTTGGCCGAATCGCTCACGCCTGGAATGATCCGCCGATACGAGGCTGAACTGATCGGAAAGGGACGGAAGGCCCGTACGGTCCACCAGCATCTTTCCGTTCTGAGCGGATTCTGCCGCTTTCTCATCCGGAAGGGGGTCCTTTCTTCCAATCCTGTCCGCATGGTCAAGCGGCCCAGGCTGGAGAAGCGTCTTCCCGAGTATTACCAGACCCGGACCATGGAGGCTTATCTGACCAAGACCGCCCATGGTGCGGGGGAGGAAGAACTGACCGTTCTGGAAGGGTTCGGTGCCGGGACGGACAGGAAAACGGCCCGGAACCTGTATGACCGCCGCCTGCACAGGCTTATAGTCAGCCTGTTATACGGAACCGGGATCCGGCGTTCCGAACTGATTGGGCTGAAAGTGGGTTCTTTCGATGAGTCGCGCGGCGTGCTCCATGTGCTCGGGAAAGGGGAAAAAATGCGCGAAATTCCGGTCATCCCTTCACTTTGTCATGAAATTTGCTTATATTTACAAGCAGTTGAATCGATCCGAGGAAGCCGTAGATTTGTGGACGATCCGCTACTTGTCACGTGGAAAGGGAATCCTCTCTATCCGCTTTATGTAGACCGGGTCATCAAGAAGGAACTGGACGGTTTCGGCATCACCGGGAGGAAATCCCCCCACGTACTCAGGCATTCGGTGGCCACGGCCTTGCTGGAAGACGGCGCCGACCTGAATTCGATCAAGGAGATGCTCGGCCATTCGTCCCTTGCTGCGACGCAGGTCTATACGCACAACTCGGTCGAAAGACTGAAAAATGTTTATAAAAACGCCCATCCCAGGGCAAAAAACGGAGGTACACATGATTAACGTGAAATCCCTGAAATTCGATGCTGACCAGAAACTGCTCGATTATGTCGAGAAGAAAGTCGGAAAATTGGAGAAATTCTTCGACAATCTCGGTGACATCGATGTTACCTTGTCGCTCCTTCCGGATCCGGATAACAAATGCGCCCGGATACAGACCCGTTTCCCCGGAGAGGACCTTGTGATTGAACGCAATGCCAAAACATTCGAGGAAGCTGTGACCAATGCGGTGGATGCCATGAAAGAGCGGATTGTCCGCGCGAAAGAAAAGAAATTCGACAAATAGGCAGCAATGCCGGCGGCGGCCTTTCGGGGTCGCCTTTTTTTTTGTATATTTGTCAAAATATAAAAAAATGTACTTGCCGTCCCGTGCGGGCATAAGCCGGAGAGCAACTGTCTGCTCTGAATTGCGGCCAAGTGGCGACAAAGGGATACATAGACACGTACCGTCAGGTGTGTAATATCCTGGAAGACATCCGGAAAGGTGTTTTCAGGCCGGTTTATCTCCTGATGGGGGAAGAGCCCTATTATCCGGACATGGTATGTGAGGCTATCCTGAAAAACTGCCTGCAGGAATGGGAAAAGGACTTCAACGAAATCGTCTGTTACGGGGCGGATGTAGATGCTGATACGGTGATTACGGCCGCACGCCGTTTCCCGATGATGGCGGAACGCCAGCTGGTTGTGGTCAAGGAAGCCCAGGTGATGAAGACGCTCGAGGATCTTGCCGTTTACTGCCAGAAGCCGCTGGATTCCACTGTCCTGGTGATCGTGCTGCACGGGGCTACGGTTGACAAGCGCAAAGCCTTGTATAAGAGTGTCCTGAAAATGGGTGTCGTGCTGGAGTCTCCTGCGCTCCGGGATTATGAGGTCCCCCAATGGATTTCTTCTTATTATCAGGAGCGGGGGCTTCAGATTGATCCGGAAGCGGCACAGCTTCTGGCAGAAGCTGTGGGAACGGATCTCTCCACGATTGCCGTTGAAACGGAAAAACTCTTGAAAAACCTGCCGGAGGGCACCGTGTCGGTCGGCAGCGAAGATATCGAAAAGAATGTCGGGATCAGCCGTCAGTTCAGTGTTTTTGAACTTACGCGCGCGCTGGCGTATGGGGATGCTCCCAAAGCGCTGAAGGTGGCGTTCCATATCGGCCAGGCTCCGCGTTTTGCCATGCCCATGGGGGTCAGTGCTTTATTCATGTACTTTTACCGGATCCTCAAGTATGAGGCACTGCTCAGGGACAATCCGAAACCGGATGCGGGAGCGAAAGCGAAGATCCTGGCTGTCAACCCTTTCTTTTATAAGGAGTACGAGGCTGCCGTCCGGCTTTATCCCCTGCCGCGGTGCATGAGGATCATCTCGCTCCTGAACGAGTATGACTATAAAGGAAAAGGAGGAGCCTCCCCAGAGACCGCTCCCGGGGAACTGTTTGTCGAATTGGTGACTAAAATTCTAAATATTTGATAAATTTTTATTGTTGTTCGATAATTAATTGTATATTTGCAGAAAATATTGCAAGATATGGCGATCATAGATGTAAAACATGTAACCAAGACGTTTGGAGAAAAGGTGGCGCTGAGCGACATCTCGCTTTCCATTCCTGAAGGGAAGATTTTCGGGCTGCTGGGGCCGAACGGCGCCGGCAAGTCGACCCTGATCCGAATCATCAACCGGATCACGCTGGCGACGGATGGCCAGGTGTTTTTCCAAGGACATCCCATCACGGATGAGGATGTTTCCCGAATCGGATACCTGCCCGAAGAACGCGGTCTTTACCGGAAGATGAAGGTCGGGGACCAGGCCATGTATCTGGCCCAGCTCCGCGGCATGTCATCCCGGGAGGCGGCATATGAGCTCAAGCAGTGGTTTGTCCGTTTCGGTATTGTGGACTGGTGGAACAAGAAGGTGGAAGAACTCTCCAAGGGCATGGCCCAGAAAGTTCAGTTCATCACGACAGTGGTCCACAAGCCTACGCTCATGATTCTGGATGAACCCTTTTCGGGATTCGATCCTGTCAATGCGGAATTGATCCGCAAGGAGATCCTCCGTCTCAAGGAAGAGGGGGCGACCGTAATCCTCTCCACGCATAACATGGAATCGGTGGAGGAGCTCTGTGACGAAATCGCACTGATCAACAAGTCCAAGCTGGTCATCACGGGCGGGACGGATGATATCCGGCACCGCTTCGGACAGGATAACGTGGAGATCGAGTATACCGAGGACCAGGTCCGGAAAACCATTGTGGTGCCCCGTGAGGAAGTCAATGCCCGGTTGTCATCGCTGATGGACCAGGGACTGCGGATCAATTCGTTCCGGGAACTGATTCCCCGCATGAACGATATTTTCATCAAACTGGTAACGGAAGGGGAGGAACAATAGCATGAATTTCAAGAAACTCGGAATCATCATTGAGCGGGAATACCTGAACAAAGTCAAGAAAAAGTCCTTCCTGCTCACGACGTTCGGCGTTCCCGTGTTGTTCGCCGCCATGTATGTGGTCATGATCCTGATCATGGTCAAGACCAAAGAAGATGCCAAGCGGATTGCCGTGGTGGATGCCTCCGGTATCGTCATGCCGTATCTGGAGAATACGGACCGCATCCAGTTTACCCTGCTGGAAAATACAGATGTCGAAGAGGTCAAGAACCACCTGAAAGATTATGACGCGGACATCCTCCTGAGCATTTCCCCGCTCGATTCCGTTGCCCGGACCGTTTCGGCGATGACCTATGCCGAGAAACCGATCGGCATGGAAACGACCGAGATGATGGAACACCGGATCAACGAGGCGGTGGAGGCTTACCGGATTGCCTCGTACGGTATTCCGGATTTGGAACAGATCCTTTCCGATGTCCATTCGAACGTTCACCTGACCTCTTATACGGTGGACGACGCAGGTAAGGAAACCATTTCCCAGTCGGAAGTCTTCATGATCATCTCCATGGCCCTTGCCATGGCCCTGTACATGTTCATCGCCATTTTCAGCGGCATGGTCATGTCCAGCGTCATTGAAGAGAAGTCCAGCCGCGTGGTCGAAGTGCTGGTGTCATCCGTCAAGGCAACGGAACTGATGTTCGGAAAGATCATCGGTGTCGCCCTGGTCGCCCTGACCCAGTTCCTGCTGTGGATTCTCCTGACAGGCGTGATCATCGGCATCTTCGGCGGTATTATCGGGTTTGATAAGCTGAGCGGTTCCATGGACGGGGATCAGGCACAGATGGTACAGGAAATGGCGATGGGAACCGGAACCGGCTCAACGCTGGATCTGCAGGCCATGACGGATACGACGTCCGTCGCCGGGGGACCTACCGGCATGCAGGCTGTCCTCGGTACCCTCAGTTCTTTGAATTATACGCAGATCATCGTCTCCTTCCTTCTGTTCTTCATTTTCGGCTACCTGCTGTATGCGTCGTTGTTTGCTGCCATCGGTTCAGCCGTCGAAAACGAAGCGGATACCCAGCAACTCCAGATTCCGGTGACGATTCCGCTCCTGGTGGGATTCTTTGTCGCTTTCTATGCGTTCCGGGCTCCGGACAGCAGCGTGGTGTTCTGGTTCTCGATGATCCCGTTCACATCGCCGATCGTGATGCTGGCCCGCATTCCTTTCGGAGTCGCTACCTGGGAACTGGTCGTCTCGATCGGACTCCTGGTCCTGACGTTCATCGCCTGTGCCTGGGCTTCGGCCAAGATCTATAAGGTGGGAATCCTCATGTATGGTAAGAAATCAACCTTCAAGGATCTTTGGAAATGGCTGAAACAAAGTTGACCGTGCGGGATGCTGCCGGATATGCGGCTTTGGCGGCGGCATGTGCCGTTGTCCTTTTCCTGGCGGTGGATACGTTCCGGAACCGGGACCGGGGGCTGCAGATGACCTGGCATCGGACCGCCATGGACGGCAGCCGGACTGGTGTCGTGCCGGTCAATGCCGAAAATGTGGACACGGCTCTCGGCACTTTCGAGGATGATACCTATGTGGCTCCCAACGGAATCCGGTATGCGGGAGGAACTGTTTCCGAGGTTGCTTCCCTGCTCATGGAGGTACAGCCCGGCATGGCCCGTCTCAAGCAGGTGGTGGGGCATAGCGCGAAAATGATGCCGAATCTTCGGACGGAGCCGGAAACGGAACTGAGCAATATGTTTGTGGACGCCCTCCGGGCTCGCGGAAGCGAGTATTTCGGGGTGCCGATGGATTTTGCCATCACCAATTTCGGCGGTATCCGCTGTCCGATGCCGGAAGGGGCCGTCACGCTGGACGACATCGAGTCCATGTTCCCGTTCAAGAATTATATGGTGTATGCCAAGATGCGCGGGAGTGAACTGCTGCGTCTTTTCGACCAGCTGGCGCTGACCCAGTCCTTCCAGGCCGTGAGCGGTGCCCGGATCCGGGTAAAGGACCATAAAATCGTCTCTGCCGAAGTCGGAGGCCGCCCGGTCGATCCGGACCGGCTGTATAACGTGACCACTATCGATTTCCTGCTCAGCGGCGGGGACCGGATCGCGATCGGCGCCATGTCCGAGGATGTCATCCTGACCCATGTGCTGCTCAGGGACGTGATGCTGGATTATGTGCGTGCCAAGGAGGCTTCAGGTGAAGTCCTTGATTACCAAAAAGACGGACGTGTTGTCATGGAGGACTGAACATGAGAGGTACCGGAATGATTGTGATGGCGCTGGCCCTTTGCTGCGCCTGCTCCCAGCAGGAGGAGCATCACCTGACTCTCCTGCATGTAAATGATACCCATAGTCATTTTGAGCCGCTCCGTTCCGGTGAATATGCCGGAATGGGAGGAATTGTCGAAAGGGCTGCCTATATTGACAGTGTCCGGCGTGCCGACGGTCCGGAGAACGTGCTCCTGTTGCATGCCGGGGATTTCAGCCAGGGAACGACCTACTTCTCAGAACTGGGCGGCACGTTGGAAATCCAGGCCTTGAATGCCCTCGGCTACGATGCCGTGACGTTGGGCAACCACGAATTCGACAATGGGATCGAGGACCTCGGACGCCGCCTGAGCGGGTTGGAAATGCCGGTGGTCGTGTGTAATTACGACTTTTCCCCTTTTGAAGCCGGAAAGTATATCCGCCCCTATGTCATCCTGGAGCGCGCCGGCCTGAAAATAGGGATTATCGGCGTGCTTTGCAACTTGAAGGATATGGTGGCGGGCGATATCGCTGACCGGATTCCCGAGCGGGAACTGGTCCCCACGGTACAGCACTACGCCGATCTCCTGAAAGTGGAAGAACATTGCGATCTGGTGATTGCCCTGACCCATATCGGATACACGGAGCATAATCCCGGCGATGTGACGGATCCCATCCTGTGCGGAAAGACCCGCAACATCGACCTTTTTGTCGGAGGACATTCCCATACGTTCCTGGACAAGATGGAATACCATCCGAACCTGGACGGGAAAGCCGTTCCTGTGGTCCAGGACGGATGGATGGGCGTCTATGTAGGACAGATTGACATAACCTTGTAATAATTCTTGAACGATGATCAAATCGATGACCGGATACGGCAAGGCGGAGGCCGCGCTTGGAAACGGAAAACTGACCGTAGAAATCCGGACCCTCAATGCCAAGAGTGCCGATATCAATATCAAATCCCAACTTCTCCCGAAAGACAAGGAGCTTCCTGTCCGGAAAAAACTGTCGGACCGTCTGGTGCGGGGAACGATTGACCTGTACCTGACGTATGAAGCCGGCCCCGGGGACACCGGGCATCCCATCGATGCGGAAGCTGTCCGCTCCTATTATGGACAGGTTCTCGGCATCAGGAAGGAACTGCCCGGATTCGTGGCACCCGGCGATGAGGAGAACAATGCCCTTCTTGCCGCGGTTCTCCGGCTCCCTGATATTGTGGACGTACGCAAGAGCGATGTCATCTCGGAAGAGAACTGGCCCGTGGTCGAGGCTGCCCTGGACGAGGCCTTGGACCGCCTGGATGCCTATCGACAGAAGGAGGGGGAGGCGCTCTACCGGGATGTGACTTCCCGTGTCGGCAATATCCTGTCCTTGTATGAAGAAGTGGAATCGTTTGAGCCGGAACGCCTTGAGACGGTGAAGGCACGGCTCCTGAAGAATCTGGAAGAGCTCTCCCAGCAGCCCGATTCCAACCGCTTTGAACAGGAACTGATCTTCTATCTTGAGAAGTATGATATCAACGAGGAGAAGGTCCGACTTCGCCAACATTGCCGTTATTTTATGGAAACGATTGACTCAGAGCCCTATCCTGGGAAGAAACTTGGGTTTATCATCCAAGAGATGGGACGGGAGATCAATACGACGGGCTCCAAGGCCAACCATGCGCTCATCCAACAGCGGGTTGTCCGGATGAAGGACGAACTGGAAAAGATCCGGGAGCAGTCCATGAACATCCTGTAAAGAAACGGCCATGCGTGTTGTGATCCAGCGGGTCCTGTCCGCATCCGTTTCCATCGGCGGGGAAACTCGGTCTGCCATCGGTCCGGGTCTGCTCGTGCTGCTGGGCATCGGTCCGGACGATGGCGGAGAGGATGTGGAGTGGCTGGTGAAGAAAACGGCGGCACTTCGCATCTTTGATGATGAGGCCGGAGTCATGAACCGGAGCGTGGTGGAAACGGGTGGCGACATTCTGGTTGTCAGCCAGTTCACCCTGATGGCCTCGACTCGGAAAGGGAACAGGCCTTCTTATTTCGGTGCGGCTGACCCGGTAAAAGCCATCCCCCTGTATGAATCTTTCTGTGCGGCGCTTTCCGTTGCCATCGGCCATCCGGTCTCAACCGGCACATTTGGCGCAGACATGCAGGTGGGGCTGGTGAATGACGGCCCGGTAACGATCTGCATCGATACGAAACACAAGGAATAGCCCCTGATATCTATGCTGAAAATTGGTGACAGAATGCCGTCCTTCGAGGTCCTGGACCAGGACGGTCATCCGGTAAAGTCCGAGGACTTCATCGGGAAAGGTCGGAAGACCATTGTTTATTTCTATCCGAAGGACAATACGTCCGGTTGTACGGCCGAAGCCTGTTCGTTCCGCGACCATTATTCGGAACTGACGGCTGCCGGCTATAATGTGGTCGGCGTGAGCAAGGACAGCACCACCTCCCATTTGGGTTTCAGGGCCAAGTTCGGCCTGCCTTTCCGCCTGTTGTCCGACACTTCCATGCAGATGCTCCAGGATTTCGGGGCATGGGGAGAGAAGAAAATGTATGGCCGGACGATGATGGGGACCTTGCGGCGCACTTTCATCTTTGACGAAAACGGGATTCTTGAGCGGATCATCGAGAAAGTGGATACCAAGAATGCCGTTGCCCAGATTCTGGAAGTATGACAGAGGTGGATGCGCGTTTTCTTTCCGGCAGGATCCTGCCGCGGGAGAAAGAAAGCCACAAGGGTGATTACGGCCACCTGTTGCTGGTCTGCGGCTGCCAGTCGATGCCCGGGGCGGCGGTACTGTCGACCGGAGCAGCGCTCAAGTCGGGATGTGGACTGGTGACCCTGCATTCTACGCCCCGTGCCCTCCAGGCTGCGGCAATCCGTTACCCTTCTGCCATCCTGTCCGAAGATCCCGGCCACCATGTCAGCTGTATTCCTTCCTGTCTGGATAAATATGCCGCCGTTGCCGCAGGACCGGGACTGGGACAGGCTCCCGAGACGCTGGCTGCCCTGTCCGATCTCCTGTCCCGTGCACGGGACGCAGGGATTCCGGTGGTCCTGGATGCTGACGCGCTGAATCTTGTGGCCGCACATCCGGAACTGTTCGGGCTGATTCCTCCGGATTCCGTGTTGACCCCGCATCCTGGAGAGCTCCGGCGACTGCTGCCGCAGGCCTCGGAAGACGAACGGGTAGCTGCCGTACGTGCCCTTTGCCGGAAAACCGCTTGTATCGTGCTGGTCAAGGGGTTCCGGACGCATATTTACACTCCGGAAGGGGAGTGCTTTGTCAATACGACCGGTAATCCCGGCATGGCGAAAGGGGGAAGCGGGGACGTGCTGACCGGTTTGATCGGAGGATTGGTCGCGCGTGGATACCGTACACTGGATGCGACCCTTCTGGGGGCATGGATCCATGGGTATGCCGGAGACTGCCTGACGGAAGAATGTACCGCAGAGGCGTATGACAGCGGGGATTTGATCGAGTCCCTGTACCGCGGCTTCAAGGAACTCTCCGATTACAGCTGCCGCCGGACGGCTTCCAGATAGAAAGCTTTCCGCTGCTCCTGGGTGATGGGGTAGCGGATAAGGCGGAAGCTGTCTTGCATCCCGTCCTCCAGATTGCAGACGAAAAGATCGTTCACATCGGTCAGATAGAGCCTGTCGTAGCGGATATCCTGATACTTCTGGAGGCTGATGGTGAAGTTCATGGCACCCCGGGCATCGATTTCCCGGAGCTGGTCTTTGCAGAATACGTATAGTCCCATTTTTTGGAAATGGCCGTAGAATCCTTTGCCGGCCTTGGATACTTTGCTTTCCAGAATCCGTTTCAGAGGGAGGGCCATGGACCAGAAGGGCAGTTCCCGTACCCCGATATAGCGGCCGTTCTTCAGGCCATAGGCATAACCGTATTCCAGAATCTGTTCCAGGTCTTCGTCGTCCCCGGCGGAGTTGATGCCGGCAACATCTTTCAACAGTTCCTGCCCGGCTTTTTTGCTTTCTTCCATCGCACGCGTCACTTCAATGCCGATGCTTTTCCGGTCCGGTGACTGCAAATCGGGCCTGTCCCGGTTCACAAGACACTCGAATTCGCTTCCAAGCAGTGCTGAAAGTGAAATCTGTGCATACTGTTCAAAAAAACACGTGCCGTATTTCCGGGGCTTTGCCATATACGCAAAGATAGTAATTAATCGCTTATCTTGGAACAACGTCCTTGCGGAGATAATACTTTCGTTCCTCTTCCGGGAACCGCTCGATGGCATAGCGGAGCATCGTGCGGGGCATGACGCTCCGGCGAGTGTCGAGGAAGGCTTCGAGCGCGGCCTTGTCCCGTTTCCCGGCTTCCCGAAGGAGCCAGCCGACAGCCTTGTGGATCAGATCATGCGGATGATGCAGTAAAATGTCCGCTATGGCGAAAGTATCATCCGTCTGTCCGTGGCGGATAAAGGTCATGGTACTTACGATACCGATTCGCTGTTCCCAGATGCTTTTGCCGCTGCGGGCCAGCTCATACAGCAGGGACCTGTCTTTGTCCAGCAGCCATTGTCCCAGCACAGGGTAACAGGAAAGATCCACCAGGTCCCAGTTATTGATCCGTTCCGTATGTGAAAGATAGAAATCCACGCAGCGCTGCTGCAGGGCAGGATGGTTCCGGGCGTGGGAAAAGATTTCCACGAGGGTAAGAAGGGCGGCAAGACGCACTTCGTGGTATTCGCTGCCGATGCACTCTTCCAATTCCGGAAATCCGGTTTCCCGCCATAGACGTTTTACGACGGCACGTGTTACCGGCACTTTGATGCCGAGGAACCGGTCGCCTTCACCGTACTGGCCGGGGCAGGTCTTGAAAAACCGGGACAGCCCCGGAACCTGGGCTTCGCAGGCATTGCGCTGCATTTCTTGGAGAAGAGTATTCATGGGCGATACGTATTGATGCAAATGTACGAAAAATAGGGGATTCCATGTGCATGCTCCCGTTGGATTCCATGAAAGGAATGATTATCTTTGAAACATGCAAGGTATGAAAACAGCGATCATCATCGGGGCCACTTCCGGCATCGGCCGGGAGGTTGCCGCCCGTCTTGTCAGACAGGGATGGAAGGTCGGGATTACCGGCCGCAGGGCAGAAGCGTTGGCCGCTTTCCAGGAGGAATTCGGGAAAGATGCCGTTTTTACCCGCCGTATGGATATTACCGCAGCCGATGCCCCGGAACTCCTGGATGCCCTGTTGGCGGAGACGGGTGCACCGGATCTTTTCCTGCATGTGTCCGGCATCGGTTTCCAGAATCTGGGCCTGGATGAAAAGACCGAATTGGATACCGTCAGTACCAATTGTTCCGGTATGGTACGGATGGTCAGTCATTTCGTGAACTATGTTAAGTCTTCCGGGGCCTATTCCAAGGAGAGGATGGCCAGGATTGGTGTCGTCACTTCCGTTGCCGGCACGGCTGGGCTGGGGATTGCTCCGGCGTATTCCGCGTCAAAGAAAATGCAGTCCACCTATCTTTCCGCCCTGTCCCAGCAGGCCCGGATGGAAAAGCTTCCGATCGCCTTCTCTGATATACGGCCGGGATTTGTCGCTACGGCAATCCTCAATCCGAACATGCACTATCCCATGATGATTTCCGTGGAAAAAGCGGCCGGTTATATCCTGCGAGGACTATCAAGAGGCAGGAGGATTATCATTTTCGGCGGACGTTTCCGCCTTCTGACGGGGCTTTGGCGCTGTATCCCGCGGGGAATTTGGGAAAGGATGACGTTCATCCGTGTCCGTGGTTCCCGTCCCTAGCCGGAATACGGTACT
>JAGAHD010000082.1 GCA_017627255.1 Bacteroidales bacterium | reverse complement strand
GAATACATTGATGCCGATGAGGACGGCGCAGCCGATGCCGGAGAAGACGGCGCCCCAGATGGTCCGGTCCGTGAGCTTGTACCAGAAGGACAGGTTGAAGTAGATGCCCATCATCATTTCCGCCGCCATCACGATCGGGACCACCTTGAGGCCGTCCCAGTAGTCGCTATTGATGAGATAGCGGAGAATGTTGATATAGGCCATTACGCAAATGAAAGCGAAGAGAGTGAAGATGACGAAGTATTTCATCCCCTTCGCATAAGTTTCCTTGTTGTCTATATCTTTGGATTTTCCGAACACGAAGGGTTCATAGGCATAGCGGAAAGCCTGGGTAATCAGGGCCATGATCATGGCAATCTTCACAGCGGCGCCGTAAATGCCCAGCTGGACATTCGCATCTTCTCCGACATAGACTTTCGGGAACAGAATCTTGTCGGCAGTCTGGTTCAGGATGCCAGCAATGCCCAGAACCAGAATCGGCCAGCTATAGGAAAGCATCCGTTTACATAGGGCTTTGTCGAATCCATAGCCGATCCCCCGGATTTCCTTCACGAAGAGGAGCGAGATGAGAGTCGTGCAGAACAGATTAATATAGAAAACATAACCAACGCCAATCTCCGGATTGTACAGTTTCCCGAACAAGCCGGGGTTCGTAGCGTACAGCTTTGGCATCAAGAGCAGGACGAACAGCGTCAGGATAATGCTGAGGGCGATGAATGACAGTTTGAGCGCCACGAACTTGATGGGACGGTTCTGATATCTCAGATAGGAGAACAGGATGGCCTGGAAAGCATCCTGTGCCACCACGAGCGCCATTACCCAGATGTATTCAGGATGGTCCGCATAGCCCATTTTTGCCGAGAGAGGACCGATAAACACGAAGACCAGGGCGACGAAAAGCAGAGATGTGGCAGCCAGCATCCGCAGTACCGTGGAATAGACCATTTTGGGATCCTCTCCTTGCTTGTTCGCAAATCGGAAGAAGGTGGTCTCCATCCCATAGGTCAAGATGACCAGGGCAAGGCCGATGTATGCATAAACATTGGTAATGACGCCTACGGCACCGCTGGTTGCGGGAAACACGTAGGTATATACGATAAAGAGCAGGTAGTTGAGGAACCGCCCGATGATGCTGCTGAGTCCGTAGATGGCCGTATCCTTGGCCAGGGATTTCATGTCTGCCATACCGGCTCCTTATCGTTCGCTGACGTATTTGTGCAGGACGCGGCGTACGGCGCCGGGGCCCGCGAAGAGTTCTTTCACCAAGCCCTCGATCCTTTCGCCGAGTCCGGCCTCATACAGGTCCAGGCCGAAGACGTCCTTCCGGCTGTAAAGGGCTTTCAGGCAACTGTAATCCTGATTCTCCCGGCCGATTTCCAGCGGGGCCACGATGGCCTGCAGGTCGGCGAGCATCGGATCCGGCGACGGTTCGAAGGATGTGCCGTCGTCCCGGACGCCCTTCAGGTACCGGGCATAGCCGGCGAGGGTGAGCGGGATCAGGACGAGATTGTCCGTGTCCAGCCCGCGGTTGAGGTACTTTTTGATCGTCTCGCCGAAGCGGATGGACAGTTTCTGCGACGTGTCCATGGCGATGCGCTGCGGGGCGTCGGGCATGAACGGGTTGGGCAGGCGGCGGCCGATGACCGCGCCGATGAATTCGTAGGGATTCAGCACGCCGGGATCCGTCACCACGGGCATGGCCTCGATATAGCCGAGTTTCTGGATGAAGGAACGGAGGTCCGGATCCTGCATCTCCGCCGAGATAAGCGTATAGCCCAGCATGCAGCCGTAGATGGACATCGCCGTGTGGAGGGGATTGAGGCAGGTGGTGACTTTCATCGTCTCCACCTTGTCCACGGTTTCCCGGGTGGTATAGAGCGCCCCGCCCAGGTCCAGCGGCGGGCGTCCGTTCGTATAATTGTCTTCAATTACCAGATACTGAACCTCTTCCGCATTGACGAACGGGGCGGTGAAGGTATGCTTCTCCGTCTCGATGTAGTCGTTGTCCTCGAAACCGTCGGCAGCGAGCAGTTCCTTCACTTTCCCATGCGGCCGGGGCGTGATCTTGTCGATCATGGACCACGGGAAGGTGATCTTGCTTTCGTCTTTCAGGTAATACAGGAAGGCCTGAGGGGCCAGGCCGTCCCGGACCCAGCGCTCGGCATAGGCCAGGACGCCGGCCTTCACCTTGTCGCCGTTGTGGGAGCAGTTGTCCATGGACTGGACGGTCAGGGGCAGCGCGCCGGCCTTGAACCGTTCCAGCAGCAGGGCCGTGACCTTGCCCATGGCGAAAACGGCGTCCAGGCCGCGGGCGAGGTCCGCCTCGTTGAACCCGTAACCCTTTTCGGTGATGGTGAAGGAGATCATCTGCAGGGACGGATTCCGGAAGATCTCCTCCAGGCGGTTCCAGTCCTCGAACGACCGGTCCGCCTTCAGCGCCTCGG
>JAGAHD010000081.1 GCA_017627255.1 Bacteroidales bacterium | reverse complement strand
TGCTGCATCCAGCTGTCTGCGGCAGCTCCGTGCCAGTGCTTGACGCCCTCGGGGATTTCGATGATGGTTCCAGGGGTCAGCGGCACGGCCGGCTTGCCCCACTCCTGGTACCAGCCGCGTCCGGACACGCAGATGAGCACCTGCACGGCCCCGTGATGGATGTGCCAGTTGTTGCGGCAGCCGGGCTCGAAGGTGACGTTGGCATAGCCGCCCGGCAGGGGATAGAGGTAGCTCTGTCCGATGAAATACTGCGCATAGGCATCGTTGGGCTCACCCTTGGGCCAGGACGGGCCACCGACCGGATTGAACAGGGTCACCCGGCGGTCACCCAATCCGTACTTCTCGCGCAGGGCCGCGGCCTCCTTCATCATGGGCGAGCTGTGATATCGGTTGAGTGCTTCCTGGTCGGCCCATTCGTCGATCAGAAGAAGGCCTTCCGGGTCATCAGCCGGGAAGAAGTAATCATAGCGGAGGCAGCCTTCGACGGCCCGGATACGGGCGGCGATGCCGCTCTCTTCCATTTCCTTGACATATCCTTGGGCGCCACCGTTTTTACCGGAATAGCGGATATTGATGGTGATTTGCGCATGGGAAGGGATGGCCATAACAAGTAATGCTAAAAGGATTGATAATTTTCGGAGATTCATATTGAGATGGTGCGTGTGATGTTCTACGATTTGATTTTGTTTTTCTCCAGCCACTCTTTCACGAGACTGGCACGCTTGGCGTGATTCGAACTGTTGATCCAGAGGCTGGTACCATAGAATTTGCCGTCAGGGATCAGGCGCTTGGCGTCGGATTCCACACCGGAAATACCCGACGAGGCGCTGGATACCACCAGGCCGATATTCTTTCCCTTCATCTTGCCGCCGTTCTGGAAGAGGTAGGTCTGCATGATGGCAGCCATCTGACTGTGCCAGAGGGGAGTCACTACGATGATGGTGTCGTAATCCTCGGCCTTCTTGTCCACTTCCTTGATGACGGGATAGCTGGATGCCTGGCCGGGTGCCTTTTTGATGGCGCTGATCAGGTCGCTGCCCAGCTTATAGCCATTCGCATTGTAATCGACATCCTCATCCACCTCCCGGATGCGGAGAATGTCCGCCTTCTCCAGGTTGGAGGAAAGCGCCGTGACAATCTCGCCACAGTGGCCGGTGTAGCTGTAATAGACAATCAATATCTTCCCGGAATCGGTATTGTCGCCAGGCTTCTGATCGTTTTCGGTATTCTCCTGATTCCCGGTCCCGGAGTTGTCCGGATTCCCTTTCTCACAGGAAACAAAGGGGAAAAGGAAAAGAAGTACCAGTGCCGCGAAGGTCGCCAAAATGTTTTTAGAAGTCGTCTTCTTCATAAGAGATGGTCGTGCTATTATATGTCGATACAAAATTACGGAGCATTTCTCTTTTCATACTTTCACAAAAAACGCTACTCTTTTCATATTTTCCACAATTCTTTCTTTTTTTGCAAAGATACCCACAGGCATGAAGACCCGTTTCCGTTTTTCCACCGATTTCCACGCTACTGCACCAAGCATCTTGGACCGTCGCCCAGTGAGTATCGGTTGAGCATTCAGCCAAGGCGGTAGGATGACCGTCATGAACTGTAATATCAAGACTTTCTCAATCATTCAAGCCAAACTGCAGAAGTTCCTCGTCGGTGACATTCATCAGCCGCTTGCATTTATCGGTCTGCTTACGCAGTACTTTCACTCCCTGCTCCATGCCGCACAAATAGAAATCATGTTGCTTTTTGATGTGACTGCAATACGTCGCTGAGTGAAGCAGGGTTGTCGCTATCTCGCGTGTCGACTCGGCAGGATGGTCGGCGTAGAGAATGGTCTTCAAATACAGGTCGCTCAATTCGTTCTTCTCCGCTTCAAGCCCCTCCTGAAATTTCACCATCAGTCGTTTGACTGAAAAGCAGTTGCCGGCCAGCTCGATGAATTCGCTGTTGCCGATGCTCTTCCACGTCTCGATGTTGCTGCTGAAGATGGTCTCTGCGGTTTCATCGACCGTGTTGAAATTGTGGGTGAGAATGCCGCTGACAAACAATTGCAGCGTATCTTCAGAAACCGTATGCAACCTGTCTCTCGCGTCCAGCAGCTTCATGTTGATCGAGTCTATGGCCTGGAGTTCCCTGACCATCTCACCGAGGTCCTCCGTGAAGCTGTCGAGATTGTGGATCACCATCAACGCTGCCGTCCGCTCCGTTTCCTGCTTTTCCCGATGATTAATCCAGGCAGAGGTGCCAAAGGTCAGGACGATGCCGATGATGGTGCCGAGCGTGCTGCTCAAGGCCTGCTTCCAAAAGTCGGATAACTTCCATTTCATATTTCTACATCAGGTGATTGGGTTACGAATCTGTTGTGCGAAGGCTCCGTCCGTCTCACTGGTAAAAGAAGGACGCTGCCTGAGAATGGTAACGTCCTTCTACGATATTTACACGCAGTCTTACTGCACGTCGATATCCTTGCTCTTGTTGTCCACTTGCTTCTCGAAGCGGTTGATACCCACTACGGCCAGGATATATGCCAGGCCGTTGGCGATGATACCGAGGCCGATGATGGCCGAAAGGGCGCCGGCAGCGACGTTCAGGTTTCTCAGGCCGAAGAAGCCGAGGATGGCGCCG
>JAGAHD010000080.1 GCA_017627255.1 Bacteroidales bacterium | reverse complement strand
GCAGCGAGCAGTCCGCATACCACCGGAGCTGCCAGCCACGCCGCCGCCACCCGCAGGGCGAGCGTCATGTCCACCGTTCCCCACCTATTGAGCTGAAGCCCCAGTACGGCCCCGACGAAGGCATACTGCACGCTGGTATAAGGGCTGATCTGCGCCGTGACGAAGACCGCGGCCAGTGTCGAAAGCCCTACGGCAGTCAACTCCAGGGCCGTTACCTCGGAAAACTCCGGGAGAAGCAGGTCTCCGCCGCCGCCCCTAAGCAACATCGCCGCGACGACTGCCCCGGGCAACAGCAGCCCTACCAGGACTTTCACGCCCCGGAGCTCCCATGCCCCGGATGCCTGGATCCCGCCGATGAGAACCGGCACGTCCCGCCGCAGCAAGACCGCGGCCGGCAGCATCACAACAAGACAAAGGGCGAGAAACAGGGACCACATAAGGCGGACGGGGCTAGAGATTCCGTTTGATGGCCATGACCGACAGCTGCTCCGCCACTTTGACGGCCGCCTTGGAGAGATCCTCGATATGGAGGGCGAAATAACGCAGGTGGAACTTTTCGCTGAGCTTGAGGAAATCCATGTCGTGGAAAACGGTCCGCTTGATCGACTGGGAGAGTTTCACCGCCTCCTTTTCATAGAAATAGACGCGGTTCGTCGTCTCGGATACCTTGTCCGGCTCCGTGAAATAGGCTTTGGTGCCCGGAATCGTGCTTTCGACGGCCATCGTCGCCAGTTCCGTCAGCTTGACAAATTCCTTCCGGAGATCCTGCGGAATATTCGGGGCTTCGATTTCGAACTGGATCAGGTCATTGCTGATGATGGAAAGGATATGGTCAAACCGCTCCAGCAGGCGCATGATGTCGCCCCGGTACCGAATCATCACCCCCCGGGAATACAGGGAACTCTCGATTTCGCGCCGGAGGGCACCGGCTTCGGATTCCAGCGACGCCATGGTCGCAAGATTTCCGGCAAATCCTTCCTTGTCGTCATACAGGTAGTTCTGGACACCTTCCTTGAACAGCAGGACAGAATGGTCCACCGTACCCAGAAGACGGTCTACCGATTCGATGAACCGGTTCGTCTTCCCGTCCGAAAAAAGGGTCTTCCATTTCATAGGGCTGTGTACTGTGGTTAGTTTTCAAAGGCAAGATAGTGTTTTTTTACGTAATAACATATCATTGTAGAGTTATCTTCAACAAGTCACACCCTTTGTAGAGATTTTTTCAACAAAATGATTGACAGTATGTTATATCAAAAAACAAGGGCCTCCAAAAGGAGACCCTATAGAGTTAATGTAGAGTTTTTCGACCCGTCATTCAACCGTTATTTCCAGCTCGACGATCTTGATGGACCCGTCCTGCAGCGTTATTTCCGCCGCGATGACATGCTCGCCAGGCTCATTCAGCTCAAGGGACGGACCACTGACCGGTTCGTCGTCGAAATACCAGATGACCGAAGCCGGAACAAATACCGTCGACTCATCCAGCACCAGGTCGAAGGTGTCACCGGCGGAATACACGCCCTTTCCGGGATTGGCGATGGTGTTGTATTCCGCATCACCGATGATCGGCTCCAGTTCCACGGAGACGAGGACATTGGCCCCCAGGTCGGACCACCACACCTCCCCAAGGTCGAAAGAGGAATAGTAGCCGCCGCCCGCCTGCACGTCATTCTCTTCATAATAGAGCGGGTCCTTCACCGTCGGATTGTCGATACCATACCCGAAATAGTAGTTGTCCGCGCCTCTTTCCAGGTAGAGGTCCTCCCCGCTGAGGTCCACCTCGATCCACTGGTCGCCCGTCTTTTCGGAAAGCTTCCGGCAGACGAGCCGCTCTTCATCCCGGTCCACGACAGCCCACACGGCATCGGCGCTTCCCTTGAACAGGAAACGCATGGACTTGACCTTCCGGCCCCAGTAGGAAGCCAGGTCATCATCCGAGAATCCGACAGCGCCCATGATACTTTCGCCCACCTCTCCGAATCCGTCGGAAGACGGTGTGACGGTCGCATCAAATTTCTGCAGGTCATTGAGATTCCCCTCATAACCGAGCAGTACGAAATCCAGCGTTACGGCCGCCGTTCCGACCGTGACCGTCTTGGTCGCGGAAAAATACCCCTCCGCTTCGGCCGTTACCGTGAATGTGTCGGCATCCTGGCCGGCAAGGGAAAGGGAGTAGGTCCCGGACGAAGAGGTCGTAGCGCTGAGGGAGGATCCTTCCACTGTCACGGTCGCACCCGGAACGGGTATTCCGTCCCGGTCCGTCACCTGACCGGAAAGCGTAGCGGACGCCTTGGTCGAGGTCATGGTGACCCTCTGGTTGGAGAAGGTGATGTTGGAGAAGGAATACAACCCTGTCTTTTTGTCCCAATCCTTGGGAGTAAAGGTCGTGACCCTGGACGATCCCGGGAAAGGAAGACCGGAAGCGGGCGAATAATCCATGTCGCCCTGGCTGGCAGCAGGAATGATGTAGCAGCAGGGATGTGTACTGTTACCGTTGAAATAGTTCGTCTGCCACCATTCATAGGCCGACATCGTATAGTCGGTAGAACTGACCGTTATCGTAATGTCGTGCGTCTTGGCGTTGTCGACATGGTAGACAATCATGCCGCCCTGCAGCGTCGAGTCCCAACCGCTGCCGCTCCGGCATTCATAAACGAAATACTCACCCTTGGCGGAGGCGGGTGTCTTGTAGGCTTCCTCCCGCTCCACCGGATTCAGCGTGACGTTTCCGGAAGGCATGTCCGGAATTTCGTCCATCCATCCCAGCATGACTCGCTCCAGTGCCGTGAAATTGGCCGGGGAATTGCTGGTGTATGTCCCGTTATAGCTGCCGGCACACATCGGGTCATACGTATACATGGCGCCCGCCGTCCCATTCACGGAACGGCCGTTGGCGTCATTCGTGTCGTAGAAATCCGGAAGGCCGAGCGAATGGGCGAACTCATGGCAGGTCGTACCGATCCGGCACATGGTCGAGCCGGAAGTTTCCGTCAGTTCCGACGTGCAGAAATACCGGTTGACCCGCTTGCCGTCGAAGGAATTGTGGTTCACCTGCTCCTGCAACTCCGCATCATCGTTGCTCCAGTATTCCAGGTAATAGGCATGCGGCCAGATCGTGCTAGAAGAAGCGCCTTCCGCCTCATTGAATCCGGCATAATACATCAGCAGCATGTCCACATCACCGTCGCCGTCATAATCATACTGGCTGAAATCCACGCTGCTGTCCAACTTCTGGCAGGCCTGGAAAATCGCCAGGCAGGCGTCGTCGTCATTCGCTCCGTACGTAGCCACGCTGCCGTCCAGGGGCACCGGCCCGTAGACGTCGAAGATAGGGTCGAAACGGTTGTTGGACTGGTCGTGATACCAGTCGCGGACAGAGCCGATCCCATGGTTGTCGGAATAGCCTTCCTGGTTGAGCAGGTTCTCGAACTGGGTCTTCGTCTTGGTAAAACTCTTGTTGCTGAACCCTACCAGGATGACAGGGATATGCCGCGTACCGTGGGTCATATCCGTATATTCGGCGTAACTCGCCCGCCGGAGATCGTTCAGTTCCCCCCGGAAGGCATTGGCAACCATCATCTTCTGGTTGAATTCTTTCCGGGTGACCAGGGATTTATGGACATAGCCGTCCTCCCCGATCTCCACAATATTTCCACTGGCATCGGTGAGCCAGTGCATCCACTCGTCACCATGGTTCTGCAATTCGACGGTCGTCCCGTCAGGCTGGGTATAGCGGAATGTCCCCGGCATGGCCGGAACGGCATACATCAGCTGGCAAAGGCAGAAAAGCGCGGCAAACAGGATAATGATCTTCTTTCTCATGGCGCCTTACTTTTTAACGATGAAACCATTGCCCGATCCGTCGGAGAGCCAGACCTTGCGGCCGGACTCCTTGACGACGGTCACGGAATACTCCCCTTTCACGGCCGTGGAGATACCGACCTTCCGGGTGAAGGAAAGCGTGAAGGAATCTCCCTTCGCCAGGGTTTTCGGAATCCCGGCGAACGTCATCGAAACGGCCTCTTCCGGAGCCGAAATAATGGCGAAATCCACCGCCTCATCCCTGTAATGGCGGGACAGGTGGTCCGTTCCCTTGGCATACTGCCAGGTCCGGCCGACAAGATAGGCACCGTACGTTTCTTCGGAAAGAACGGGATCCTCCTGGGAAGAAGCCGCCGTGACCTTGCGGTACAGGGCGACCGCCGTCACACCCTGGGAAGTCGACTTGTAGCCGCTGAAAATCCGATTGGACGTATTGAATTTCAACAAATTGGAACTCCCGGAACGAGCCGTCACGGATGCGGCACCGGAACTGATCGATATCGTCCACTGGCCATAGGTATCCAACGACGATTTCGTCTTGAGCCCATTGCTGTTCCCATTGCATGACAAATACCCCGATCCGGTCTGGAAGGCCCAGTAGTTACCGCTCTTCTCCAGCGTCAGGACCTGAACCGTCTCTCCCGGATACGCCTTGTCGTCCGACACCGTGATCCCGACCGAGCCCCGGTTATTCGTATTCTGCGTCGTACTCATCGCATACTCGCCCGCGACATCCAGCAGGATCACCTCATCCCCTTCGGACAGCGTCGAAGCATCCGTCACCAGCTCGTAGTACTCCTCCGTCGACGCCACCTCCGGCTCCACGCCCGAGAAATCCACCGTGAACAGCGCAATCTTCCCCGGTGTCAGCACGCGACCCTCAGGGAATGTCTTCTGCTGAACATACTTCCCCTCCGGCGTCGACACGCTCACCGTCAGCGTCGCACCCGACATGTCCACCGGTGCGCACGCAAGCCACACAGGGCCCTGACCGTCCGTCGTCAGCGTCACCGTGCAGGACTCACCGTTCCCCTCCAGTTTCTTCGACGTGCAGTCATAATAGTACTCTCCCACGAAGGGAACGCTGGAGGTCACCTCTACGCCCGTCACCACAACTCCGTCCGGAAGGTTCGACAACGTCATCGACATGTACGACGTCAGGTGAGAAAAATACAGGTCCAGCGCCGCGGGCGCCTCCGTCAGCGCAGACGACGACGCCACCAGGATCTGGGCACGTTCGTCGCATGACCCCGAAAGCGGTGTCTGTTCCGAGGGAATCGTCACCTTCCACGATTTCCGGCTGGGACTCATCCCGGAAGAGGCTGACGCAGGGCTCAGCGCATAGAACGTATAGCTCGATCGCTCGGGGAACGTCGCGCTGAACGTCGCCGTCTTGTAGGTCGGGGAGGGCACCACAGGAACCGACTGCGATTCCTCGAAATTCAAGGACAGCAGGACTTCGCTGTCGTTGTCCGTCCACAGCGTCGGGTAACTCGTCCCGACAGGTGCGTCAAACGCCGTTCGAGTCGCCGTCTCAGAAGCCGTGAACAACACCGAGCGGGATGACACGCCCGACGAATGGTCAATCTCCTGAACAGCACAGCCGGCGGCAAGCGCAACGCTTGCCACGGCAATCCATAGCTTTTTCATAAAGGGATCTTATTCGTTGAAAAATTCGTCTTCGCCGCTGTCATGGCGGGGAGCCCAGTTCTCTCCCGTTCCAGGCTGATTCGACAGAATATTCTCTTCGAACCTGATATTCAACCATTCAGCTTCCGGTGCCTCATACCGGCTCCTTTGTACACGTACAATCTGATTCATAACGATAAATACTGATACTCTTTCTGTTTCAACCACTTCCAAAGCAGCTGTTCCTAATACAAAGTAAAGAAAAAAAATCTAAACTTCCAATTCGAAAGAATATATTTCATCGGCCCCCAGCGTGTCCTCCCCACATTACATCTTCAGCAAACTTCCTGTATCCGTCAAGATGGTTTCAAATCGGAAGCATGAGCCCTAAATCGAGTAACAATCATTTATACTAAAAGATTTTTCACCCTTGCCGACAAGGTCGCCAGATGTTAGTCCAGACGCCTGCTTCCGGTAATCCAGGGACCTTCAGAGACCAGGATGCCGAAACCCGGACGGCGGACCGGATCCGAAACCGGATCCAGAGCCGGTCTGGAAACCGCCCCGGCCGACAGGCGGGTCTTCCTGCCGGCAATCAGGTCCAGCGCCGCCGACAGCATTGTTTCGGAGGGGTCGCCGAGCTGGTATCCGTCAGCCGGATTGTCCTCCAGTTCCACGTCCGGAACGATACCGTCCGGCATGCTGAGGGTCACTCCGTCCCGGTCGGCATACCGGGCGTACATCACGTAGATTCCCCAGTTGTCCACCATGGGCAGCGCTTTGTCCGTCAACCCTTCCTCCAGGTCATTCCGGTACGTCTCATACCAGCGGGGCGCCCCCATCATCAGGCCGGAGCAGTATTTCCCATAAGTCCGGGTGCCGATCACCGTCACATCCATATACGGCTTGAGGCCGCAGATCAGGCTTTCCGATGCAGAGGCCGTATTGCCTCCTACCAGCACATACAGTCGATCGATGCCGGGATTGGCGCCCAGGAGGTCAAAAACACGTCCATCCTCCGCATAGGTATATTCCTGCAGGAAGCAACTCGGTTCTTCTTCCCAGGCTTCCGTCAGGATTTTGTTATAGATTTCGCGGCTGAAAACGCTGCCGGCGCGAACCTCCTCCCGGGGAGCGATCAGCGAACCCAGCACATCGCAAGCCGTCACATACCCGCCGCCGTTGTACCGTAAATCCAGCACCAGGTCCCGGATCCCCGCTTCGGAGAAAGACTGGAAGCATTCCGGAAGGGAGGCAGTCGACACAAGGGTGAAACTCGTATAGTGCAGGTATCCCACTTTCCGTCCTTCCACATCCAGAATCCGCATCTCGTTCAGGGGTTCCTCATACATGTCCCGAGGCGTCAGGGTGACCGTCCGTCCGTCGGAAAGGGTCAGGGACACGGAATTTCCCCCATACAGGCCGTCATTCACCACGGAAACATAATTGTCCGGCGTCATTGCCGTTCCATTGACCCGCACGAAAACGTCGCCCCGCCGGAGGCCGGCAGCAGAAGCCGGGGAATCCGCATAGGTAAACGTAACGACGCCTACTACCGAGGTATGGCTGCGGTCCCCGTAATACAGCGCGAACTCCACCCCGTTCGTCACGTTGTAACCTGCCACTCCTCCCGTGAAGCTGCTGAAATCATCCGTCACCATCGTCCACCGGTCGATGTCCTTGCCGGAAGCATCCTTGTAGCGGATATCCTTGACCGTCTGGACCGGATCCGCCGTCGTCTTCCAGGCGGACAGGCCGTCCTTGATCTCTTCGTTCCAGAGATAGTAGGAACTCATCACTTGATGAGCGAACAGATTGACATAGTACCATTGCGGGAGCTCTTCGCCCTCGTCCGGAAAGGGATTCTCCTTCTTTTTCCCGCAGGAGGACGCCAGCAGGAGCAGCATCGCTAACAAAATGAACCAGAAACGCTTCATGAACGCAAATATATACAAAAAAACGCCTCTCGGCAAGAGAAGCGTTTTTCAAAAACGGTCGGAGAACTACTCGGCAGCGGGAGCTTCCTCGGCGGCAGGGGCATCAGCCTCGGCCTTCTTGGCGCGGCTGCGGCGGGTGGTCTTCTTGGCCTCCTTCGGAGCGGAAGCGAGAGCGGACTCGTTGAAGTCGACGAATTCGACGAGAACCATCTCGGTGGCGTCACCCTGACGGAAACCGGTGTGGAGGATACGGAGGTATCCACCCGGGCGGTCGGCGACCTTCGGCGCGATGGTGCGGAAGAGTTCGGAGGTAGCGTTCTTGTCCTTCAGGTAGCTGAAGACGACACGGCGGGAGTGGGTGGTGTCCTCCTTGGACTTGGTCACAAGCGGCTCGAGATAGGGCTTGAGCGCCTTGGCCTTGGCCTCAGTGGTCGTGATCCTCTTGTTCAAGATGAGGGAGGATGCCATATTGGCGAGCATGGCCTTGCGGTGACCGCTCTTGCGTCCAAGATGATTGACTTTTCTATTGTGTCTCATTGTTAAACGATCTTTTTCTTAGGTTCAATATTGTACTTGGTGACATCCATACCGAAGGAGAGCTTCATCTTCTCCACCAGCAGATCGATCTCGTTGAGGGACTTGCGGCCGAAATTGCGGAACTTCATGAGTTCGGCGCGGCTGTAGGAAACCAGGTCGGCGAACGTATCGATGTCGGCGGCTTTCAGGCAGTTGAACGCTCTCACGGAGAGGCCCATGTCGGAAAGTTTCGTCAGGAGAAGGTGACGCATGCGGAGGGATTCCTCGTCCAGTTCCTTGCTGTCGGACTCGACGGCGTTCTCCAGGGAGATCTTCTTGTCGTCAGTGAACAGCTTGAAATGGTAGATGAGGATATTGGCCGCATCCTGGAGAGCTGCTTCCGGAGAAATGGAACCGTCCGTGACGATCTCCAGATTCAGTTTCTCGTAGTCGGTCTTCTGCTCGACACGGTAGTTCTCGACAGTCCAGTTGACCTTCTTGATCGGGGTGTAGATCGCATCCACCGGAATGGTTCCGATCGGCGTATTCTCATCCCGCATCTCCTCGGCCGGGACGAAGCCGCGGCCCTTGGTGATGGTCAGGGAAATCTCCAACTTGACAGACGGCTCGAGAGAGCAGATGTGAAGCTCCGGATTCAACACCTTGAAAGAAGACAATCCCTGTGAGATGTCCTCAGCGGTAAACTCCTGCTTGCCGCTGACAGTGATGTTCGCCACTTCGGTGTCGACCGAGTCCACCATCCTCTTGAAACGGACCTGCTTGAGGTTCAGGATGATGTCCTGCATGCCCTCGATCACGCCGGGGATGGTCTGGAACTCCTCGTCCACACCTGCGACCTTGATCGAAGAAATGGCGAAACCTTCCAAAGAGGCGAGAAGAATGCGGCGGAGGGCGTTTCCAATGGTCTGTCCGTAGCCAGGCTCAAGCGGTCTGAACTCGAAACGTCCCACGGTCTCGGTTCCTTCGAGCATGATCACCTTGTCCGGTTTCTGAAATGCTAAGATTGCCATAATTACTGTTTCTTGGTGTTATAATCGGTTACTTGGAGTAGATGTCGACGATGAGCTGCTCGTTGATATTCTCCGGAATCTCGGTACGGGCCGGGACATTGAGGAACTTGCCGACGAGGGTCTTCGCATCGAACTCCAGCCAGGAATACTTCGTGGCGGAAGCAACGCTGTTCTGGATGACCTCCAGGCTCTTGGAACGCTCGCGGACTGCGACGACCTGACCGGGCTTCACCTGGGCGGACGGGACGTTGCAAACCACACCGTCGAGGGTGATGTGGCGGTGGAGAACCAGCTGACGGGCGGCGGCACGGGTCGGGGCGATGCCCAGACGGTAAACCACGTTGTCAAGACGGGCCTCGAGAAGGAGGAGGAGGTTCTCACCGGTCTGGCCTTTCATGCGGGCGGCACGGGCGTAGGTGTTACGGAACTGACGTTCCAGGACACCGTACATATATTTGACTTTCTGCTTCTCCTTGAGCTGCATGCCATATTCCTTCTGCTTCTTGCGCTTGGAAGCGAGGCCATGCTGTCCCGGAGGGGTATTTCTCTTTTCGAAGGTCTTGTCAGGGCCATAGATAGGCTCGCCGAATTTACGGGCGATGCGAGTGGTAGGACCAGTATATCTTGCCATGGTACTTCTTCTTTTAGGTTAATTAAACTTTACGACGGCCCTTGGGACGGCAGCCATTGTGGGGCATCGGGGTGACATCGACAATCTCGGTAACGGTGATACCGGCATTGTTGATGGTACGGATGGCGGACTCACGTCCGGCACCAGGACCCTTCACATAGCACTTGACCTTGCGGAGACCCGCGTCGAACGCTGTCTTGGAAGCATCCTCTGCTGCCATCTGCGCTGCGTACGGGGTGTTTTTCTTGGAACCGCGGAAACCGCACTTACCGGCGGAAGACCAGCTGATGACCTGGCCCTGCGCATTGGTGAGCGCCACGATGACGTTGTTGAAGGTCGATGAAATATGGGCCTCGCCATAAGCTTCAACCTTGACAACTCTCTTCTTTGTTGTAGTAGTTTTCTTTGCCATAATTCATCAATCTTTACTTGGTTGCTTTCTTCTTGTTGGCAACGGTCTTCTTCCGGCCCTTGCGGGTACGGGCGTTATTCTTGGTGCTCTGGCCGCGAACAGGAAGTCCGGAACGGTGACGGATGCCGCGATAGCAACCGATATCCATGAGACGCTTGATGTCCATCTGGACGGAGGAACGGAGTTCACCCTCGATCTTGTACTCGTTGTTGATGAGGGTACGGATGGCGGCGATCTGGTCGTCGTTCCACTCTCCGACCTTGATGCTGCGATCGATGCCGCAGGTGTCCAGGATCTTCTGGGCGGAGCTGCGTCCGATACCGAAGATATAGGTCAGGCCTATTTCTCCTCTTTTGTTGTTCGGTAAATCAACACCGGCTATTCTTGCCATATTCTTTTGCTAACTTTATTT
>JAGAHD010000079.1 GCA_017627255.1 Bacteroidales bacterium | reverse complement strand
GCGAGCCCCTGCCCGAACCGCACATGGTAGTCACCCGCCGTCCAACGGCCTGCCGGCGTCTCCCAGCAAGCATGGAATGTGCCCGTTCCGGGCGGTCCTTTCAATGCCCCGGCCAACTCGCCGTTCCCGACCATAACCCTGAGTTTGGCTCCATACCCGGTCAGGGAGCCTTTCAGGACGGTGGAAACACCCGCCTGCAAACTGTCAGGTGACGCTCTTCCTGCCGGTTTCCGGGAAGAAAGGGACAGGAAAGGGCGGAGGATCCGGACAATGTCCGCACTGAAACCCTCAACAAGTTCCAGTTCCCGGAAAGACAGGACATCACCGTTGGTTTTCCGATAATCCACCAACGATGCCGCCTGGTACGGGGTCAGCAGTCCGCTCGATACCATCCGGGCGGCTGATACACGGTTGATCTGCAGCGGACGCTCCCGCAGCGCCTCCAGTTCTTCCACGATCTGCCCGTCCAATTCTTCGGGATCGGCCGCCCCGGTCACATAAAGGGCAGCCCGTACCGCTTCCTCCCGCTGAGCGGCAGCCGGTATAGCCGCCAAAAGGAGCAGCGCTCCCGTCACCATCCTTTTCATCGCTTCTTTTTTCGGCCAAGATACCGAATTCCGCAACTGGGATACAACCCCTGTTGACAACTTGTGTTGTTTCACCCGGCAAATACATGTTTTTTGCTTTTTTCTTCTTATTTTTGTGTTCAAATCAAGACTGATATGGAAAACCGGATCAAACTTCACGACAAGACATTCAAACGTTTTATTCCTCACGAAACCGTGGAAGCAGCCATCGACCGGCTTGCCGGCAAAATCAACCAGGACTATGAAGGCATCACCGAAGCCCCCGTCCTGCTGTGCGTGCTGAACGGGTCCATCCTGTTCACGGCAGAATTGATGAAACGGCTGGATTTCAACGTGGAACTGGTTTCCATCAAACTCTCTTCCTATGAGGGCACCCGCTCCACCGGGGTCGTCAGGGAAGCTATGGGCCTGACCGGAGACATCAAAGGGAAGGAAGTCATCATCGTGGAGGACATCGTAGATACGGGCAGGACTATCGAAAACCTGGTACACCTCCTTCAGGAACGCGGTGCATCCAAGATCAAGGTTTGCACCATGCTCCTCAAGCCGGAGATGTACAAAAAGGACATCCCGCTGGACTATGTCGCCATGGAGATTCCCGACGATTTCATTGTCGGCTTCGGCCTGGACTACGATGAACTCGGGCGAAATATCAACGACATTTACGTACTTGACAAGTAATATGAAATACTACATTCTTTTCGGTCCTCCTGGTGCCGGGAAAGGCACCCAGGCCAGTGCGATGGTGGATAAATACAATCTTTGCCACCTCTCCACCGGAGAGCTTCTCCGCAGCGAAATAGCAGCCGGGACTCCGCTCGGACTCCAGGCAAAAGCCCTCATCGAAGCCGGATCCCTCGTCCCGGACGAGGTTGTCGAAGGTATGATCGAGGCCAAGTTCAAGAATACGGCCGGCGTCGACGGATTCCTGCTTGACGGATTTCCCAGGACCATTGCCCAGGCCGAGGCCTTGGACGCTATGCTGGCCAACACCGGAGAGGCTGTCACCGCCGTTGTATCGATCATGATTCCCGACCAGATGATCCAGCAGCGGATCGCCCACCGCGCCACAATCGAGGGACGTGCTGACGATGCCCGCCCCGAGGTGGTGGAAAACCGCATCCGGACCTATCACGAGAAGACCGAACCCCTCGTCGGATACTACCAGAAAGCGGGTCGGTACAATGAGATTGACGGCGTCGGAACCATTGAAGAAGTCCGCAGCCGCATTTTCTCGCTAATGGACGCCTGCTAGGGTTCTTTCTCTTTTTCGGTATTGAAGATCATCCGGTCCTCGTCGCTGAGGTCCGGTATGAGTCTTCGTATAGGCTTGAGCCGGTAGAAGAATCGGCTGGCAATGACACGGACCACCGTATAGCCCGGAATCGCCACCAGCATGCCCAGTACCCCGCCCAGATTCCCTGCAATCAACAGGACGATGAAAATCTCCAGTGGGCTGGCCTTGATGCTGGTCGAATAAATCAGCGGCTGATAGATGAAATTGTCCACCAGCTGGGTAGCCATCATGATGGCAAAGACAATCAGCGCAAACGCCCACAGATTCACATCCAGTCCCACTCCCAACCCGAATTTCAGGATGACGGCCAGTACGACACCGATGATCTCGCCCATGAGCGGACCGACATAGGGAATGATATTCAGGATGCCGGCGATGAAAGCAATGCCGACCGCATTGTTGAATCCGAGCCGGGCAATCAGCCAGAGGCCCAGGAAATCCAGCAGGGCGACACCGGCCATCTCGATAATCAGCCCCACGAAATAGCGGGAAAGCAGCGCCTCGATTTCCAGGATGGTTTTCCCGACCGTCGGCTCGATCCGGTCAGGTACCAGCGCTCCTACAATCCGTCCGAACAGATGCTCGTCCCGGATGAAGAAAAAGGAGATAAAGATGATCGAGAAAAGGCCTACGGCAAAACCGCTGACGGCCGAGGCGACGGACCCGATCAGATTGGTGACATTGGACAGGCTGGTCACTTCTTTCAGTTTGTCCACCAGAAGACCGACCGCATTGAAATCAGCCCCAAGGCCGGGGAACAGCCCAATGACCCACTGGTTGAAACTCTCGATGGGCAAATTGCCCGAGAGTCCCCGGCTGTTCAGGACGGCCGCGTCCCGGACAATCCGGGTAACGACCGGAACCGCCTCGGTGATGACCAGGGAAAGCACCAGGAAGATAATCAGGATGGTCAGGATGGACAGGAGCCAGTCCGGAGCACTGCGCCCCTTGACCCGCAGGCAGCGGAGGGCACGCATGATTGGCTGGCCGATCAGGGACACCACGAAAGCCGCAATGATATAGATCAACACACTGCTGAAGTACCAGCAGAGAAAAGCCACGATGGCGATAACCCCGGCCATGATTAGATAGCGGGCCAGACGGTCAATGCTTCTTTCCTCTTTCATGCTTGCAAATATAACCATTTTCATTCGGATCGGTTCGGGCAGATGTTGTAATTATGGGTGAAAATCTTTATTTTTGCCTACCAAATCCCGAACCATGCTCCAGGTCTATTGTAAAAACACCCGTACCTTCCGGAAGTATCCGGAGGGGACGTCCCTCGTGCAGATGCTCTCCGATTTCGAATTCGAACGCCCCTACCCCATTGTTTCCGCCAAGGTGAACAATGTTTCGCAGGGCCTCAAGTTCAAAGTCTATCAGAACAAGGACATCGAATTTCTGGATGTCCGCGAATCGAGCGGCATGAGAGTCTACTGCCGCTCGCTCTGTTTTCTGATGTACAAGGCCGCCACGGATGTATTCCCCGAAAGCAAACTCTACATGGAGCATCCGATTTCAGGCGGGTTTTTCTGTCATCTCCGGAAAGCGGACGGTACGGAACTGACCTGCGACGACCTCAAACTGCTGGAGGCCCGCATGCGGGACATCGTGGACAAGGACATGCCGTTCCACCGCTATGACGTTCAGACCGACAAGGCGCTCAAGGAATTCCGCAAATCCGGATATGATGACAAGGTACGTCTCCTGGAGACCAGCGGAGAAGCGTACACCGATTATTATACCCTGGGAGACACGGCAGACTATTACTACGGGAAGCTGGTCCCTTCGACCGGATATCTGACGATATGGGGCATCCAGCCCTGCTATGACGGCATCCTTCTGCGGGTTCCGGACCGGCACGACCCTTCCGTGCTCGCCCCGTTCGTCGACCAGCCCAAGACCTATGAAATGTTCAAGGAAAACCTCCGGTGGAACATCATCATGGGACTGAACACGGTCGGGGACGTCAACCACTCGATCCTGCACGGACAGGCCAGTGAACTGATCCAGATCGCCGAAGCCCTTCAGGAAAAGAAAATCGTCCAGATCGCCGAGGAAATCGACCGGCGCTACCGGTCGGAGAATCCCCTGAAGGTCGTCCTCATCACAGGTCCCTCTTCCTCCGGGAAGACCACCTTCTGCAAACGGCTTTCCATCCAGCTCAAGGCATGCGGCCTCAAGCCGCTTTCCATGTCCACTGACGACTATTTCGTCAACCGCCTGGATACGCCGCGGCTTCCGGACGGCAGTTTCGATTTTGACAATTTCGATACAGTCGACCATGCCCTGATGGAACGGGATATCATGAAAATGATCGCCGGCGAGGAAGTAGAAGTTCCCGAGTTCAATTTCGTCACCGGCCTGCGGGAATACAACGGCAAGAGAATCCGGCTGACACCCGGATGCATCCTCCTGATCGAAGGGATCCATGCGCTGAATCCCGGCCTGACGTCCCAGATTCCCGACGAGGCCAAGTTCAAGGTGTTTATCAACACCCTGACCGGGACCCTGCTCGATAACCACAACTGGATTCCGACCAGTGACAACCGGCTGCTGCGCCGCATCGTGCGCGATTATAACAAGGGAGCTTTCTCCGCCCGGGAATCCATCAGCCAATGGCCCAAAGTCTGCGAAGCTGAAGAGAAATGGATCTATCCCTATCAGGAAACCGCGGACGTAATGTTCAATTCCGCCTACCTGATCGAATTCGCCGTCCTGAAGAACCACGCGGAACCCATTCTGCGGAGTGTTCCGCAGAATTGTCCGGAGTTCTCCGAATCACACCGCCTGCTGAAATTCATCCATTATTTCACGCCGGTGCCTGACAATGAAATACCGTCCACCTCCCTGCTCCGCGAGTTCGTAGGTGGGTCCAGTTTCAAATATTGACCGTCATGATCGAACCCGTCTACACCCCCTCCGCCGACCGTTATGAGAACGGGATGGAATACAGGCGCTGCGGCCGCTCCGGTATTCGCCTTCCCCTGATTTCGCTCGGGCTTTGGCACAATTTCGGTTCCCACCAGAGCATGCAGAATGTGAAGGCAATGGCCCATTTCGCCTTTGACAAGGGAATCTGCCATTTCGACCTCGCCAACAACTACGGACCGGAGTATGGAACAGCGGAAGAGAATTTCGGACGACTGATGAAGGAATCCTTCGCACCCTATCGGGACGAACTGTTCATTTCAACCAAAGCCGGACACGACATGTGGCCCGGCATGTACGGAGAGTGGGGCTCACGCAAGTATTTGATGGCCAGTTTAGACCAGAGTCTCCGTCGCATGGGCCTTGACTATGTGGACATCTTTTATTCCCACCGGTACGATCCGGATACGCCGCTCGAAGAAACGCTCCAGGCTCTGGTCGATATCGTCCGGCAAGGCAAAGCCCTGTACGTGGGCATCTCCAAGTATCCGCCGGAAGCCGCCCGCTTCGCCTTCCGGTACCTTTCCCAACAGCATGTCCCCTGCCTGTTATTCCAGGGACGGTACAACATCATCGACCGGCACGACGAGACCGGAGGCGTCCTGGATTTATGCCAGGAAAACGGGAGCGGGTATATCGCGTTTTCCCCGCTTCAGCAAGGCCTCCTGACGAACCGGTACCTGGACGGGATTCCGGAAGGGTCCCGGATGTCTGAAAACAAGTTCCTCAAGCCCGAGGTCCTGACCCCCAAGATGATGGAGATCCTCCGGATGCTCAACGACATGGCTCGCCGCAGGGGGCAGTCATTCGCCCAGATGTCCCTTTCCTGGCTCCTGCAGAACCCGAAGGTGAGTTCCGTGATTATCGGAGCCAGCTCCATCGGCCAGATCCAGGACAATTTGCTCGCCCTTCACGCTTCCCCGTTCGACGAAGAAGAGAGGAGCGCCATCGACAACATTTCCCGGCCGGTCTGGATCTGATCACGGCTCCCCTTCCGGATCCAAGACAAGTGATTCCACCAGCCTCTCCAGGGAATCCAGACGACTGGTAAGTTTGCGGAGTTCTTCCTCCTTCCGGGAGATTTCCTGGTCTGTCTTGCTATAGATACCCCGGATGAGGTTGTTCATCTCATCCCCCGTCATGCCCAGGGAATGCTCCTTGACCAGCAGTTGCCCGTCCTTGATCTTGTGGGCACGTGCAGAAAGGGAGAGAACAGACTGCTGCTCAGGAGTCAGGGGCTCCCCCGCCACGGTGAGTTCCACCTTCCGGCCCCGGTCATTGAAGATCCGGTAGTCATAGACGTACGACCGCCCGAGGAAACGGTTTTCCTGGACAAACCGCTCTACGTTCCGTTCGAAATTATTGTCTTTCACCATATTGAACGCGGATATCAGGCTCGGCACAACGACAATGACAACAATACCCGTCATCAGGTTGCGGCGCCGCCGGGCAAGTTCCGGAGCGATCCCGACTACCGTCTTGAAGCGAAGGTACTTGACCATGACAAATGTTGCCAGGATAATGAAAACCCCGTTGATGATGAACAAATACAAGGCCCCGAAGAAAAAATGGAAATTCAGGTGGGCAAGTCCGAATCCGGCCGTGCACAAAGGAGGCATGAGGGCGGTTGCGATGGCGACACCCGACAGCACCGTTCCCCGTTCCCTGCGGCTGTTTTCCAGAATACCGGCCAGGCCGCCGAACAAGGCGATCAGGACATCATAGATCGTCGGACTCGTCCGGGCCTCCAATTCCGTGGGGTTGGCCAGTTTCAGCGGAGAAAGGAGGAAAAACAGGGTCGATGCGACCAGGGAGATCGCCATCATGACCAGCAAATTCTTCATCGCGGCTTTGAGCAGTTCCAAATCATTGGTTCCCAAGGCCAGCCCTACTCCGATAATCGGCCCCATGAGCGGGGAGATAAGCATGGCGCCGATGATGACGGCCGTCGAATTGACATTCAGGCCCGCTGAAGCGATGATGATGGAAAAAGCCAGGATCCATACGTTCGGTCCCCGGAACCAGATGCTGTTCCTGATCCGCTCCGCAGCATCGTCCGTATCGATCTGGTCATGGATATTCGCATAGTACCGGAAGCTTCTCCGCAAAGTATTGCGATCGTATTTCATACGTTTCTTTTTTGGCAAGATAATCATTTTTCAGGAAAAGCAGGCAAGTTTTTCTGTATCTTTGTATTCCAATGGATCCTCATTTTACGGAAACAATCCTCCGCTGGTATGCGGAGAACGGGCGCGACCTCCCCTGGCGGAGGACGCAGGATCCGTATGCGATATGGCTGAGCGAGATCATCCTGCAACAGACCCGGATTGCCCAGGGAAAGGCCTACTGGGAACATTTCATGGAGCGGTTCCCGCGGGTGGAAGACCTTGCCGCCGCCCCGGAAGATGAAGTCATGCGGCTTTGGCAGGGATTGGGCTACTATTCCCGGGCCCGGAATCTTCATGCTGCAGCCCGGGAAATCGCAGCCATGGGCCGTTTCCCTTCCACGCTGGAAGGAATCCGTGCCCTGAAGGGTGTCGGCGATTATACCGCTGCGGCCATCGCTTCCATCGCCTTCGGGATTCCCGTCGCTGTCGTGGACGGGAATGTCTACCGGGTGCTTTCCCGCCATTATGGCATTGCAACGCCGATTGGGACGACGGCAGCCAAAAAAGAGTTCACCCGCCTGGCAGACAGCCTCATCTCCTCCGATGAGCCGGCGGCCTTCAACCAGGGGATGATGGATTTCGGGGCCACCGTTTGCACGCCACACTCACCGGCCTGCATGCTCTGTCCCCTGAACAGGAGCTGCCGGGCATACCAGGATGGCAAAACCGGGCTCCTTCCCGTCAAGAAACCGCCGGTGGAAGTTCAGGAGCGCCACATGACCTATGTGTATGTCCGCCAGGGAGAATGTACAGCCCTTCATCGACGGGGACCCGGTGACATCTGGCAAGGACTCTGGGAGCCCTGGCTCCTGGCTGACGGGGAGAGCGTCCCTGACGGAGCAAGGGCGATTACCAAGGGGTTCAAACATCAGCTCACTCACCGGACCCTGTATGCGGACTTCTATCTGTGGGAGCCGGCCGTCCAACCTGCCCTGCCGGAAGGATACCGATGGATCCGGGAATCCGACCTGGACCGGTACGGCAAGCCCCGGCTCTTCGAACGGCTGCTGGAAAAGATCCGGTAACGTTATCCCAGAACGACATCCAGGGCCATCATCAGCGCGAAACCTACGGCAAAACCGACCGTAGCGATATTGGAATGCGGCCCTTGGGACGCCTCCGGAACCAGTTCTTCCACAACCACATAGAGCATGGCGCCGGCGGCAAAGGCCAGCAGATACGGCATAGCCGGCGTCACCACCGAGGCCAGCAGGATGACCAGTGCCCCGCCCAGCGGCTCTACGATTCCGCTCATCGCACCCACCAAGAAAGACTTCCGGCGGCTGTTGCCTGCCGCACGCAGGGGCATGGAGATAATGGCCCCTTCCGGGACATTCTGGATCGCGATGCCCAGTGACAGGGCAAGGGCTCCCGCCACGGACATGCTCACCTCCGCATTCAGGGCACCGGCCAGGGCGACACCGACCGCCATTCCTTCGGGCAAGTTGTGAATGGTTACGGCCAGGGCCAGCATGGCAGTCTTGGAAAGATGGCTCTTCGGCCCTTCCTCACCGCCCAGCGGATGAAGGTGCGGAGTTACATAGTCAATCAGCAGGAGAAAGGCGAAACCGCCCATCAGTCCGATCGTCACCGGCCAGACGCTTTCGCTCATTTCCATGCCCGGAATCAACAGGGACCACACCGACGCCGCCACCATCACACCGGAGGCAAAGCCCATCAGCACTTTCTGCATCCAAGCCGGCATTTCTTTCCGCATGAAAAAGACGAAGGCCGATCCGAGCGCCGTCCCGGCGAACGGAATCAGTAATCCTATCAGCAAAGCATCCATATTCAACTCAGTTGTTTCTGCAAAGATAGACAACTTTTCCCGCAATCCGGTTGCAAAATGAATCCGGGTAACGGGAGTCCTTCCAGAGTTCGCCAAGTATTCCCTAATCAAAAAAGAATTATTACATTTGCAAACAGGTAGAATTAAGGGGATTAGTTTATTTCAAAGGCACAATGATGAAATTTGGATCCAGCATTTTCGCCATCAGCCTGGTCGTGCTGGCCGGGATATGCTCTTGCACAAAAAATGAAGATTATTCCTCATACTTTATCGTCGGAGTGTTTAACCATACCCATACGTCCCTCCTCCGCGTTTTCTCGTCGCATGCAGCAGAATCCTCATCGGGCATTTCTTCATCCACTGACGCCACCACATCAGGACAATCCTCTGTGACGGGGTCGGACGCACATTTCTATTGCGGAGACAAGCTTACTTTGTTTTACGTTCATTCGGGCGAAAAAATCAACTCTCCATCCGTTACCGTGTATATGAAAATCGGGGATGACAATATTGCCCTGGAAAGGAAGGAAGACTACGATCTTGTTCTCGCCAGCGAGAAGGACTCGCCGGCAGAGGCCACCTTCACCCAGCGCTATGAGGTCGTATATGTCGCCCCGTATGTCATTCCGGAGACAAGCCCCGGACCCTATATCGTAACCTTCTGTGCTTCTGACGGAACAGATGTTTTGGACAAGAACTTTTTCACGATTGAAATAGAGAAGGGAAATGACTAGGGCCAAACGCAACAGGGACAGGGTAATTGCGTTCATCGCATCCATTGTCTTGATCTGTCTCGTCTACTTTTTCAACAATCAGCCTTTCCCTTTTGGGGGAAGCACGACCTTCCTGACTTTTTTCGAAAGCCTCATCCAGCTCAGGAAATCCAGCCATGAGCCAGAGGACGACACAAGGGTTTTTGTCAATGTCGGGTACGATGCCGACCTTGCCCTCACAAGACACGGCAAAGAGAAAATCACAGACCGGCAAATCCTGACAAGGTTTCTGAAAGATTTGGAGGGAAAGAACAATTACCGTCAGGTTTTCATTGACATCCGCTTCGAAGAAGGATTGAACACAGAGTATGATTCCCTGCTCGTAGACCAGATACTCAACATGCGCGATGTCTTCGTTGCAAAGCATTGGAATCCATCCGAACAAGCGCCGGAACCACTCATCGACGAAAGGCTCCTCAACAAATCCGCATATGCAGATTACGCGACGACGATCTTCAATACCGCTTTCAGCCGGTATGAGTTCCTTCAGCATAAAGACACGTCGGTCGCCCTGAAATTGTACGCTGCCCTTGATAAAAGAAGCATACGCCAGGTGGGAAACGGCTTCTTCTCGCTATTCTTTGATGGCGGCAGGCTGTGCAACAACGCGTCATTCATCAAGATCCATGATGATTATTCCTCTGCGGAAAGGGGAACCCTGAGCGGAAAACCCAAATACTATAATCTGGGAGAAGATATCTATGGGGTTTTCCAGTATGGTTCAGGGACTGCATTCTCGAAATTCATGGATGACTGTGACGGGAAAATAATCATTTTGGGTGATTTCGTCTTCGACATGCATGACACATACTACAAAAAACAGCCGGGGCCTTACCTGAATTACCTCGGCTACCAGTCTTTGCACAAGAAGGAACATTTCGTCAGTTTCTGGACAGGACTGATTGTGTTCGTCCTGTATTACCTGACTTTTATCATGATCACGCGGCGGTTCACATTGGGGACGGCAATAGCTGCATTGCGAAGAAGAATCAGCAAAAAGCCGCGTCGTTTGTTATCGGGGTCGCTCCTCGTCCTGGAACTGCTGGCCCCGCTGTTTGAGTATCCTGCCCTTTTACTGCTGTTTTCGTATATCTCAGTTGTCTTTTTCGACAAGGGCATCAGCGTCTTTATTCCCTCAGTCTTTTTTGCCCTGATGGATTATTGTTATAAAATTGCTCGCCATGAGAACTAGAGGTTTTATCAAATTCATGATGTCTTGCTTGTTAGCGAGCTTGCAGGTATGCACGGTACTGGCTCAGGAGAAGTACAGGATCCTTTCCGTTTATCCTGAGAATTCGGCCATTATCATAAACAATAAGTCCCTTCATGTCAACGATGTGTTTTCCGGCCCCGACCATATCGACTGGAAAAAGGGACAGGAAATGTGGGCCGTCAGCACGAAGGACGATACGCCTTATTTTTTCACCGAAGCCGCATTCCGGCAGGTAGAGGCCGTTTCCGCGGCTCAGTATATCGCATACCTGAGTGCTTCGAGTCGCGGTCCTGTCAATTTCTTGCACACACTCCCGGGAACGAAAAACCCCAGCTTCTTTCCCGAGAAAAGGATTGCGATGGTCATCGGAAACTCAAATTATTCTTCTCCCCTTGTCCCTTCCCTGAAGACGCCTTCCTCGGACGCTACGGCCGTAGCCGAGAAACTGCGCAGCCTCGGCTTTGACGTAATTCTCGGATATGACTGCGTGTACAAGGACCTGAAACCCAATCTGCAGCGTTTTTATCAGGAATCAACCCGTTACGATGTATCCCTGCTGTATTACGCGGGCCATGGCGCACGATATGAGGAAAAAGACTATATCCTGCCCTCCGATTTTACACCGGAAAGCAGTTACGACCTGGAAAAGGCCATCCCGGTAAGGGAAATCATCGCGATGGCGGGTGACAGTTATGTCAAAACCAAATTCATCGTTTTGGATGCATGCAGGGATAAGATAACTTTCGCCAACAAGAGATCGTTCAGTATCGACGACTTCCAGATCCAGGCGCCCGACGGCCAGTGCATCATCTATTCAACCGGCTCGAATAAGCCGGCACAGGACATCACCTCGCCATCGGACAAATACAGTCCTTTCGCCATGGCTTTTCTGGATGAAATCAGCAAGGAGGGACAACACCTCGGCATTACCCTTGAAAATCTCAGGACCAGGGTATGGCAGGAAACCAATGGCGCCCAGCATCCGGTGGTGCTGAATCAGCTTACGACACCGTTCTATTTCAAACAGACGCCCATCGAAGGCAGTCTCAGCATCAAGACCTCTCCGTCTGGCGCGTCCATCATCCTGGACGGGAAAACCCTCATGCAGACGACCAACGTGACCTTGAGCAGCCTGAGCCAAGGGACTCACGCTTTATCCTTGACGCTGGACGGCTATAAGACTTATCAGAAAGAAGTCAGGATTATCGGAGGGCAGACAACCCATGTCGACTGTTCTTTGGAACGCCTGCCGGATCCTGTGGTTCCAGCAACTGGAAATACGGAAAGCGCTTCAACGCCTGTCGGCTACTTGAGCATCCAAACCCCTGTCCGCCTGTCGGAACTATCTGTTGACGGACATAAGCAGGATTCTTACAGCGGGATAGCGTTAGCTCCCGGCGACCATCGCGTCTATGCCTACAAGGAGGGATATGATCCTTATCTTAACAGAATTACGATCAAGGAGGGCGAGGAACTGAATCTGAGGATCGACCTCCATGAAAAATTCGGTCATCGCATTACCTCATACGTCTCCGGATCATGGTCGACATGGCAAGCTGGCATCGCTTATGTTTATACACAAGGGTTCTCCCGGGGGATCAGTATTTCCGGGGGCATCGGAATCCTGGACCTTCACGCCGAGATTTCGCTGCCCGACGGGTATGATACGGATTCTCCCCGGAAAAGATACAGCGTAATGGAGAACGGGAGCATCTGGTACCCTTCTCTATCCTGGTCTGTCACCCCCGCGATCAAACTGAAATATGCAGGACTTGGCGTTGGATTCGGACAGCTCCGTTCATCCTCGAAGCCGAACGTCATATACGACTTCCCTTTTCTGGACAAATCGTCCGGGAAACGGTTCGATATAGACGAGAAAGCAAATATTGTTTATTGCGACGAATTAAGTAACAAGAACCTTTTCACATTGACTCCGACCATCTATGGGTACATCCCGCTGGGAGAATCGGCTACGGAGCTCTATGTTGGAGCGGGATACAGGATCTGTCCCGAGGTCAGACAATGGAACGGAGTGGTATTCTCGATTGGGCTGCGCTTCAATTCCGCCTACAATTAATTTCCGGCCTTAATCTGTACCATTCTTTCTTTTATGGAATCCACCATGCCCGCCTGCATCGGCAGCCGGGCATCAACGGCATCAGATACTCTCGCCCAGGGAAAGGAAATCCTGGGTCATATGCTCCAGCAGTTCCTCCGTATATTGCTTGATAAGGCCCTTGAAATAAGACACATCCGCGTGATTGGTCTTTGTCACGCGCTCCCAGAAGGTAACCTTCTTCGCTTCCTCGTAGGCTCGATCGACATCCAGTTCATAATCTTCAAGGATCATGTCCCTTTTCAGCGGGCAGTCGATCAACTCCATGATGGTCCTGGTGTCATCGGGATAGAGTTCTTGTTTCAGACCAGCCAGGAAGGAAAGAAACTCCTCCTCGATCTTGAGAGGTAATTCCTTCGTGTACTTTTCATCCAGTTCTTCCGGCTTGTCGACCACCGCTTCATTGACGATATTGCCAAAGTATGAATCGATCAGTTCGTTCGCCCTGTCCTGGCAGCGCATCTGTATGTCGAGTTTATTCATAAAAGAAGGATTCGTCGGGGTTCATCTTGACAAATTTATACATTTTCTGCGATTCGTTATACCCAGTCAAAACAAAAACACAGAAATCATCTGCTGTTCTGACAGTTCCCTCCTGTCTCCACCCGGAATTTGCGGCACCGGAAGAAGCAGTATCGCCTACGATGCACAGAGAGGAGCCGCGACGCTGTTACCTTCAGGCCTGCCGTCCCTTGAAGCACCGTGATTTAATGTCGATGAATGATAAGAGATAGCATCTTCCGAATTATCTTTGACAGGAAAAAGCGTCGAAATCTGATGACAAGTTGAAATAAATGCAGATTTCGCCGGCTCGTCGGGGCTTGTTCAGAGCGGGATTCGCCAAAAAAACGTATCTTTGTACCGTTATGGCCGAATCAAACTTCATAGACTACGTAAAGATCTTTTGTGCAAGCGGGCACGGCGGAGCTGGATCGTCCCACCTGCACAGGGCGAAATATGTGCCGAAGGGCGGTCCCGACGGCGGGGACGGCGGACGGGGCGGACACGTCATCCTGCGGGTCAATCCCCAGTTATGGACACTCATCCACCTGCGCTACCGGAAAGTTGTTCGGGCAGATTCCGGCGAAGCCGGCAGTTTCGGGCTCCGGAAGGGGAAAAACGGGAGCGACATTGTCCTGGAAGTCCCCCAGGGCGTCGTCGTAAAAGATGCCGAAACCGAAGAGATCATCACGGAACTGGTAGAACCGGGACAGGAGTATATCCTCTGCAGGGGAGGTCGCGGCGGATACGGCAACAACCATTTCAAGACTCCCACGAACCAAACGCCGCGATATGCCCAGCCCGGAGAGGAAGGCATGGAAGGCTGGTTCATCCTCGAACTGAAAGTGCTGGCGGACGTCGGTCTCGTCGGTTTCCCGAATGCCGGCAAGTCCACGCTCCTGGCCGCCATCACTTCCGCCAAGCCAAAAATTGCCAATTACGCCTTTACCACCCTGGAACCCAATCTGGGCATTGTCAGGTATTATGACGACCGTTCTTTTGTCATGGCAGATATTCCCGGTATCATTGAAGGGGCCCACGAAGGGAAAGGGATCGGCATGCGGTTCCTGCGGCATATCGAGCGGAACTCCGTCCTGCTCTTCATGGTCAGTGCAGACGAGCCGGATGTAAAGAAAGGCTATGAAATCCTGCTCAACGAGCTCAAGGAATACAACCCGGAACTGCTGGTGAAGGACCGCGTCCTGGCCATAACGAAGACGGACCTCATCGATGCGAAACAACAGGCGAAAATAGAAAAGAAACTGCCGGAAGGAATTCCGCATGTCTTTATCTCATCTGTCGCCGGAACCGGTCTCGATTCCCTGAAAGAAAAACTTTGGAAGGCCCTGAACCCTTGAACAGACTTGAGCACATAGATCAGGCCATTACGCTCTGGATCAATAGCTTCCATTCTCCGCTCACCGACCAGTTCTGGATATTCCTTTCCGATGTCAGGATCTGGTTCCTGGCTTATGGCATCATCATCGTGATGATGTTCGTCCGGCTGGGCTGGAAGAAAGGAGTCGTTGTCCTGCTGTCCTGTATCCTCGCTGTCGTCCTGGCCGACCAGATCTCATACCACATCAAAGAGGGGGTCATGCGGCTGCGTCCCTGCTATACGACATGGATGCTGGAGAACGGACTGCACTGGCCGCTCCCCCGCTACAGCTTTTTCGGCTTTTTCTCGGGGCATGCCAGCAACGCCTTTGCTTTCATCGCCTGTTCCCTGACCGGATTCCGCTCTAATGATTCCAGGCATCGTTACCAGGCCTATATGATAGTAGGATACGTCTGGGCGGCACTGGTCGCCCTGAGCCGGATCATGATGGCGGCCCACTATTTCGGGGATGTACTTGTCGGAATCTGTTTCGGACTCCTTGTCGGATACGGCCTGGGCTTTCTATCCCGGGCGATCATTGTCAAAGCGAAGCTATGACCCGTTCCATGCGCATGCTCCTGGAGCCCTTGACAAGGACGGTTGCGCCCCGGAGCGGATGCTCCGCCAGATAGTCCGCCAGTGATCCGGAATCCGGGAAATGCATCAGGTAAGGCCGGGTACCGACCTCGATGATCGCTTTCCGGAATTCCTCCCCTACCAGGCATGCCTTTTCCAGACCGCAACGGTCCAGGTGCCGGATCACCTCCATATGCTCGCGAACAGACTCCACTCCCAGTTCCCGCATATCACCGAGGAGAGCGACTTTATGCGGATCCTGCAGCATGGCGAAATTATCCAACGCCGCCGCCATGGAAGAGGGGTTGGCATTATAGGCATCCTCGATCAGAACGTTGTGCTCCGTCCGGCTCATCTGGGAGCGGTTGTTGGAGGGAGTATAGGCTGAAATGGCCGCCAGCGCATCTTCCTGCGGAACACCGAAAAACCGGCCGACACAAAGGGCCGCCAGTACATTGACCGCATTATATGCACCGACCAGGCGGGTCTCCAGCAACTGACCGCCAACCGTCATCCGAAGGAACGGATTCTGGGAGGACGTCGGAAGAATGGCGGCATTGTCCGCATCCAGACCGTAGGGGACGATCTCCAGGCCACGCCCGGAGGCCATCTCCGTCAAATCCGGATCCCCGGTATTGACAAAAGCCTTTCCTCCGTGGGCAGCCAGGTAGTCATACAGCTGGCCCTTGGCCCGCTTGACCCCCTCGAAACTGCCGAACCCCAGCAAATGCGCTTTCCCGACATTGGTGATGAGTCCGCAATCCGGCTGGCTGACCCAGGTCAGCGCGGAAATGTCATCCGGATGATTCGCCCCCATTTCGATGACGGCGATTTCCGTATCTTTTCCAACTGAAAGGATGCTGAGCGGAACCCCGATATCATTGTTCAGGTTCCCTTGGGTAGCGGTTACCCGATACCGGCAGGCCAATACGCTGCGTATCAGCTCCTTGGTTGTTGTTTTTCCGTTCGTTCCCGTCAATCCTACCACCGGAATGGACAGGGACCGGCGATGGAAAGCAGCCAGTTCCTTCAAGGTCTGCAGGGTATCCGGGACTTTGATCAGGCGGGGATCATCTTCCACGACATACTCATTGACGACGGCATACGAAGCACCGGCATCAAGGGCAGGAAGCGCATATGCATTTCCGTCGAAATTCTCGCCTTTCAGGGCAAAGAACAACTGACCGGGACGGAGCGTCCGCGTATCCGTATTCACTCCCTCGGAAGCGAGGAAGACAGTATATAATTCTTCGATATCCATGTTTGCGATTTTATTTTCCGGTACTGCCGAAACCGCCGGTTCCCCGCCCTGTTTCATCGAGTGCGTCCGTTTCCTCCCATTCGACCCGCTCGTGACGGGCAACCACCATCTGGGCGATCCTTTCTCCGGGTGTGATTTCAAACGGTTCCGATGAAAGGTTCACCAGGATCACCTTGATTTCCCCGCGGTAATCGGCGTCAATGGTCCCAGGCGTATTCAGGACAGTGACGCCATGCTTGGCAGCCAGCCCGCTGCGGGGACGTACCTGCGCCTCATAACCGGCAGGCAGGGCGATGTGAAGTCCGGTCGGAACCAGGATGCGCTGAAGGGGTCCCAGCATGACGGGTTCTGCCAGGTCGGCCCTCAGGTCCATGCCGGCGGAGAGTTCCGTGGCATAGGAAGGCAATGCCTGGGGCGAAGTGTTGTGAATCGGTACTTTCATGTTATTTGGGAGCGATGATATACAGGAAGGCGGCGATGATGGCATACAGGACATTCGGCATCCAGATCGCGATGGCGGCCGGAAGCGTGTCCGTAATGACGAACATCTCGCTGAATTCCATGAAAAGGATATAGGAAAAGCCGAGAGCGATGCCGACGGCGATGTTCCATCCGATTCCTCCCCGCCGTTTCTTGGTGGAGAGGGCTACGCCGATAATCGTCAGGATGAAGGCGGAAAACGGCATCGAATACCGTCGGTTCTTCTCGATCTGAGCGTCTTTCACTGTAGCGTCCCCACGGGCGATCTGCGTTTCAATCAGCTTATCCAGCGCTCCCTGGTCCAGACGTTCGATCGTGAACTTGTTGCGGTAGAAATCATCCACCGTAAGGCTGAGCGTCGTATCCAGCTGCTTGCCGGAACGGATGTGGTCCTGAAGGCCCTCGCCATAGTCACGGATGAACCAGTTCTTCAGCTGCCAGCTTCCGGACAGGCTGTCCCACTGGGCGGATTCCGCCGTCAGCTTGCTGACCAGCTGGTCGTCGGAAATCTGTTCCAACGTGAAATTGTAAGCGGTATTGTTCCAAGAACTGAAGGACTCGATATAGACAAACTTATTGTCCTCGAGCTTGTAATGCATGTCATGACCGTTTTTCACCTTCATCCGGTTGATGTACTTCTGTTCGAATCCGACCCGCGTCTCATTGGCTTTTGGAATCACCCACAGCCCCAGTCCGAGAGATAGCAGGGCGATCACGGCGGCGGACACCATATAGGGCACCATCATCCGGTGGTAGCTCGTTCCGCAGGAAAGGATGGCGATGACTTCGGAATTGGAAGTCATTTTCGAAGTAAACAGGATGACCGTCAGGAACACGAACATCGGACTGTACATGTTCATGAAATACGGTACGAAATTCATGTAATAATTGAAGACGATCTCCCGCAGCGGAGCCTCTTTCTGGACGAAATCGTCAATCTTCTCGCTGACGTCGAAAATGATGACGATCCCGATGATCAGGAGGATCGAGATGAAGAAGGTCGACATGAACTTCTTGATGATATACCAGTCGAGTCTCTTTAATCCCATCATAAGCGTTGCATTAACTTCTTGACGGTATGATCTTTCCATGAGGCAAAATCGCCATCTTCGATATGCTTCCGGGCGATGCGGACCAAATCCAGGTAGAACGCAAGGTTATGCTCGGAAGCCACCATCGCCGCAAACATCTCACCGGCGATGAACAGATGGTGCAGGTATGCCTTCGAATAATAGTGGTCAACAAAAGAGGTGCCGTCAGGATCCAGTTCACTGAAGTCCTCCGTCCACTTGGCGTTACGCATGTTCATGATGCCGTTCCAGGTGAACAGCATTCCGTTCCGGCCATTGCGGGTCGGCATCACACAGTCGAACATATCGATGCCGCGGGCGATTCCCTCCAGGATGTTCGCCGGCGTTCCGACGCCCATCAGGTAGCGCGGCTTGTCCGCGGGAAGCAGCGGGCAGGTCACTTCGAGCATCTCGTACATCTTCTCCGTCGGTTCCCCGACCGCCAGTCCGCCGACGGCATAGCCACCCCGGTTTTCATTGTCGAGGGAAAGGGCATGTTCCACGGCCTCGCGCCGGAGCTCCGGATAGACACATCCCTGGATGATCGGGAACATGACCTGCCGGTACCCGTAAAGGGGTTCCGTCGCGTCGAACCGGGCGGCAAAACGCTCCAGCCACCCCTGGGTCAGCTTCAGGGATTTGGAGGCGTACCTGTAATCCGCATCCCCCGGACAGCATTCATCAAGGGCCATGACGATGTCTGCGCCGATGATCCGCTGGGTATCCACATTGTTTTCCGGAGTAAACGTATGGCGGGACCCGTCGATATGGGAGGCGAAACGGCATCCTTCCGGCGTCAGTTTGCGGATCGGTGCCAGGGAAAAGACTTGGAAGCCGCCACTGTCGGTCAGGATGGGACGGTCCCAGTGCTCGAACCGGTGGAGCCCGCCGGCTTTGAACAACGTATCCAGTCCCGGGCGCAGGTACAGATGATAGGTATTGCCCAGGATGATTTCAGCCCGGATATCCCCTTCAAGGTCCCGGTGATAGACGCCTTTGACGGACCCGACCGTCCCTACAGGCATGAAAATCGGGGTATGGATTTCCCCGTGGGGAGTCTGGATGACTCCGGCCCGCGCAGAGGATCCTGGATCGACGGCTGTCTTGGTGAATTTGAACATCTGGTCTCTTTTAATCCGTCAAAGTTAGCAATTTTTCAGAATTTCTCGTAAATTTGTATCTCAACGCACATAGATAAGCATTAACTAAACCCGTTTTTTCGATGAAAAACAAACAGCTGACCGTCAGGCTCATTTTGATGAATTTCCTCCAATATGCGGCATGGGGAGCCTATCTCACCTCGCTCGGCCGCTATCTTGGGAACGCAGGCCTCGGTCCCCAGATCAAATGGTTCTTCGCCATGCAGGGCATTGTTTCCATTTTCATGCCTACCCTGATGGGTATCGTGGCGGACCGGCTCATCCAGGCGCAGAAGACGCTTTCGCTATGCCATGGGCTGGCCGGTGTTTTCATGATCGGGGCCGGTCTCTACTGCATGAATGCAGGTACGGCCGTCCAGTTCGCGCCCCTTTTCATCCTGTACAGCCTCAGTGTCGCTTTCTACATGCCGACCATTGCCATCTCCAACTCGGTCGCATACAACGCACTCGGCAAGGCCGGACTCGACCCGGTGAAGGAATTCCCCCCGATCCGTGTTTTCGGGACCGTCGGCTTCATATGCAGCATGCTGCTGACGAATTTCCTCAAGATTGACGGTGTCGCCCTCCAGGATTCCTATACCCAGCTCATTTCCTCCGGCATCATCTCCCTCATCCTTTGCGGCTATGCCCTCACCATGCCGACCTGCGAAATCAACAAGGGCGAAAACAAATCGCTCGCAGAGGCGTTCGGCCTGAAAGCGTTCTCCCTCTTCAAGGACTACCAGTTCGCCGTTTTCTTCATCTTCTCGATGCTGCTGGGCGCATCTCTCCAGATTACCAACGGATACGCGAATACGTTCCTGAGCTCCTTCGCCTCCGATCCCGGCCTGGCCAATACGTTCGCAGTCAAGAATTCCAACGCCCTGATTTCCATCAGCCAGATTTCTGAAACGCTGTGCATCCTGCTTATCCCGATCTGCATGAAGAAATTCGGAATCAAGAAGGTCATGCTGATCGCCATGGTCGCCTGGGTGTTCCGTTTCGGATTCTTCGGGCTCGGCGCCCCCGATTTCCCGGGCGTCCTGCTGTTCATTCTCAGCTGTATCGTCTACGGGGTCGCCTTTGATTTCTTCAACATCTCGGGTTCCCTGTATGTAGAGCAGAATGCCGCCAAGGACATCCGCTCCAGTGCCCAGGGCGTTTTCATGATGATGACCAACGGACTCGGGGCGACCATCGGAACGCTCGCCGCCGGTGCCGTAGTGGACGCCACCGTTTACAATGCCGCCAATCCTTCCTGGTCAAAGGCCTGGTACATCTTCGCAGCCTACGCCTTCGTAGTGGGAATCCTGTTCATGATCCTGTTCAAAGACCCCCAGAAAAAGCAGAAGCACGGCTGAATCAGCTGATTCCGAGTTTCCGAAGCAGCGCCTCCGGTTCGGGGGCATGACCGCGGAACGATACATACAGATCCATTTCATCCTCGGACGATCCCCGTTCGAGGATGTTTTTTCGGAAGGAGGCCGCCGTCGCCCGGTCGAAGATGCCATGCTCCCGGAAGGCTTCGAAAGCGTCCGCTTCCAGCACCTCCGCCCATTTGTAGGAATAATAGCCGGCACTGTATCCCCCGCTGAATATATGTCCGAATGTAGGGCACTGGGCCGTTCCTTCCACAACCGGAAGGGTCCGGTACGGACAGAGGACACGGTTCTCGAAATCCACGGCTGTCTCGTCCGGAAGAGATTCCAGCGTATGCCAGGCCATGTCCACCAGCCCGAACTGCAACTGGCGGACTTGTCCGTAGGCTGCCAGGTAATTCCGTGCCCGTACCAGCCGTTCCACCAAGGAGGCCGGCAGAGTCTCCCCTGTCAGGTAATGCCGGGCAAACCCTTGCAGGAATTCCGGCTCGAACGCCCAGTTCTCCATCAGCTGGGAAGGCAGTTCGACAAAGTCCCGGGCCACATGCGTACCGCTCAGGGACGGATACTTGCCCCGGGACAGGAGCCCGTGCAGCGCATGGCCGAATTCGTGCAGCAGGGTTGTCAGTTCGTCGTGAGTCAGCAGTGAAGGGCTGTCTCCCGTCGGTTTGGTAAAATTCGTCACGATGCTAACCAGAGGTCTGACATCTTCTTCCCCTTTCCGGTACTGGCCGCGGAATTCTGTCATCCAGGCTCCGCCGCGCTTGCCTTTTCGCGGAAAAAAATCCATGTATAACACGCCCAGATGGCTTCCATCCTCGTCCCGGACCTCGAAAGTGCGCACCTCGGGATGGTAAACCGGAATATCATTCCGCTGCCGGAATGTCAGTCCATACAGCTTTCCTGCCAAGGAAAAGACCGCATCCACACAAGACTCCAACTGGAAATATGGCTTGAGCTGCCGGGTATCCAGATCATAGTGGTGACGGCGGTACTGTTCGCTCCAGTAAGGAAAATCCCACGGCTGAAGTTCCTCTTCTGCGAAGCCGTTTTCCCGGGCGAAGGAAAGGATGTCCGCCACCTCTATACGGGCGGCCGGAAGCGAAGGCCCCATCAGTCGGTCCAGGAAAGACAGGACAGCAGAAGGAAATCCCGCCATCCTTCGCTCCAGGGCATAGTCCGCATACGTCCGGTAGCCCAGCAGCTGCGCCATCCGGATCCGGAGGGACACGATTTCGCGGATCAGGCCGGTATTGTCGTCCGGACCGCCCACCGCCCGCGAGGCATAGGCCCGGTATAGTTTCTCCCGGAGAGGACGGTTCCGGCTCTCCCGCATGAAAGGATGATAAGAAGGATATTGCAGGGTGAACACCCAGCCGTCCAATCCCCTTTCCTTCGCCTCTTCAGCCGCGGAGTCGATCGTAAAGCGGGAAAGACCGTCCAACTGACCTTCCTCCTCCAGATGAAGGATAAACCGGTTCGTGGCGGACAGGCTCTGCTTCCCGAACTGCAGTTCCAGCAGGGAGAGCTGTTCCTGACAGCGGGAGAACGCTTCCTTGTCCGCATCCGGCAGGGCGGCACCCGACCGGATAAAGTCCAGATATGTATTCTTCAATAGTTTGTCTGAAGCAGGGTCCAGCATCGGAGCCTTGTCGTGGACAGCCTTCACCCTTTCGAAAAGGATACGATTCTGCAGGACAGACATGGAATACTCCGTCAACAGGGGCGAAATCTCTTCCGCCAGATCCTCCATCGCCGGAGAGGATTCCGCCTCCAGCAGATTGAAGAAAATATCTTCCAGGAACTGGAGCTGCATCCCGGCATATTCCAGAGCCGCCACCGTATTGTCAAAATCCGGCGCAGCGGGATTGGAGGCAATCGATTCCACCTCGGCCTTCGCCGTGCGGATTGCTTCACAGAAAGCGGATTTGTAGTCTTCCGTATGGAACAGATCGAAGCGCGGGGCGCCGAAGGGGGCACCAGACGCCTGCAGAAGCGGGTTTTCAGTTTTCATGGCACAAAGGTAGCAAATTGTGGAGAACCTGTCAAACCCCTTCCGGATCGAATCCGTCTTCTCCGGATGGAACCAGGGCGATACCGGTCAGTCGGGAAGGCGTATCCACATACTGGATGTCGAAACAGCGGAATTCGTTCCTGTTCCGCACCTTCCGGTAAGACGTCACATATTCGAAACGATAACCCAACTGGGCCAGGAAGGGCTTTTCCATCGTTTTCACCCCCATTCTGAGCAGGTGGTCCAGAATCGTATGGTTCCGCTCCAGAATCGAAAGGATCCGTGCCTGACGGTAATGCCACTGCCGGGATTTCCGGTTGTGCCACCGGTTCTTGCATTGAGGACTGCAGAACTTGCGGTCAGGCCTCCCGTATGTCAGGAGAGCGCCGCATTCCAGGCAATGCAATTCGTGGTTGTTTTCTGTCATATTCTCCATAACCAGAGCCATTGATTCCCCAAAAATGCATTCCCGGACGCAATAATCCAAGCATCGGAAGAAACATAGTCCGGTTTTTTACGTATTCATGGAACAACTCGGAAAACGCATCGTAAAAATGATTCTTCGGATGTGACTTTTCAACCATAAAACAACAGCGGAAACCGCAAAACATCCTCGAAAACATAAAAATCGACATCTTCACGGCCATTTTTCGGGGAAAACCCGTGTTTTTCGTCCTTACTTTGTCCAGCCGGAAACGGAAGCGCGCCCGGATCCAGGCAGTCATGTCAAACCTAAAAAGTGCAGAACAAATGGAATTCATCAACAAAATCGAACTGCGGGGCATCGTCGGGACCGCTGCGATCAACACAGTCGGCGATACCCACGTCTGCCGCTTTTCCCTGGTGACGGAGTACTCATACAAAGGAAAGGACGGCAGCCCGGTCATCGACTCCACCTGGTTCAACATCGCCGCCTGGGAAGGGCGCGGCATGCCGGATTTCAACCGGATCTCGAAAGGGGCCATCGTCCAGGTCAGCGGCAGGGTCAGGACCTACAAATACACGCTGACGGACGGTTCTGAAAGGAACAGCTGGGAAATCTTTGCCCGGAAAGTGACCCTTCTCGAACCGGACGACGATCCGATGCAGCCTCAAAGATTCCTGTAGTCATGATGAGAAAGGCATTTACAGTACTGCTTCTCCTTATCCTGTCCCTGTCGTGTGCCCGAGCCCAGCGATATACGTTCGGGACCAATGCCGTCGACATCCTGACCTTCGGTACGCTTAACGCAGAAGCCTCGGCGTCATTCTCACGCCATGGGAGCGTCCATGTCGGTGCGGAACTGAACCCCTGGGAATTCCGGAGCGGAGATCCGGAACGACAGCTTCAAGTCAAGCAGATGTCCTATTGGGGCGGCCTACGTTATTGGCCATGGTATGTATATTCCGGCTGGTGGGCCGGCGCCGACGCCCGGTACACGGTCTATAACGGCGGAGGCGTCATCGAACGTGACACGGAAGAAGGAACCGCCTGGGGAGGAGGACTTTACGCAGGATACGGCATCATGCTCAGCGACCGTTGGAACCTGGACCTCGGAGTCGGCCTCTGGGGTGGCTACAAGTCATACACACGGTATTCCTGCCCGCTTTGCGGGCGTGTTACGGACGAGGGGGAAACGTGGTTTGCCGTACCCGACGCCCGGATTGCCGTACAACTGGTATTCTAACCTTGATTCCATGAAAAGAAGCATACCCATAACGCTGCTCGCCATCCTTGCTGCCGTGGCATGCGGGGAGACACGGAAACTGGAACATATCCGCGCATCGGAGGTAGCCGCCACGCTCGCTCTTTCCCGGGAAGAAAAACTGGAGGAGGAGCGGACCATCCGGGTCGCGCACAGGGATACCCTGACGGTCATGGACGATGACGGGAAGGAACAGCTGATCATGAAAGCGGTCAAGGATGAGAATACCGGCGAGATGGTAGCGACCGATGTCCTGGACGCCGCCGTCGTGACAGCCCGCTTCCGCAACATCGCCGAGCGCCATGGACGGATCGACCTTCGCTTTGAAATCATCGTACCGCGTGAGATGCAGGATTCCAAGTGGCAGCTCCGGTTCTATCCGGACATGTTCATTCTCGGTGACTCGCTCCGGCTGGATCCGGTCATGATTACGGGCAAAGACTATCGGAAGGCTCAGCTTCGCGGCTACCAGCAATATGAGAAATTCCTCCGTTCCATCGTCACAGACACCACCTTGTTCATCGACTTGCGGAACCTGGAAATCTTCCTGCAGCGGAATATCCCCCAGATATATCAGTTCCGGAACGATACGAGTTATGTTTCCGACGAACAGTTCATCTCCCATTACGGGGTGACCGAGAAAGCGGCGCTGGACCATTACACCAACCATTTTGCCAAACGAAGGAATGAGCGGAAGAAAGCCCGCAGGGGCCAGATGTGGTCCAAATATGTCAAATCCCCGATTGTCACCGAGGGAATCCGGCTTGACACCGTCATCCAGAATATGGACGGGGATTTCGTCTATCATTATGTCCAGTCCGTCATGACCCGTCCCAAACTGCGGAAAGTGGATATTGTCCTGTCGGGAGACATCTGGCAGGCAGACGAACGGCTCTATGCCATGAAACGCTCGGACCCGCTTAGTTTCTATATCAGTTCCTTCTCTTCCTTTGCTGATGGAACGGAACGGTACCTGACCCGTATCGTGGAACGGAAAGTATCCGCCAATACAGCCTGTTACGTAGATTTCGAGTCCGGGAAAGCCGATGTCAACATCAGACTGGGGCATAACCGGGAGGAAATCGGACGCATCGAAGAGAATATCCGCGAACTGCTGAACAATGAAACCTACGATATCGATTCCGTCGTCATTTCCGCCTCCGCATCGCCCGAAGGCCGCCTGGACATCAACACAAGGCTATCCGAACGGCGCGCCAAAGCGATTTCCGATTATTTTGACCGGTTTATCCGGCATTGGAAAGATTCCGTCCGGAGAGAGGGCGGCTTTGCCCTGTCCTTCGACGGGGAGAACGATTCGAAGGGCTCCCGGCCCTCTTTTCAGGATATCGACTTCATCAGCCGTTCCCTCGGGGAGAACTGGGACATGCTGACGTTCCTGGTGGAGAACGATTCCACCCTGACAAAGAACCAGGTCCGTTCCTTCCGGGACATCCTCTCCCTCCCCGACGTGGATACACGTGAAGCAAGGCTGCAGAAAGAGCCCTATTACCGGTATCTCCGTGAAAACCTGTATCCGCGCCTGAGGACAGTCCGCTTCGACTTCCGGCTGAACCGAAAGGGCATGGTCAAGGACACCATCCATACCACAGTGATTGACTCTCTCTACATGAGAGGCGTCCAGGCCCTCCGGGACCGCGACTACGAGCAGGCCATCACCCTGCTCCGGCCCTACAGGGACTTCAACACCGCCATAGCCTACCTGTCGATGGACTACAACGCCTCGGCCATGGATATCCTCAAGGACATGGAAAGGACGCCGGAAGTAAACTACATGCTGGCTATTCTCCATGCACGGAACGGAGATGACGAAAACGCCGTCCAATGCTACCTGTCGGCCTGCCGGAAGGAACCTTCCTACGTCCATCGCGGCAATCTGGACCCGGAGATCTACGTCCTGATCCAGCGATATGGCCTCAACCGCCAGGATGACAATTCCCCCGATCTATACTGAACCTTTAACCCTATTGCAGATATGATGAAAAAAGTATTTCTTGCAGCTGCGGCCTCCGCCCTCCTGCTCCCCGTCTCCTGTGACAAGAACGCACAGGAAGGAACCGCTGCACCGGGCAAGCCGGTGGAAGTCACGGTCCGGATTACCGGTGACGGTTCCACCCGCGCTACCGGGACAACCTATGCCGATGAATCCAAGGTACAGGACCTCCAGGTTTTCGTCTTCGATGAAAACGGCGAGATCCAGGACTACAAATCCGCCGGAGAAGCGATGACGGCTTCCCTGACTACGACAAGCGGAGAAAAAACCGTCTGGGCCCTGGTGAACGGACCGTCTCTCCCCTCCATCGCCACCGAAGCCGAACTGGCGACACAAATGACCCTCCTCGGCGCCAACGGAACCGACCGTTTCATCATGGCTGGTTCGAAGACGCAGGAACTGGTTGACGGCGGGACGGTTCCGGTCGTTGTCAAGCGCATTGTCTCGCGTGTTTCCGTCGGAAAGATAACCTCCGCATTCCGTTCTCCCGTCCTTGCGGCCAAGGAACTGCGCATTGACGCGATCTACCTCATCAATGTGGCGGCAGAAAGCAACCTGGAAGTAACCTCGGAACCGGCTCTCTGGCTGAACAAGCTCGGACATGCCGATACGGAAGCAGATCCCCTTCTGTATGACGCCGTCGATGCAGTCGTCACTGCAGAAACGCCTTATGAGACGGAACACGCCTTCTATCCTTATCCCAATCCCGTCGAGACGGAGACTTACGATGACGTCTGGTCTCCCCGTCACACGATGCTGACCGTGGAAGTGACCTTCGACGGACAGAAGGGATACTATCCGGTAGAACTGCCTGTCCTTGAACGGAACAAAACATACTCCATCGAGGAAATCATCATCACCCGAGCTCCGGGAGACAAACCGTACCAGCCGGTGGAAACTGGTGAGGCAACGGCCCAGATTACTGTCAGCGAGTGGGAACTCGGCCTCAATCTCGGAACGATCACCATCTAAAACTTCTGCGCCATGCAACACATCCATTCCATCCTCGCCATCGGGGCACTCACGCTCCTTGCCGCCTCCTGTTCCCGGGACACCGCGCCCGAGGCAGTCCTCTCCGGAAACCCTGAACCCGTCCGGCTGGTCGTCGCCGTGGAAGGAGCCGGTGCGACAAAAACGACCGGCGTCACCAGCAACGACTCCACGACGGAAGCCAAGGTGAACAACTTGCAGGTTTTTGTCTTCAATGGAGAGAATCTCGACGGCTACGGCAGTATCGACAACAGCCGGACCATTACGGTCTCCTGTACAGCCGGCCGGCGGGAAATCTATGCCGTCGTCAACGCTCCTTCCCTGACGGGAGTCACCAGCCGGTCCCAGCTTCTGGGAACCGTATCAGGGCTCGCTGCTGAAATCAGCAATTTCCAGATGTCAGGCAGCGTCACGGAGACACTCCCCCAGGACAAGACCATCACGATTCCGGTAGACCGCCTGGCGGCACGTGTCGTCGTGAAAGCCGTGAAAAACGGATTGACTGCCCAGGCCCTCCAGGCGCTCGATTTCCGCCTCCTGAGTATCTGCCTGACGAATGTCGCCGGCGATGTCGACCTGGGACACAGCGAGAATTACGCTGTTTCCAAGTGGTACAACCGCCGCGGATACCAGCAGGCGAATTCCCTGGGGAACTTCAACTATGATGCAGTCAATGAACGCATTTCATCCGGCGGGACCTATTCCACCGCACATTACTTTTACAGCATGCCCAACCGGTTTGACGAAGCCTCGGGCGGTCCCTGGACACCCCGGCGCGCGAAGCTGGTCCTCAAGGTGCAGATCGGAGAGGCAATCTACGATTATCCTATCCTCCTGCCTGTACTGGAGAGCAACAAGTCCTATGAAATTGAACTGGTCACCCTGACCCGGCCCGGCAATAAGGACAACGGCAGGGAGCCGGATGCCGATGATGATACGGATGAGGAGGATATCATCAGCGCGAAAGATATCTCCTTTGAAATCTCCGTCAATCCCTGGACCGTCGTCACCGTTACGGAAGGGACCACCATCTGATCCCCAATCCCGGCAGGCCTGACCGCCTTCCGGGGTTCCCATCTTGAAATGCAATGGCTTATGAGACAACTTATTTCTTTTCTTAGAATCCCTGCCCTGGTTCTGCTGGCATGGGCCTGTGGAAAGGACCCGGTACGGACGGAGACGGCGGAGGCCACTTTCTTCATCCGGCCGCCGGAGGCAACGAAAGCCAGGACCTTCGACCGGGAAACATCCATCTCCGGATGGTGCCTGTTCGTATCCAGGGACGGAGTCGTGCTGGACTACGCCGTTTCCGGTTCCGATGCCCCGCTCACCCTATCGCTTCCGCCAGATGTATACGATATCTGCGCCGTCGCCAATGCGGAAAGCCGTTTCGAACCAGCCTCTTTCCGGACCACAAATGAGATGGAATCCTTCCTGTCACGCCTGTCCGATACCCGGCCGGACGCGCTGGTCATGTTCGGAACCCTGAAGGGAGTTTCTGTCGGGGGCAAGGCACCTGGACCGTTCACGATAGCGGTCACACGGCTCGTCGCCCGGATCGGCCTGGGGGAAATCCAGGTAGACTTCAGCCGGAAACCGGGACTTCAGGACCTCCCGTTCACGCTGGATGCCATGTATCTGAGCAATGTGAGCCTCACCTGCCCGCTTTCGGAAGACAAGGAATCCGTCCCCACCTCCGATACCGGACGCTGGGGACACCGGATGGGACTCCGGGAGGCGGACGCCGGACTGGAGGCCTTTACGGTCACGGCACCGGTTTCGGATGCGCTTGTCTCAGGAACGATATACCAGGCAGAACAGTATTTCTATGCCTATC
>JAGAHD010000015.1 GCA_017627255.1 Bacteroidales bacterium | reverse complement strand
GGGGCAACCTGGACCCTGAAATCTCTGAACTGATTAAAAGGTACAACCTTACAAACAATTATTTTCAAACCCATTAAACCTCAAAAAGTTATGCGTAAACTCGCTTTCTTTGCGGCCGTCGCCGCAACCCTCTGCACCGTAGCGTGCAACAAAGAACTTCCCACGGCTAAAGTGGAGAACCCTTCCGAATCGGTCCAGATGGCCGAGTTGAACCTTTCCATTGTCGGCAATGCACCGGCAACCAAGTCCGCTGACGCCGACTTCGACGGAGACCACAGCGAAGTGGTGAACATCCAGTTCTTCGTTTTCGACGGTGAGGTGCTCGACGCCTACAAGAAGATTACAAGCGGGCTCTCCACCTCCATGACCGTCAAGAGCGGTGAAAAGACCGTCTGGGCAGTGGCCAATGCTCCTGACATCAGCAACGTGACCACCCTCACGCAGCTCAAAGTCGTCAGCAGCACGCTGCTCAACAACGCCAGCAACTTCGTGATGGTGGGGTCCAACACCGGCACCGTCCCAAGCGAAGACCCCATTGAGATTGAGGTCAAGCGCATCGCTTCCCGCGTAGTGGTCAAGAAAGTCACCGCCGCCTTCACCAACCCGGCTTATGCTTCCATGAGCTGCAAACTGGTGAAGATGTTCCTCATCAACGCGCCGGGCGATATCAACCTGGAGCTGACCAGCGCACCTACCACCTGGTATGCCCAGCGTGCCTATGAAGCCGTCAGCGGCCTGACCGACTTCCTCTCCACCAGCGGCGGCAACCATGAACTGAACAGTGCTGCATTCGACACCGATTGCTACCATTACTGCTATCCGAATCCCACTGTGGCAGATTCCCAGTCTACCACTTGGAGCGCCCGCCACACCAGAATGGTCATTGAGGTTCTCCTTGGCAGCGAGACCTTCTATTATCCCGTCACCCTGCCCGTACTGGAGCCCGGCAAGTCTTATGAGATTGAGAACCTGACTATCACCAGGAAGGGCTCCAACAATCCTGACCAGCCTGTCTCCCTCTCTGATGCCACCTTTGAAATCAGCGTGAAGCCTTGGACTGTAGTCCCTGTTACCGAGGGAATCACCATCTAAACGTCGCGAGGACGTGATTTGATACTTGTTCATAATGTTTGGGGCCGGAGGCTCATCCGTGACAATCCGGCCCCTTTTTCAAATCCATTTTAGTATGCGAAAAAAACTGTTATTTCTGCTGCCCCTGGCCATGCTGCTGGCGGCATCCTGTAACAAAGAGACTCCCGGAGAGGCCGGTAAGGATGTATCACTTGCGGAAGAGGAGGTTACAACCTCTTTGCGTATCATTACGGGAAAAACCGGCACCAAGGCTTATAACGCTACGGATTATCCGCTGAATGACGGTATTGAACGTCTGGATATCTACACCTTCCGCCAGAGTGGAGAGAACTCGGGCGAAAAGATTCACTACACGGTTACTCCGGACCCGAGCGGAGTTACGGTATACAATCTTAAGGATAAAAAGAATTCCGATATCGGAGCCCTTGTATTCGCTAATCTGGACGAAGATACGGCCACCCTATTTGAAGGGTTTACCCTGTTCAATTTTTATGACAATGGTAAAATCTTCATCAATGCAGGAAATTTTGCCCCGGACGCCATGCCGATGGCCGCAGCCATCAAACTGGATTACTCGGAGGACAAGACCATTGATCTGCCCCTGATGCGACTGATGTGCCGCATCGACCTTGACAAACTGAAGATTGACTTTGAGGATGAATCCCTCCGGGGAAAAGAGGTATGGGTGCGCAACATCATTATCGGCAATGCGGCCAACGTGATGACAACGGTCAAATCCTACAACTTTTCTGCAACGGATTTGTACGCTATGCAGTTCGGCTCGAAGACTACTCTGGCGGCCAATTCCTTTGGCGGGTTAGCTTACGGGTACAAGTTCACAACTACGGCATACAGCCCTAGCGTAACTTCCACCTATTACAGCCCTGGAACGGGAAAGCTGGCGACCACGATTAAAGCTGCGTACAATGTAGTCTATCAGAAGGCCAAGGGAGTACTCACCATCGATGCCCCGGGGAATCTGTATGAGGCCACCGTGCAGTCTTACGACAAATCGGCCGGGCAAGGCCGCATTGTAACTGCGGGCGACATGACTTATCCGCATACCTTTACGGTCAACAAGAGTTTCTATGCTTACTATGCATCCCTTGCTAACCCTTCGGACATCATCTGCGACTACAACAAGCAGGTGGCAACACAGAAACTCATCGTGGAACTGGAGATTGACGGAGAGACCTGGTTCTATCCCATCGAGCTCACAGACACCCAGCCCAACACGGTCTATCAGATTGAAAACCTGACTATCAAGAATTTGGGCTCGGCATACGCCAACTTCTACGAGAAGAAATACGCAGCCGAATTCACCATCTCCGTAGCCGACTGGACGGAATGCCCCATTGCCAACTGGAACGTGGGAGTGGACCCGAATACCGGAGAGCCCGCCGCACAGGATTAATAGGAGGAAAGTATGAAACGATTATCAATCATTCTGGGAGTGCTGGCCGCCGTGGCGGCCACCTCCTGCAATAAAGAATCGCCCGAAGGGCCTGCCGGAAAGGATGGGCTGTGCTCGGTCACCATCAGTATCGGGATGGAGCGCCCCGTCGTTCTCACGACCAAAGCCGATGCCTACAGCGCCAGTGAGGAAGATGACTTCATTGACCGTCTGGATATGTTCGAATATGACAACACCGGCGTGTTGGTTAACCGTAAGACTTGGGAGAACCCATCCGGTCTGGACCTTTCCTCCGTCAGTTACACCGGTTACAGCGAATACAACAAACGGAGGTACTGGCTATTCATGGCAAATTTCGATGAGGAGTCTGTGGAATTCCTGGCCAGTCTGGACGGGACGCAGATAGGCAGAGCCCCCTACAGCGTCATCCCGCTGGAGGCTGGCAACTTCCGGCTTCACAAGCCGCTAATGGGCGGCGGGGCGTCTTATCAATTCAGTAAAGACGGGACAACCACCGCCACGCTGTACAGGTATATGACCAAGTTTGAGTTGGGAACCATCACGGCCGACTTCGATGACAGCGGCTATCTGGAGAGCGACGTAAAGCTCAAGAAGATTGCCATTACGCACGTGCCGAATTTCCTAAGGCCCTTTTATCGCTCAGTCACCAATGTCTTTGATCACAGCCAGATACCTCTGGGGCTGGGTTATTCATATCCCAATGGCGGGAAAGGGAGCAGCATCGGCAATCTGGGTACTTATAACACGGGCGTAAACAGTGATGTCCGGGGCTATACGGCAACAGGGACTTTCAATCCCGGGGACTACGGCGCGACCGGGGCCCTCGACGCGGACTTCACCTATGCGTATAACTACAACAAGGGTGCGGCCAAAGGCGTCCTTACAACTGATGCACCGGGAGATATGCTGACGGCCACAACCCATACGTTTGGTGCAAGTGAAGGCATCCTCTGCAAGAGTAATGACGAAGACTGGCCGCATACCTACTCCATCAACAAGGTGCTTTATACCATTCCCTGGTATCGCTACCAATATGGATACCTGTGGGGAACGGAAAGCAGTCAGGATGATACCCAGAAAATGGTCTTCCAGATTGAGATTGACGGCAAGGACTACTTCTACATCATTCCCATGCGTGAGTTGGAGGCCAATATGATTTACAAACTGAACAACATCAGTATCAAGGGCCTTGGCAGCGAATACTGCAACTTTTATCCACGCAAATATGCCGGTGAAATCAACCCCATCAGCGTTGCCGGATGGACAGACTGCGAGATTGACAATATAGACATGGGGTACAAGGATTACCTCGGAACCGAAATCTACTAGGCCTATGAGAAAGACAATCAGATACTTAATCCCGACAGTGCTGGTGGCGCTTGCCGGATGCGAGCCTGAGCCGCTGGATATGGCTTTCGGGGTTGAAAGCGGCGGACAGGAGGTGGTGAGCATCTCTTTCAGCGTGATGCCCTTCGACATGCCGGACACCAAAAGCATAGCGGCCGACAACGTAGATGACGAAGTGGACAGGATAGACATCTATGCTTTTGAGAGCAACGGCGATGTACACGGACACACCGTTATCGGCGAATATGGCGGCGACCCGCTGGACCTGACACAGGTAACGTTCAAGGATTCCGGAGTGGCCGGAACTACCAGGAAATACCTCATTATCGCCAATCTTGATCCTGATAGCGCCAACTATATCGCCACGCTGGACAAAGCCGGCATCTGCACTTATCCCAAGGCCTTCATTCCCTGGAGCGCCGGAAACTGTAGGCCGAACCGTCCGCTGATGGGCACTACTGTAAGTCTCAGTTTTTCCGCGAGCACTGTCAATACTGCGCTGGTTTCGCTGATGCGCTATATGTCCAAGTTTAAGATTGAGACCATCACGGCCCAGTTCTGGGGCGACCCGGACTTGTACCGGAACGTGTATGTAAAGCACCTGGCCTTTATCAACGGCTGGGATATTGTGCGCATCTGCCAAACGGCTCCGCAGAACTTCTATAATGCCGACTGGGACATTTTCGGCCCGAAAGGGACTTCCAGTTACGCTTTTGGCGGAGCCGAATACCATTATTATATGGCCAACTGTTTCCTGGGGCAAGATGAGTGGAGTACGTACAATATGACCTATGCCGATATGCACGGGACTTATAATCAGGGCACCTACGGCGGAACGGGTAAGTTGAATCAGAGCTACCACTACATCTACAACGACAACTGGATGCAGGAAAAGAATACCATCAATTTGGATGCTCCAGCCTCGTTGGCCGCGGTCTCGCAGCAGACCTGGGACACGAATGCCTACCTGCCCCAGTTGGCCGGTAAACTGTGCAGCGATATAGATGGTTATCTGGGCCCGCTGCAGGTGAACAAAGTATTCTATACCCTGCCCACCAAGTTCAACGCCTGGTTCTCGGAACCCACATACGGCGACGAATCCCAGAACAGCGAGCTCCGGCTTTGCCTTGCCGTAAAGATCAACGGCACGCTGTACTTCTACACGAAGATGATTACCGGCCTTAACCCAAACATGTACTACATCATCCACAACATCACTCTTGCCGGTGAACCGTCGGAGTATGCAAACACTTGGGTAAGGGGCGGCCAGGTTACCAAGTCTGCTGAGGCAGAAGAACAATGGCGCGTTCACGGAAACGTGGCCGAAATAGACAATCTGGTGTTATGAGACGGATAAGATGCTTCGCGATGCTCAGCATGACAATTCTGCTGGCATCCTGCTCGGTCAAGGAAGACCGCAGCGACTGCCCTTGCTGGATAACGGTAACGGCTAATAACACTACTATCCTGAGCGCCTGGTACGGTAGTCAAAAAATCCTTGACAACCATTCCGGAGGCCTTGTGGACCATACTGTCCCAAGAGGAATTGTGGATTTAGTGGCCAGCGAGGGCAGTTTCACCGCCACGGAAGGACAACAGATGGGAGAACTATTTGCCCAGCTTCAGCATCTGGACACGGACGGTGAATTTGCATATACCGGAATAGAACTTAAAAAGCAGTTCGCCGTTGTATCCATTGACTTCAAAGATGAGGAAGACGGCCGCACGGGATATGACCTGATGGTCTCAGGCACCATTGCCGGAGTGAACGCTCACACGCTGGAACCAGTAGAAGGCCGTTTCAGCTGTATCCCAGGCCCTGTTAGCGAAGGCCGTGGCTATGCCTTCCGCGCACCCCGCCAGAAGGATGAGTCATTAACCCTCTTGCTTCAGGCAGAGGGCGAAACAGTGGACACGATTCCTTTAGGGGAACTCATCCGCAAGGCCGGATTCGACTGGAAACGTGAAAGCCTGGGAGACGTGTCCATACTCTGCGACCTGCCTGCCCACACCTTCACCATCACTGTCAAGGAATGGGAAGGGCCGGTGACATTCGAGATTACGATATAACCTAAACCTCTAAAGATTTTTTCATAAGTATTAAACATTAAACTAGTGGAGCGGACGCCTGCGAAGGTCTCCGCTTTTTCTATTTCAACACTATTAATCCCGGGCCCGGGAAATTAACATTCGGCTAAGTTCGTTTAGCCTCAGCAGGACTCTCGTCCATCACGCGGTCGAGATAGGTTTTTATCCAACAGAACTCTTGCGTCACCTCGATACCGGCTTCTTCGAGATATT
>JAGAHD010000078.1 GCA_017627255.1 Bacteroidales bacterium | reverse complement strand
TGTAATATCCCTTGGGAAGGCCGTGGAAGCGGATGTCCTTGCCTTTACCGGTGGTGTGAATACGTATCGCGGCGCGGTTTTCTGCCAGCTGCTGACGGTTGTCGCGGCTCTCGGCCTGCGGAAGGAGATCCCTCTTTCAGAGCCTCTCGATCCGGCGCGGCTGTCGAAGAGGATCGCTTCCCTGGCATCCCGGATTCCACCTTCCGTTACATCTCATGGCGGCCGGGCTGTAAAAGCTTATGGCGTGAAAGGGGCCTTGCAGATGGCTTGTGAAGGGTATTTGCCCTTGTTCCGGAACTGGCTTCCCCTTTACCGGAGTCTCGCCGGGGATCCCTGGCAGAAGCAGAAGACGCTCCTCGGGATCATGTCCAGCCTGGACGATACCTGCCTGATTCATCGGGCCGGCTTCGAACGCGCCCGGAAGGTCAAGGAAGAGGCTCTCGCCCTTCTACAGGATTTTTCTGAAGAAAAATTGAAAGAAATGAATGTCAGATTCAGTGCCGGCGGGCTTTCCCCCGGCGGTTGCGCGGACATGCTCGCACTGACGGTACTGGTCGATTCTTTAATACATTAATACTTTAACTATCTTAAACCAAAAAAATTATGGTAGAACTGATTCCACATGGGGTGTATCTCCTGGATGGGAAAACGGTTGTTTCCGACCCGACAGGTTTGCCGTCTCCGGACGAGTCCCGTGAAAACACCATCACCTACGGAATCCTTCGCGCCCATGATGTCGATGGCAGCAAGGGCAAAAAGATGCGCATCCGTTTCGATGCAATGGTTTCCCATGACATCACTTACGTGGGCATTATCCAGACAGCCCGCGCCAGTGGCCTTGAGAAATTCCCGATCCCGTACGCCATGACCAACTGCCACAACTCGCTGTGTGCGGTCGGTGGTACGATCAATGAGGACGACCACGTGTTCGGCCTTTCCGCAGCTAAGAAGTATGGTGGTATCTATGTGCCTGCCAACCAGGCCGTTATTCACCAGTATGCCCGCGAGGCTCTCACAGCCTGCGGCAACATGATCCTGGGATCGGATTCCCACACCCGCTACGGCTCCCTGGGCAACATGGGTGTCGGCGAAGGTGGCGGCGAACTGGTCAAGCAGCTTCTGAAGAACACCTGGGATATCAATGCCCCTGAGGTGGTCCTTGTATGGCTGGAAGGAAAACCGCGCCACGGCGTCGGTCCGCATGATGTGGCCATTTCCCTGGTGAAGGCTGTCTTCGAAAGCGGTTTCGTCAAGAATAAGGTTCTGGAATTCGCAGGCCCCGGTGTCAAGGAACTCCCGATCGATTTCCGTAACGGTATCGACGTGATGACGACGGAAACGACCTGCCTCAGTTCTATCTGGGTGACCGACGATACGGTCAAGGAGTATTTCGAGCTCCACCGCCGTCCGGAGGCCTATCGGGAACTGACTCCCGGAAAGGTCGCTTATTATGACAGCATGATCCGCATTGACCTGTCTACGCAGGAGAGCATGATCGCCCTTCCGTTCCATCCTTCGAACGCATACACCATCCATGAACTCCAGGCCGACCCGGTCGCCATCCTGACGGCTGTCGAGGAAGACGCCCGCAAGCGCTTCGGTGACAAGATCCAGATTGACCTCCTTTCCAAGATCAAGGACGGAAAAGTCGTTGCAGACCAGGCCCTTATTGCCGGTTGCTCCGGCGGTACCTATGACAACCTCTCCGAGGCGGCCACCATCCTTAAGGGCAAGTCCATCGGTAACGATTATTTCACGATGAGCTGTTATCCGCAGTCGACGCCGGTATATCTGGCTACGACCCGCAACCACATCGCCGAGGAACTCCTCGAAGCCGGCGTGGTCATCAAGCCCGCTTTCTGCGGTCCTTGCTTCGGAGCCGGTGACGTTCCTTCCAACAACGGATTCTCCATTCGCCACACCACCCGTAACTTCCCGAACCGCGAAGGTTCCAAGCCGGGTCAGGGCCAGATTTCCCTCGTCTCCCTGATGGATGCCCGTTCCATCGCGGCTACGGCTGCCAACGGCGGTGTCCTGACGGCTGCGACCGATATTGAGTACGAAGATGTCCACAAGCCTTATACGTTCGATGACCGGATCTACAAGAGCCGTATCTACAACGGCTTCGGCAAAGCCGACCTTTCCGTCGAGCTCCGTTATGGTCCGAATATCAAGGACTGGCCGACCATGTATCCGATGGAGGAGAACATGCTCGTCGAACTGGCTGCCGTTATCCATGATCCTGTGACGACGACCGACGAACTCATTCCTTCCGGTGAGACTTCCAGCTACCGTTCCAATCCGCTGAAGCTCTCCGAATTCGCCCTTTCCCGCCGTGTTCCCGAATATGTCGGTATCTCCAAGCGGATCCAGGCAGAGGACCTCGAGCGTCGAGCCGGCCGTGTCCCTGAGCATGTGGCTCAGGCCCTGAAGGCTGTCGGCGCTTCTGCCGAAAATACCTCCTTCGGTTCCTGCGTGTTCGCGAACAAGCCGGGTGACGGATCAGCGCGCGAGCAGGCTGCCTCCTGCCAGAAGGTTCTGGGCGGCGACGCCAACATCTGCTACGAATATGCAACCAAGCGTTACCGTTCCAACTGTATCAACTGGGGTATCGTACCGTTCACGATCGCCAAGGAAACCTCCTTCGACTATGAACCGGGCGACTTCGTCTTTGTCCCTGGCCTTCGCAAGGCTGTCCTTGCCGGCGCTGAGGAGATCGATGCCCAGGTGATCACCAAGGACGGCGTGAAGCCGATCCACCTGTATTTCCAGAACCTGACCGCTGCCGAGCGTGATATCCTGGCAGACGGCTGCCTGATGAATTATTACAAAAACCGGAAGTAATTACAAAACAAAGCAATCAAATATCATGGAAAAAATCAAAATGACTACTCCGCTCGTCGAGATGGACGGCGATGAGATGACCCGAATCCTTTGGAAGATGATCAAGGACGAACTGATCCTTCCCTTCGTCGACCTCAAGAGCGAATACTACGACCTCGGCCTTCCGTATCGTGACAAGACCGCCGACCAGGTGACGATTGATTCCGCCAATGCGACCAAGAAGTATGGTGTCGCCGTCAAATGCGCTACCATCACTCCGAATGTGCAGCGTATGAGCGAATACAACCTGCATGAGATGTGGAAGAGCCCGAACGGGACGATCCGTGCCATGCTTGACGGTACCGTGTTCCGCACACCGATCACCATTCCCTCGATCCATCCGGCCGTGAAATTCTGGAAGAAGCCTATCACGATTGCGCGTCATGCCTATGGCGACGTCTATCGTGATGTCGAACTTCAGGTCAGCGAACCCGGTGTCGCCAAGCTCGTCTTCGACGGTGATAGCGGCAAGCACGAGGAAGTTGTCATCCATGAGTTCAAGGGCCCCGGTGTCCTGATGGGACAGCACAACCTGGACAAATCCATCCGCAGTTTCGCCCATTCCTGCTTCCAGTATGCCCTTTCCGTGAAACAGACCATCTGGTTCGCTACCAAGGATACCATCTCCAAGAAATATGACGGCCGTTTCAAGGCGATCTTCGAGGAAGTTTTCGAGGAGTACAAGGAGCGTTTCGAGGCTGCCGGCATCGAGTATTTCTACACCCTGATCGACGACGCCGTCGCCCGTGTCATGCGTTCCGAAGGCGGCTTCATCTGGGCTTGCAAGAACTATGACGGCGATGTGATGTCCGATATGGTCTCCACGGCGTTCGGCTCCCTGGCCATGATGACCTCCGTGCTCGTGAGCCCGGACGGCAAGTATGAGTATGAGGCTGCCCACGGCACCGTGACCCGTCACTACTACAAGTACCTCAAGGGTGAGGAGACTTCTACCAACCCGATGGCTACGATCTTCGCCTGGAGCGGTGCATTCCGCAAGAGAGGCGAACTGGACGGCCTGCCGGAACTGGTCAACTATGCTAACCAGCTCGAGGCTGCCTGCTTCGATACGCTGAATGAAGGCCTGGTGACCAAGGACCTGGTGAACCTCATGGAAGGCATCACCCCGAAGGCCCTTACCTCCCTGGAGTTCCTCCGCGCCATCCGTGAGCGCCTGGAGAAGCGCCTCGGCGCCTAAGACTGGCAAATCATAAAGGGAGACCCGCTCACCAACGTGAACGGGTCTCTTTGATTACCAGCCCTTCTTGATGTTCTCGGCCATTTCGTGGGCAAGCGTGGCGCGGGCCTCCCGGCTGTACCATGCAATGTGCGGTGACAGGATGACCCGTTCCGGATGGCGGACCTGCAGGAAAGGATGGTCCAGCGGGATGGGCTCTTTTTCATAAACATCGATGGCGATGCCGGCGATGATTCCTTCGTCCACGGCGCGGGCGAGATCCTTTTCTACGGCGATGCCGCCACGACCGGTATTGACGAGGAACGCCGTGGGTTTCATTTTCCGGAGTCCATCATAGTCAATCAGCCCTGCCGTCTTCTCATTGTATGGCGCATGGATGCTGATGACGTCCGATACCCGGAGAAGCTCATCCAGCGGAACGGAAGGGTAATCCTTGCAATGGGAGGTCCCGGATGTGGAGTAATAGATGACTTTCATGCCGAATGCACGGGCGATGGAAGCAACTCTCTGTCCGATCGCACCCATGCCGATGATGCCGAGGGTCTTGCCGGTCAGTTCGGTAAAGGGATGGCCGGCATCCACATGGATGCTGCCGGCGCTGTATCGGCCGTCTTTCACGTACGCATTGTAATGGAAGGCCATGCCGGCCAGGTTCAAAATGTGCATCCAGGCAGTCTGGGCGACGGAATCCGTGGAGTATCCTGCCACGTTCCGGACGATGACGCCTCGCTGCCGGCAGAGTTCCGTATTGATGTTGTTGATGCCGGTTCCAGCCTCGCAGACCAGTTTGAGACGGGGAGCGGCATCCAGGAACGCCTGGTCAACGATCACCTTGTTCAGGAGGACGACGTCGGCATCCGCCGCCCGGCTTCGTGCCTCTTCGGCCGTGGAAGAGGGATAACATACAAATTCTCCCTGCGCGGAGATTTCAGCCATGGAGGCATCGCCCATGGTGGCTGCGTCGAGAAAGACAATTTTCATGTGACAGAGTATATTACGTAAGGTTGATGATACAAATTTACATAAAAATATGTATATTTGATGGATGAACCACAAATGAATGGACACGAAACAGGCATATTCATCTCTGATACGGGAACTCAAGGCCCAGTTGGATGCGGAACTCCCCTTGGCGAAGGAAGCTGACGATACGCTGGTGGCCAAGCAGCTGCTGTCATCTCCCTCCGACGCGGCCCGGCTGTGTACCAGTTCAATTGAAGGATATGAGGACCATCTGTTCAAGGAACTTGCTGCCCGTTCGTTCCGGAACGGCCGTTATACGAAGGGGCTGTATTCCGCAGAGGATGAAACGGTTCTCTGCGATACGATTGCCGATCTGGCTTTTGCCCAAATCCAGCGGAAACCCGTCATCCGAAAAGCGAAACCGGCGGGGGAGTACGAAAGTGCCGTCGCCTTCGTCCTGGGGCTTTATACGGTTTTCGCAATTCTGGACAGTGATCTTACCCCTCAGGATTTCACGCGCATCCATTCCCATGCCGTGCGCAATTACTACCTGAATCACGGCTCCCGATCGATTCGTTGCCTGTATGATCCCAGCTGGCATGCCAAATATGCCCTGCGCTCGATTTTCTACCCGTTAGGATAAGTGTTTATGAATTCCTATATCCCTATTGAGAATACGGCGGAACTGCCCGCCCCTGACGATTCGGGATTTGTTTCCCATTACGTTTTCCAATATATCGATTTTGAGGAAATCCCCCAGTATGTAGCAGCCGGTCACCGCTTTTCCGACTGCTGCTTCCTCGGGTGTGAGATCCCTTCCGGGATGGAAGACCAGATTGGCAGTACTTGTCTTGTCCTTCCTCGGATGGGGCGGAAATACAATGTTTTCCGTTCCCGCCTTTATACGGGAGAGACCCTGTATCAGGGATATGATCCGGAAAATGAGGAGAGTCTCGATACCTGTTTCGATTCCGTCGTTTACGCGGATTATATGACGAAAGGGAAGGAATGCCGCAATATCCGGGAAACGATCGGCCGTTCCATGCACGACCGGGCGATCGGAGATGCCATGGCCGATTTCCTCAGCCGTTTTGACGAGAAGCAGATTGTCGCCGTGATGGGCGGGCATGCCCTGCTGCGTACGGATGTCGCTTATTGGAAGGTGGTCCGTATCAGCAAGGCCCTGACGGAAAAAGGCAAGATTCTGGCCTCCGGCGGCGGTCCTGGAGCCATGGAAGCGACCCATCTGGGTGCGTGGATGGCGGGAAGGTGTGAAAAAGAATTGCAGGATGCACTCAAGATGCTTTCCTGCGCCCCGTCTTTCCGGGATGAAGGGTGGCTGAGAAGCGCTTTTGAGGTCAGGAAGAAATATCCCCAGGGACGATATGTATCGCTTGGCATTCCAACTTGGTTCTATGGCCATGAGCCTGCCACACCGTTTGCCACTCACATTGCCAAGTATTTCCTGAACAGCGTCCGCGAGGATACGCTGCTCTCCATTGCGAAAGGGGGGATCATCTACTCGCCCGGATCGGCGGGCACTCTTCAGGAAATCTTCCAGGCTGCCGCCCAGAACCACTATCGGACGTTCGGTTATTCAAGTCCGATGGTGTTCCTGGGGAAAGAGTATTATACTCGTGAAATGCCGGTGTATCCGTTGCTGGGGGATCTGCTCTCACGCGGGAAATACAGGGATCTTCTCCTTTCGATTACCGATGATGAGAATGAGGTCGTAGACCGGATTCTGGCGTTTACGGAGCATTGACGCCCCCTTCCATCGTCAATATAAACGAATTATCCAGCCGCTTTTGCGGCTGGATTCTTTTGTGGAGCATAGGGGATTCGAACCCCTGACCTATAGATTGCGAACCTATCGCTCTACCAACTGAGCTAATACCCCGTTTCTGTTTGCGGATGCAAATATATGAAAAAAAATCCATAAATAAATTTGCAAGTCTAAAAAATGTTTGTACCTTTGCGGTGTACTAATAAACTAATACACAAAACAGATATGATTAACGTCAGTCAACTTGCCTTCAGTTACGGTCAGAAACTCGTACTGAACAACATCTCGATGAAGATTGCCGGCGGGAACATCTATGGTCTGCTGGGGGAGAACGGAGTCGGGAAAACGACCCTTCTGACGCTCCTGTGCGGTCTCAAAAAGCCACAACGCGGATCCATCGATGTGGACGGACATGATCCGTTCAGGCGCGAGCCATCCCTGTTGAGCCGGCACTTCTATTTACCGGACGAGGTGACGCCCGTCCATGCACGGGCCTTTGATTTCGCAAAAGAAACCGGAGTCTTCTGGCCGGCATTCAGTCTGGACCAGTTCGATGTGATTCTTCGTGAGTTCGAGGTGGATCCTTCCCAAAGGATGGACACCATGTCCGCCGGCCAGCTGAAAAAAACCTGGATTTCTTTCGCCCTGTCCTGCAATGCGCTCTACTATTATCTGGATGAACCGACCAACGGACTGGACATTCCCTCCAAGGCACAGTTCCGCAAAGCGTTGACCAAGTACACCACTGACGAAACCGCTGTCGTGATTTCCACCCATCAGGTACGTGACCTGGAGAATGTCATTGATCCGATTATCATCCTGGACAAGCAGGACGTGCTGGTCAATGCTTCGCTCGAGGAAATCGCCGGAAAACTGTATTTCGACTATGGAAATGAAATCAAACCCGGTGCGCTTTATATCGAGCAGACCCCAGGCGGATGCATCCAGGTCTGTCCCAACACGACCGGAGAGGAAAGCAAGGTCCATCTGGAAGCTTTCTTCAATACGGTCCATGCCCACAAGGACTTGGTCAAATCCATGTTCAACCTCTAATCCGTCCCTGTCATGAACGAAACATTCCAATTCAAGCGCTTTCGCACTTATTTCCTCTATGATCTCAAGCAGATGTGGCGGAACCACTCCAGGCCTGCGATCCTGATCGGCTGTTCGAGTGTCATTTTCTATATTGCCTGGGTCCTGTGCAGCCTTGTGTTCGCCCAGTCATGGTCGTCTCCGCCCATCATGGCACGATTTGCGGTGCTGCTCGTCGCTTTCACCATCCTTCAACTGTACCAGACACGGACATACGGGTACCTGACGGAGAAGAAAGCAGGTTCAGCCTGGCTGATGATTCCCGCTTCGGGCCTGGAGAAATTCGTTTCCATGATTTTGATTACGCTTGTCATCATTCCGCTGCTTTTCTTTGTCGTCTATTACCTGCTTGACGGTTTCCTGAGCCTGGTGGATCCGACTTTCGGACAGGCGCTCCTCTCGGGTACGCGCGAGGCAGGAGAGAAAATGCTGAATGCCCTGACCGACATGAATGACCAATCTCCGATCCTTTTCACTCCGGGGGCACTGGTTCTTCCGATCCTGATCAGTTACTGTCTCAATTTCCTGTATTTCCTGCTGTGCGGAATCTGTTTCAAAAAATACAAGATTGTCGGTGCTTTTGCCATTATGTTCGGTATATCCCTGCTGATGAGCATCCTGATGGGCGCCTTTGTCCCGCAGATGGCCGAATCCATGGATTGGCACAATGTGGCTGAAGAAGAGGGGTGGCAGTTAATCGCCCGTATCATGAACGGCTTCGATGTTTTCCTTACCCTGGTGACCATCGGACTGGGCTGGGGAATCTATCACCGCATCAAAACACTCAAACACTAGGCTCACCATGAATTTCAATACGGAAAAACCCATTTACCTCCAGATTACGGACGTCATCTCCGACCGCATCCTTGCCGGGAACCTTCAGGGAGGAGACCGTATTCCCTCCGTAAGGGAGTATGGTGCCGAAATCGGCGTGAATCCCAATACGATGATGCGCGCCTACGAGAAACTGACGGCCGACGGAATCATTTTCAATAAGCGCGGGATCGGGTATTTTGTGGCTGACAACGCGTTGGAAACGGTGCTGGAAGGACAGCGGAAGGAATTCCTGGAGAAAGAAGTCCCCGCTATCCGTCAGCGGATGGCCCTCCTCGGGCTGGATACGTCTGTCTTTAATGAATAGTATTATGAATAAAATGATTTATCTTGCAGTGGCGACAATCCTTTGCGCCTCCTGCTTTCACGTCAATTCCAATTGGAAAGGAAGCGGAAAATCCGTCAAGGGGGAAGGCCCTGTCATGACCAGGACACTGGACCTGACCGGATTCGATGCCATTATGGTAAAAGGTCACGCCGATATTCAGTTCGAACAAGTCCCCGAGGGATATGAAGTAACCCTCCGGACCCAGGAGAATGTGTTCGATTATCTGGATTACCGTGTTGAAGGTACGACGCTCCATATCCAGAACAAGGATCAAGTCCAGGTCCGTGCCGAGGCTTTCGACCTGACCATCAAGGCCCCTGCACTGAAAAAAGTACAGGTCGACGGTGCGGGTGATTTCGACCTTCCCTTCGGTCTGGAGACCGCGGATGATTTCGTCCTTTGCCTGAACGGTGCCGGTGACTTCTCATTGAACCGCATCATCTGTCCTTCCCTGTCCATCGAAGTGAACGGTGCCGGCGATATTGATGCGAAGGATCTCAAGGTCTGCTCACTGTCGGTACTTGTCAACGGTGCCGGTGACGTGAATGTCAGCGGCGACGCTTCCGACGCGGATTTGCGTGTCAACGGAGCCGGTGATATCGATGCGCGTGAACTCCGGGTGGCCGGAAAGGTAACGAAGCATGCTGCCGGAGCCGCTAGGATCCGTCTGTGAGTTTTCTTTTCCTCCACCGGTCCGGCGGCATGCCGGCATATGATGCGAATTGCCGGGAAAAGTTGGACCGGTTCGAGAAACCCACGCGGGCAGAGATAACAGAAACGGGCGTGTCCGGTTCCTCCAGCAGGAGCCGGCGCGCTTCTTCTATCCTCAACCGGGTACGCCAGGTCCGGAAATCGATGTGTTTCCGCTCGGAGAAATAACGCTGGAGAATCCCTTTTTCCGTACCCATGCGGGCGGCGGTATCTTCCAGGGTCCGGTCCGGGTGCCGGTATCCCTTCTCCGCCAGATAGCGGGGGAGGAGATCCTTTTCCAGTTCATCCATCATCCGGATGGTGCGCCGGGTGGGTTCATGGGCGGGTCTGGGTGCCGGTCGGCATTTGCGCCGGAATAGACCCTTGAGACGTTGTGTAAAGCAATCTTTCATAGTCAATCGTTCTTGGGCCTCCGTAATCCTTGGCAAGGGCTAATTTAGCAAAAACTTTTGAATTCGTTTCAAAATGATTATATTTGAGACACTAAACCAAAACACTACAGTTTATGAAAAAGTATTTTGCTGAATGTCTGGGCACATTCGTCCTTACATTCCTAGGCTGCGGAACAGCCATGTTCCTGGGTTGTGGCACTCCCGCTGGCGTGGTGGGAACGGCCATCGCCTTCGGTCTTGCTGTCGTTGCGATGGCTTACACCATCGGCGGTATCAGCGGTTGCCACATCAATCCGGCTATCACCCTCGGCGTCGCCCTTTCCGGTCGCATGAGTTGGAAAGACGCTTGTGGTTATTGGGTTGGCCAGATTATAGGTGGTATCCTTGCCGGCGCCTGCCTCCTTCTGGTCGCAAAGGTCGTTACGCCTGACCTCGGAGCTTTTGCCGGAGCAAATCCCGCTGGCCTCGGAGCGAACGGTGTCGCCCATGCGGGCGGCGTCGGCGGCGCTTTCCTCGTGGAAGTCATCGCTACTTTCCTCTTCGTTCTGGTTGTCCTCGGAACAACGGATTCCAAGGTTGGCGCCGGCAATTTTGCCGGTCTCGCCATCGGTCTCTCCCTTATCCTGATCCACCTCGTGTGCATCAACCTGACCGGTACGTCCGTCAACCCTGCCCGTTCGATCGGTCCGGCTCTGTTCGCCGGCGGCGATGCCCTCAAGGATGTGTGGGTGTTCATCTGTGCTCCGCTCCTGGGCGGTGCCCTCAGCGCCTGCGTTTGGAAGGTTCTTGCTCCGAAAGAGAAGTAAAGCCGGTCATGATGTCTGATATCCGGGCCCCCAAAGGGTCCGGATTTTTTTTGTAAAAAAGTCCAGAATTGTAGAAAAATCGTCCATATCGGTGATTATTAATAAAATATGTGTTCCGGTTTTGAAAAAGAGTGGCTAATTTAGAATCGGGATTTATTGTTTTTTTTCAATAAGACCTTACAGTAAACCACTAATCTAATACCATCATGCGTTTTTCTAAAATGAGCAGAACCATGTGGGGGAGGATTGCAATCCTTCTGATTGCCGCCTCTGTCCCTACCATGGTTTATGCACGCGCTGAGGCTTCGACCGAGATGGCAGCCCAGCAGAGAAACATCAGTGTCACGGGTACGGTCGTCGATCAGACGGGTCAACCGCTGGTCGGTGTCACAGTCATGGCCGACATGAACCATGCCACCATCACGAACCCTGACGGAAGCTATTCGCTCAGCGTCCCTGCCGACGCCGTCCTTACCTTCTCCTCCATCGGTTATAAGACGGTCGAGGAAGCGGTCAACGGTCGCGCCCGCATCGACGTTGTCCTTTCTGAAGATGCTGAATACCTCGACGAGATCGTCGTCGTCGGTTACGGTGTCCAGAAGAAAGCCACGCTGACCGGCTCCATCTCTGCCGTCAACGGTGACGAACTCAAGAAGGTATCCACGACGAACCTTTCCAACACCCTGGCGGGCAAGACGGCCGGTGTCATCGCGAATACCCGTTCCGGTGAACCGGGCGCGGATGGTGCGACCATCCTGATCCGTGGTAAAGGTACGCTCGGTGACACCAGTCCGCTGATTGTCGTCGACGGTATTGCCGGCCGCTCTTTCGAGCGCCTGAATCCGGAGGATATTGAAAGCATCTCCGTCCTGAAAGACGCTTCCGCCGCTATTTACGGTGCCCGTGCTGCGAACGGTGTCATCCTTGTCACGACCAAGCGCGGTTCGGAAGGCAAGGTCCGTATCAGCTACAACGGCAGCTATACGCTTTCCCAGCCGACCCGGGTCCCGCAGATGCTGAATTCCTATCAGTACGGTACCTATGTGAATGAATACGATGCCATTCCCCGTCATGCTCAGGCAGGCCAGACCTATTCGGAAGAGGCCTTGAACCATTACCTGAAGGGTGATGACCTGGTCAATTATCCGAGTGCGGACTGGTGGGGTGAAACGACCAAGAAGTGGGCAGGGAAGACCCAGCACAGCGTATCGCTGCGAGGTGGTTCCAACCGGCTTTCCTTCTATTCCTCCGCCCAGTACATGACCCAGGATGCCATCTATAAGAACAGTGCCTATGGATACAACCAGTATCAGTTCATCACCAATGTGGATGCGAAGGTAACCAATTCCATCCGGCTGAGCCTGGATATCCTCGGCCGTCAGGAGAACCGCAAGCGCGGTGCTTCCTCTACCAATACCCTCTTTACGTATTTCCTGACAACGTTCCCGGGTTCCGGGCCTTATTTCCCGAACGGCCTTCCGCGTGCCGGTTTCGATGGCCTGACCAACAACGCCGCTATCATGATGACGGATGCTCCGGGACATGGCACCACCGTTTCAAACATCCTGACCCTGAAACCGTTGGTCCATATCGACCTGAATGTCATCACGCCGGGTCTCTACCTGGAAGGGTATGCCGCCATTGACATGAATTTCAGGAATACCAAGTCCATGGGCCAGCCTTTCGACCTCTATCAGTATGACCGTGCCACCGACAAGTATATCAACCGTCACGATGATACCGGAGTGATCTGGGTGGACAATTCCGCTTCCCATTCCACGACCAAGACGCTGAATGCCCGTTTGGGATACCGCCGGACCTTCAACGAGAAGCACCATGTGGATGCGTTCGTCTCTTATGAGCAGATGAAATACGATTACAGCTACATGAGCGCCTCCCGTACCAACTATCTTTCCGCTACGATTCCCGAACTGTTCGCCGGCTCTTCCAAACCGGAAGACAGGGACAATGACGGTTATTCCGATGCGATTGCCCGCGTGAACTTCTTCGGCCGTCTGAATTATGACTACAAGGAGAAGTATCTCGCTGAGGTCACCTTCCGGTATGACGGTTCCATGAACTTCGCTCCCGGTCACCGCTGGGGCTTCTTCCCGGGCGCTTCCGCCGGCTGGGTCCTTTCCGAAGAAGAGTTCTGGGAGCCGCTGAAGGATAAGGTCAGTTTCTTCAAACTGAAAGGTTCCTGGGGTATGATGGGTAACGACAACGTCGCCGCCTATCAGTACATGACCCAGTACCAGTTCACCAGCTATGCTCCTTATTTCGACGGCGCTCCGGTCCAGGGCTTCTCGATGGCCCGTACAGCCAATCCGCTCATCACCTGGGAGAAGGCAACCACTGTCAATCTCGGTTTTGTGGCCGGTTTCGGGGGCGGAAAGTTCACCCTTGAAGGGGATTACTTCCGGTCCATGCGTCGCGACATCCTGATCACCCGGAACGCTTCTATTCCTACCTATTCCGGTCTGACCCTCCCGCAGGAGAACCTCGGAAAGGTGAACAACCAGGGCTTCGAACTGATCGGTACTTATCGGGACCGCTCCGGCGATTTCGAGTGGGGCGTGACCGGTACGCTGACCTATGCCCGCAACAGGATCGTCTATATGGACGAAGCGCAGGATACGCCGGACTGGCAGCGTAGGGAAGGCTATCCGATCGACAGCCAGCTCCTGTACGATGCCGTCAAGATTTACCAGACCGATGCGGAAGCCCAGGGTACTCCCCGCGTGGATGATACGGTTGGCGCCGGTGACCTCCAGTATGTGGATACGGATGGGGACGGTGCGATCACGGCCAATGACCAGATCCGCATTTTCTA
>JAGAHD010000077.1 GCA_017627255.1 Bacteroidales bacterium | reverse complement strand
GAGGATGTCCCGACCGATCCGGAACTTTACACCCGCTGGCTCCAGTACGGGGTCTTCTCCCCGATTTTCAAGACCCACTGCACCAAGTCCGCTGTCCTGGAACGCCGCTTCTGGGCCTTCGAGGAGCACTATCCGTATATGAAAGACGCCCTGCTGCTCCGGTACGCCCTGACTCCGTACATTTATGACATGGCCCGAAAAGCCTATGAGACAGGCATTTCCCTCTGCCGGCCCATGTATTATGAATATCCCGAGGCAGACAACGCCTATACTTGGAAAGAACAGTATTTCTTCGGAGACGACATCCTGGCAGCCCCCGTCTGTACCCCGGCGGACCCCGCCACCGGTAAGGCGGAACGCAAAGTCTGGTTCCCCGCCGGCAGCGACTGGTACGACATGGCCCATCTGGAAACGGTCAGGGGTGGATCGGAGCGCACCCTGTATTATACCATCGGACAGACCGCCTGGTTTGTCAGGGCGGGCGCTATCCTGCCGCTGGCGCCTGAAGGGATCCAGAACCTGCAGGAGAAAACGGACGGCCTGCGCCTCTACATCGCTCCCGGCAGGGGGAAGAGCCAATACCTGCACTACGAAGACGACGGGGTCAGCCAGGCGTATCCTGAGCGCTATGCCACGACCCTCATCACCAAAACGGCCGGAACGAAATCCTGCACCGTCAAGATCGGTGCCCGAGAAGGGGCATATGCCGGCATGGAGGCGGAACGGACCCTTTCCCTGATTCTCGGCGGGCTGGACCGCAAGCCTACAGCCTCCCTTGGAGGCAAGGCACTGCCATGCTCCTATGATGCTTCCCGCAAGGAAGCAACCATCCTTCTTCCTTCCACGTCGGCGACAATCGCATTAACGGTAAGTGTAAACTATTGAATACTATGAAAAAAACTCTTCTCTTCCTGTTTTGTTTCATCGGCGTTGCCGTTTCGGCCGGCGCCCAGGAAAAAGCCTCCTGGCTGGGCGGCATCATCGACTGGATCGGGCGTCCGAATCCCAAACTGGACAGCCTTGCCGTTTACCAGCCGGCTCCCAGATGGAATGTCACCCTGACTGGTACAGGACGCCAAATCGGCGTCATGCAGAAGAGTTCCTTTTCTACGATGAGCGTGAAGGAAGAAAATGGAACGTTTATAGAGTTTACTTATCCCGGATCCGTGAAACTCGACCTGCAGGAAAAAATGTACCGGGGTGTCGGCGCCTATGTCGGGTATGGAAAATTGTCCCTCGGCATGAGCACCGAAATCGGGCGCAAGAGTGCCCAGAAGAACCGCTCTTTCTCCTTCGATATCGTTTCGTCCGGCTATGGCCTCCAGTTTTCGTATTACGATATCTGGCAGCCTATGGAATATGACCTGCTGCTCGGAAATGACGAGACCGATCCGGTCTATGCACACCGGCAGGGAACGAGCTATGAACCCGGCAACTTGAAAATGTTCATCGCCGATGCCTTCTATGCCGTCAACCAGCATTCCTTCGCCTATTCAGCCGCCTACAAAGGCAGCAAGATCCAGCGTCGCTCTGCAGGAAGCATCATGTTGTACTCCAAGTATTTACAAGGAAAAATCTCGACGGATCCGATGGATGTCATCTCTTCATGGACGGATCATCTCATCCATTACACGACAAGTCAGTTTTCCGTTGGCGCCGGCTATTCCTACAACCTGGTTGCCTTTCACCGGCAGCCGGTGGACCGACAGACCAACCGGGGACTCCGCAACCTGACTTTCAATGTTACGGCTATCCCTTTGCTGACCGCTTACGGACACCTGTCGTCTTCAAGGGCGGTTTTCAATGAAGAAAGGGTTGTTGTCGGTGAGGAACGTTCTTCCACGACCAACAGCAGTGCCTGGCTCAATTTTGAGGCCCGGGCAGGCATGTGTTATTCCTGGAATCAGTTTTTCGTAGGGCTGACGGTGGATTATGACTCTTTTTCTTTCCAGGGGAAGACGGAGAGCTCACGGGAAGAACTTGATTTTGAAGACATTAAAACAAACGGACGATTCCACAAATGGATGGCGGTCCTGCGGGTGAACATGGCGTTCTGACATGGAGTACGCCTTCCGCATTCCGCCTGACGGGCTCCGCCTTCCCGCCGCTGGGATAGCAGAGAGAGTGAACCAGACTCTCCGGGAGCGGGGAACGGTTGTGGTCTCGGCCCCTCCGGGAGCAGGCAAATCCACCCTCCTACCGCTTACGATCCTGCAAGACCTTCCGGCAGGGAGCAGGATTCTCATGCTGGAACCGCGGCGGCTGGCCGCCCGGCAGATTGCCTCCCGCATGGCATCCCTTCTCGGCGAACCGGTCGGACAGACGGTCGGGTACCGCATCCGTTTTGATTCCTGCATTTCGGACCGAACCCGCATTGAGGTGCTCACCGAGGGCATCCTGGTCCGACGGCTGGTGGAAGATCCGGCCCTGGACGGCGTTTCCGCCGTGATTTTCGATGAATTCCATGAACGGAGCCTGCCTTCCGACGTCGCCCTGGCCATGACCCGAGAGGCCCGGCAGATTCTCCGGCCCGACCTCCGGCTCGTCCTGATGTCCGCCACGATCGACACCCGGTCCCTTTGCAATGACCTGGATGCCCCTCTCGTCGAAGGGAGAGGACGGATGTTCCCTGTCACCATCCTCCGGCCAGCGGACGAGGCGACCCCGGACAATGCTTCCGAGCTTGCCATCAAATACATCCGCCAGGCACATCGGGACCAGGAAGGGGACATCCTCGCCTTCCTGCCCGGAGAGGCGGACATCCGCCGCTGCCGCGAACGGCTCGACGGCACGCTGGGGGAAAGGACACGGGTGTGCCCCCTGTACGGCCTCCTGTCCAACAATGAACAGCGGGAAGCCATCGCCCCCAGCCCTCCCGGAGAACGGAAAGTCGTACTCGCCACCCCGATCGCGGAAACCTCCCTTACCATCGAAGGAATCCGCACTGTCGTGGATACGGGCCTGTTCAGGAACCTGGTTTTCGATCCGCAGCGCGGGCTCAGCCACCTGGAAACGGTCCGCATCAGCAAAGACATGGCAGACCAGCGCACCGGACGGGCCGGACGATTGACGGAAGGAGTCTGCTACCGCCTGTGGAGTCTGGGGACGGAACAGCGGATGGCTCCGACCCGGAAACCGGAAATCGAAGAGGCGGACCTGGCACCGACCGTGCTGGAGATTGCCGCCTGGGGAGAATCCCGTCCGCAGCGGCTCCCCTGGCTCACCCCGCCACCCCCCGTCCGGCTCGCCCAGGCCAGGGACCTGCTCCGTACCCTGGGTGCCCTCGATGCCGATGGACAAATCACTTCCCGGGGGAAACGGCTTGCCTCGCTGCCCTGCCATCCGCGTATCGCCCGGATGCTCATTGAAGCGGAAACGCCTGTTCAAAAAGCACTTGCATGCGACCTTGCCGCCTTGCTGGAGGAAAAGGATCCGCTATCCCAAGAAGGAGATACCGGCCTGGACCGGCGCCTGAACGCCCTCCGGGATGCTCGAAGGAGCGCCAAAGAGGGCCGTTGGAGCCGCATCCTGAAAATCTCGGAACAATACCGGACACTGCTCCGGACCGCTCCGGACAACGGCCCTGTCGATCCCTACGAAGCGGGTGTCCTTGTCGCTGCTGCGTACCCGGAACGGATTGCCAAGACGTGGAAGGAAGGACACGGGTGTTTCCAACTGGCAGGCGGAGACCTCGCCGAAATGGATGAAAACGACCCGCTTTCGGCCTCGGAATGGATCGCCGTTGCGGACCTTAACGCCCGGAAAGGCGCCCCGGGACGCATTTTCCTGGCCGCGCCGGTGGATCCGGGCGATCTCGCAAGGTGGGCGCAGGAGCGCGACTCCGTGACATGGGACTCCCGCGAGGGCGCTGTCACGGCCCGACGGGAAGCCCGCATCGGACGACTTGTCCTCTCCTCCCGTCCGGTGTCGGAAAACATCCGGGAACAAGT
>JAGAHD010000076.1 GCA_017627255.1 Bacteroidales bacterium | reverse complement strand
TACGCCAACTACTGCGCCAAGGTTGGCGATGTTACGGGGGCGCTGGATAGTGACGCGGACACCGCCGCAGTTCTCTTCGAAGACCGGATCCGGAAGACCGACCCCTTGGAGAGAATTGCGAATCTTCTTGATACCGCGTCCCCAGGTCTCTACGAAGCCGGCAAGGAAGAAAACATTAGCAATAAGTGGATTTCGCTGGCGTGAAGAATGCTCTTGCAAGAGCATTTCCACGGGGAAGCCCTCGGGAAGGGTTCCTTCGTTCCAGACGGAAACACGGTCGTTATATACCTTCATCTGAACAAAGGTTCCCGTGTATAACCTATGAATGAGGGAATTATAAATGATTTCTCGCAGGGCAGCTTCAGGAATTTCCAATGGCTCCGTCCGTTTCATACCTTCGTAACCGATGTAGGAAACGAGGTATTTTGACCTGAGGACAGCCATAATCCTATCGGCCATCCGGATAATATCTCCTTGGATAATGTCCTGGAAAAGAAGGTCGGATTCATCGCTGATGAAGCGGCCGATGCGGAAGTCTATGCTTCGAACATATTTCTCCGGATGTGTCCCGAAGAGAATGATGGCCGCAATGCGAAGTTTACCGTCATCAGAAATCAAGTGTAGATTCTTAAGGACGGTCTGAGTATCATCATTGATGGAATCTTTGGGCAGTCGTTCTTCTTCGATTGCTTTCTTCAGGAAGTAGTCGACAGCCTCACGGTCAATGTCCTTCTCAACGGTGGCGTTGGGGATTTCCATTTCGTCCCAATGCATTCCCATCTTGGACAGAAGAAAACGTTCCAGCGCTTCACCACGAAGCGTCTGGTTGGTTGCACCGCTTCGGTAGTAGATAACACCATCCAACGTGATGGCCACATTGCTTGGATGGACTGCAATCTCAATGTAATCGATGCCGTTGAGAGAACACTTGTTGACATCAGAAACGATACCGAGTTTATTGATGATCTTGTTTGGGAGTTTCTCCAGCAGAGATTTGATATCGGCCAGCCCAACGGGTGTCCCATCATCCGAAGTGCCGATATTCAGGATGCCTCCTTGCGCATTGGCAAAACCGCAAATCCATTCCAGCCACTCGTCTTTCCAAATGGTTTTGTTCTCAACAATATGCGTTTCCTCCATCATAACCGTCGTGGTTCGTATTCACAAATGTAAGGCTTTGTGGCAAGAATAGCAAAACAATTATTATTCGTACATTTGTAGCAGATGTTGCAGACGAAGGAAATAGAGACCCTTTTCCGGACGTATTACCGCCCTTTGTGTCTGTATGCGCTCCATTATCTGGGCGATCCAGATGCGGTGGAGGATGTGGTTCAGGAGAGTTTCACGGCTCTTTGGCGGCAGGAGAACCCGGTGGCCAACGTCAAGGCCTGGCTGTATTCTGCCGTGCGGAACCGCAGCATCGATGCGCTCCGCCGGACGGGGAAGAACGAACCCTTGCCCAGTGACTTGGATAGTCTCATTTCCGATGACGAGGCGGAGGATCGTTCTGCTTTGGAAGCCCGCTTGTGGACCGCCGTGGATTCCCTCCCCGAAATGCGTCGCAAATGCCTCCTGCTAGCCAAGCGGGACGGATTGTCCTACAAGGAGATAGCTGACGAACTAAACCTCTCTGAACATACCGTGCGCAACCATATCTCCCGGGCGCTGGAAACCCTCCGGGAAGGTGCGCCGCAAATGCTCGACTTCATTTTTTCATTTTTCTGATGGTACTTTTTGCGGAGAGTTGCGTCTTATGGGTGTATGAACCCGATTGACGAACAAAAACTCTCTTTCGTTCTCCGCCATTACCGGCCGGGAATGTTTGATACGCAAAAAGCCTGGGAAAAGGTCTCCGGCGTGGCTTCCCGCCGCCAGGTGCGGCGGATTCTGCTCTGGGCTATGTCCGCCGCCGCAGCGCTGATACTCGGTGTTTTCTTCTCTTGGCGAAACACATGGACGGAATACAATGCCTACGATCTGGCACAAGCCTTTACCCTGAAGGACGGTACCCATGTCACCCTGGCCCCCGGGTCAACCCTCCGCTATCAGCCGCATAAGGCGCCGCGGCAAGTGGAGATGACCGGTAAGGTGCATTATGCTGTCGCCCGCGACGAGTCTCATCCTTTCCGCGTGATAGCGCCCGCTGCGACCGTAACGGTTCTTGGAACCGTTTTCCAAGTGTCAGAGGACCGTGTCGATGTGACCGAAGGTCGGGTTCGTGTCGATGGCCCCCAAGGTGAAGGTGTCGTTCTGACCGCCGGCCAGTCGGCCCTGCTGCAGGATGGCGTCCCTACGCTGGAGGAAACCGCCCTGCCGAATCCGTCGGCCTGGGCCACCGGTGTCTTCCGGTATGACGCCACGCCGCTTGACGACGTATTGAAGGATCTGTCGGCTTACTATGGCGTTTCCCTCCAGGTGAAGGGCGATTCCACCGGGAAATCGCTTACGGGCGAATTCTCGACGGATAACTTAGATGAGATTTTGGAATTGATTGGACTTGCCCTGGAAATAGAGCTTGTCCGCGAGTAAAAGACAGATTATGAAAAGAATAGCAATTCTCATGGCGGCTTGTTTCTGTTTGCTGCCCTCACTCTCCGCTCAGGAGATCAGAAAGTATGAAATAGGCGTAGACGCGTCTTATGGTTTCAAAGTCGATAAGTTCAAGGCCAACAATTACGGATTCGATCTTTTTGGCGGATATCGGTTCAACGACCATTTTTCCGCCGGTGCCGGACTTAGCTATATCAACTTCAATGGCCGGATGGATCTTCCCAGCGGGATTGAGGATGTTGGTATCTGGACGGATAATTATTCGGCTTATCGCCCCTTTGTCTATGGTCGATACGACTTCCTGCCGAACCGGAAATGGACTCCTTTTGTTGGCGTACGTTTGGGATATGCTTTTTTCAGGAATACCTCTCTGCACTATACCGTGCTCGCCACTGGTACTGCATATGACCCCATCGATATGTCAGCGTATGAATACTTGAGGGACCTGGATCACACGCTGGGCGTGAAAGGCAATGTTTTCGGAACCATAGACCTAGGTGTCTCCCGTCATATCGGAACAAAGGGCGGGAAAATCTCCTTCGGCGTATTTCTGGATTTTCAACCCGTCAAGTTTACGTATTACAAGAACGAGCAGAAACGAATCAATACGACGATTGGCCCCAAAATTGGTGTGACTTTCTAAGCATGCAAAAAATGAGGAAAACTGTCGTGACCCTGGCCTTCCTGTTCGTCGGGGCGGTCCTTTGGGCACAGACGAGCTTGCGGGATGGTATGGCCGTGCTGGAGAAAAAGTACGGCATCCATTTCGTATACGATGCCTCTCTCCCGCTTGAAAGGAGATTGGGCCAACCCAATGGGACAACGCTGGAAGAAGCGTTGGCTCATCTATTCGAAGGATCGGATATCCGATATGAAATAAAAGGGAAGCATGTAATCCTGAAGAAGAACCGGAAGGTAACCATCAGCGGTTTGATTCTGGATGCAGCATCGGGAGAGACTCTCATCGGTGCGGGTGTTACTTCCGGAAAGGACGGCGCTGTGACAAACAACTTTGGATTCTACTCGCTTTCCATCCCCGGGAAGGATGATAAGGTTAGTGTTACTTATTCTTACGTAGGATACACGACGAAGACCATTTCGATCCGGGTGCAGAAAGATACGACCATCAATGTGAGGTTAAGCCCAGGTGCATCATTGGAAGAGGCCATCGTAACCGCCCAGCGGGAATCCGGCGTCGCCGCCACTAAGATGAGCGCCATCGAGGTCCCCGTTGCAGCTATCAAGAGCGCTCCAGCTCTCTTTGGTGAAGCCGATGTCTTGAAAACCATCCAGTTGCTTCCAGGTGTTCAGGGGGGTACGGAAGGATTTTCCGGCCTGTATGTCCGTGGCGGCGGGCCGGATGAAAACCTGCTTCTGCTGGATGGGATTCCCATTTACAATGCGGAACACATGCTGGGCATCTTCTCCGTCTTTCAGCCGGAGGCTGTCAAGAAGGTCACCCTATACAAGGGCTCTTTCCCCGCCCGATACGGTGGCCGTATTTCCAGTATCATCGATGTGCGGACGAACGACGGCAACCTCTACGAGACTCACGGGAGTTTTGGCGTGAGCATGATCAGCGACAAGTTTCACTTGGAAGGGCCCATCTGGAAAGGCAAGACTTCCTACTCTGTTAGCGCGCGGGGAATGCACTCCCTTCTGTTGACCCCCGTCATCAAGCTCACTGGTTTCGACGGCAACTATTTTTTCTATGACCTAGATGCCAAACTTTCGCATCGTTTCAGTGACCGGGACCGTTTGTATTTCAATGTTTACAATGGGCTGGACGATTTCTATTTCCGCAACCAGGACAATTACAGCAGCGGTAGGACGGGAGGGGACATCGCGGACAACCAGAACTTGGGCATCCGATGGGGAAACACCGTGGCGGCGCTCCGTTGGAACCATGTGATGGGCCCCAAACTTTTTGCGAACACGACGGTGGCTTACAACCGCTATAAAATGAAGATAGAGTCGGACCTGGTTTCTCAGGAGACCGGCTTGGACGGGAGCCTCGGAAACAACCGGTATCAATTCGACTATCGGTCCGGCATGCGCGACTGGGTGGCGAAGGTCGATTTCGATTATACGCCGTCTCCTTCCCAAACGGTCAGGTTCGGAGCAGATTATACCTACCACAACTTCATCCCGGAAACGTTTACCACCTATGCCCGGGAGACGGTGGACGGTGTCGTCCAGTTGGATACCACCATTAACATGAAGAGCAACTCCGAGCAGGTCGGCCACGAGGTCAGCCTGTATGTCGAGGATGATGTCCGCATCGGCAGCCGCCTGACTCTGAATCCGGGACTCCATGCATCCCTCTTTGGAACACAGGGAAAAACCTACTGGTCCCTCGAGCCACGAATGAGCGCCAAAGTCGCGATGACGGAGGATTGGTCGGCAAAGTTGTCTTATTCCCGGATGTCGCAGTATGTTCACCTGCTTTCCTCCTCCCAGATTTCTCTTCCGGTGGACCTGTGGGTCCCCATCACCAAGGACATCCGGCCGGAGACGTCGGACCAGTATTCACTCGGCCTCTATTATACCGGCATTCCCGGTTGGGAGTTCTCTTTGGAGGGATATTACAAGAATATGCGGAATGTCCTGGAATACAAGGAGGGTGTTGCATTCATGTTCGATTCCAGCGGTTGGGAGAACAAGGTGGAAGTGGGTACCGGTCGGGCAATGGGCATTGAACTTTTCATCGAGAAGACGATGGGAAAGACCACTGGCTGGCTGGGTTATACCCTGGCCAAAAGCGACCGGTTATTCCCGACCATCAACCACGGAGAGCGCTTTCCGTACCGTTATGACCGCCGACACAATGTTAATCTTGTGCTGAATCACAAATTCAATGAGAAGTTTGATTTGAGCGTCACTTGGCGTTTTGCTTCCGGCGGTGTAACCACGCTTCCGGAACGGAGGATTGTGATGACAACCCCTTCCAGTTCTTTCCGCTATGCCGATCTCGTTACTTCGCGGAACAACTATCGTTTGCCGTCCAGCCATACTTTGAACCTGGGCTTCAATTTTCACAGGAAGCATAATCGAGGCGAGGGAATCTGGAATTTGAGTGTTTACAATGTGTATAACCACATGAATCCTAGCCTTGTTCTGAAGGAGAATGAAGAGCAATACAAACGGACTTCCAACCCGGACGGAACGATGGGTGATTGGCAGCAGATTCATTCAGTTAGTCTCAAGAAAATCACCCTACTTCCATTCTTCCCTTCCATCGGTTACACCAGAACCTTTTGATCGCATGAAACGATTCTTCATACCCATACTACTTTTTCTGTGCGGGGCGTGCACCAATACAATCGACTACGATTTCAGCCAGGTGAAACCCGAGTTGATGGTTGTCGGCTGGCTGGAGCAGGCTTCCACTAACCAGACCATCTGTTTTTCAATCAGCGAGGATGGTTTGGTGAAACCCGCGGAAGATGCCCGAGTTGTCTGCACCGTGAATGGAAAAGAAGTAGCGGATGTGACCGTGAGTGCTGAAGTTGCTTCAGAACAAACGTCATTCCCGTTCGGGTTACTGTCGGTACTTACCGACCCTTCGTATTACCAACAGCTTCCCGTTTCTTTCCAGGTTTCTCTCAAACCCGGGGACAAAGTAAAGTTGATGTTTGAAGCGAATCATGGATCATTCAAGGCATCATCCGCCGAACTGACCGTACCGGAATCGGTGGAAATCGTCAAGGTTGATACTGCCCGTGTTTCCGTCCAGCATTTGGATTGGAGCGACCAGTATCTTCAAGTTCGGGCCGATGTGTCTGATCGGAGGGGGGAAGATAACTGGTACTGCATCTCTATGCGGGAGATTTCCGACGGAACCTATTCTTTTATGGATGGTGGTCCGGACATCTTCATTTCGCTGGACGCCCCTCGACATATCTTGGATATGGACGATCCGGTACTTCTGGATGGTGGCATGGGACAGACTGAAGACTTGAATGTGTTCAGTTTTTCCGGGAATGGTGCCTTTGCATGCTTTTCTGACCAGATGTTCCGGAACGGGATAGCACACCTGAGAATGAACGCATTCTCCTCCTGGAATGATGAGGGCCCTGACTTCAAGCTTCTTTCCGATCTTTTAGTCCAACAACTGGGCTATGATGAAATTGAGTCTCGTGGCCTTGACAGATGCCGAGCAGAGCACCGTCTGGAAGTCCGCCTAAGCCATTGTTCGCAGGAGGCGTATTATTATTTGTGTTCTCTGCGAACTATCTCTTCTAATGGATACTACCCAGAAATCGTGGAACCGGTCACCATCCCCACTAACATTGTCGGCGGCGTTGGATTCGTGGACGTCGTCAATACCGCTGTTGCCCGTATCGAGCTTCCTACTGAGGAGAGAAGTGGAAAAGACATTTTCGGTTGGGAAGAGTCCTTATAAGCCTTTTTAGTTGCGGATTCTGTTCTATCATAGAAGAATCATTTCTGATGAGGGGTAAGGAAAGTGATTGAGCAGTATTTGGTTGTTGGGTGGAAATTCCGCAGCAAAGTGACCCCCACGTTTGACATGCCCCCCAAAAGTTGGACACCAACCAATGGGAATTTATGTATAAGAAACATTCTTTTGAGGAGAAACTTCGATGTATGAAGCTTCTTGATGAAGGATATCCTCTGAGGCGGTTGTCCAGAGAGTCCGGTATCT
>JAGAHD010000075.1 GCA_017627255.1 Bacteroidales bacterium | reverse complement strand
TTTCAGGTTAGAATTCGAAATACAGAGGTTCATTGGATGTCCCAGCCTCGACCTCCTTGTTGATGTTCCGCAATTCGTCGACCTGTACGTTGAACCGTACGGTCTGGCAGAAATTGCTCTCAAACACCACGTGCGTCACCACGGCACGCGGGGTCTGATACTTCCGTGTTTTCTTGTTACGGCGAATCATATTTTAGGTTGTTTTATGTTTACTTTCTGCTCGATTTCAGGCAACTTCCGATAATGCTCGTTATCGGCATGAAAAACGGGTCGGAAACGGTGCACCGAAGCTGGCTTGATCTGATTTATAATGAGGCGGTTCTAGCGTTTCTGGACGACCCCGCACAGGGGCTTCCTTGTTATTTCTTCGCAAAACGATTATCTTTGCATATATGGACCTTATCACCAAAACGTTTCCGGAACTGTCTGCCGAAGAACTCTACGAGATTCTCCGGGCACGGGAGGCCGTTTTCATCGTGGAGCAGAACTGCCCGTATCCGGAGGCGGACGGGAAGGATTATGGGGCTGTCCATCTGTTTTACCGGGGAGAGGACGGCCGGGTGAAGGCATACCTCCGCGTGTATCCCAAGTCCGATGAACCGGGGACGGTGCAGATTGGGCGTGTCGTGACGACGGAAAGGGGAGTCGGCCTCGGCCAGCGGATCCTGCAGGACGGCGTGGCGTATGCCGTGGGCAGGATGGGGGCGGAGAGCCTGTATCTGGAAGCGCAGGTGTATGTGGTCGGCTTTTATGAAAAGGAGGGATTTACCGTCTCTTCAGGAGAGTTTCTGGAGGATGGTATTCCCCATGTCCAGATGCGGCGTCCCGGTCGCCTGCCTGATCAAAGTCCCCAGTCATGACTTCATCCCTTCATCCTGTTTCCAGCCCGGAAACCATGGCCAGGACCATCCGCAGGCTGGGTATCGTTCCTTTTTTCTCCAACCGGATTCCAGGTTATTCCATCCAGGACCTCACCCGGCCGGGCTGCTGGTTTGACGGGGACGAAGATCCGCTTGGCCCCTGGGACTGGAAGATTGAATGTCTCCACGAAGGGGACATTGCCTACGGGAAATTCCTGTTCGGCGGCAAGGCCGCCTTCGCGACGGTGGAGTGGTATCGGGAACTGATGAACTGGCAACGCTCCCGGCTCAGCCCGGACGCGGAAGGGGAGAGGATCCTTGCGTATCTTGCAGAAAACGGGAGTATCACGATTCGGGAGGTCCGGACTCTTCTCGGGGTGAAGAAAAGTGCCGCGGATGCCGCCATGACCCGTCTCCAGCACCAGTGCCGGGTGGTGACGGGGGATATCACCCGGGTGTACCGGGGCCCGACGCTCCAGTATGCCGGCTGGCAGGTTTCGTCATTCTGCATGCCGGAGGCCCTGTTCCGGAAAGACGAGGTGCCGATGGCCGGTTTTCCCGGATTCCCGTTTGCTGAGGATGCGGATCCGCTCCGGACGGACCATTCACCGGACGAATCGCTCGAGTGCCTGGTGGACCATATCCTGTCGGTTGTCCCGACTGCGTCCCGGGAGGACGTCGTGAAGATGCTCCGCTGACTTCCTTGTTTTTTTGAGAAAATGCAAAAAAAAACCAGCTTGCGCAATAGTTTAGCGCAAGCTGGCGGTATCTTTGCATCAGAAATCAAAAAGCAAGTACCATGAGAAACACAGATTACAACATCGACGCCCTCGGTTCCTTCCTCTCTTCGGATATCTCCTTCCAGGCCCTTCAGGACATGATTGACGAGCTCGGTCTCGAGGTTGAGAACGTCACTGCGCTTTGAGTTCCACGGTGATGTGCTCCTTGTCGGGTGAGAGGCCCACTTTCAGCGTCCGGACGTCTCCCGCACCCTTTTTGCGGGACACGAGAATGCGGTCGGAGATGATGAACTCCGATACGGGATCTTCAATCCATTTGGTGATGGCCCGCTTGAGGGGACGTGCCCCGTATGCAGGGTCATACCCGGCTTCGGCGACGAAGCGCTTGGCGGAGGGCGTCACATTGATTTTGTATCCGGATTCGAGGGCACGCTCCCGGAGGTCCTTGAGTTCGATGTCGATAATCTGTTCAAGATCTTCGCGGGACAGGGAGTTGAAATAGACCTGTTCGTCCACGCGGTTGATGAATTCCGGGGGAAAAGCCTTCTTGACGGCCTTGGCGACCAGGTTCTGCCGGTCTGCCGTCAGGTTCCTGCCGGCTGTCGAAAAGCCGATTCCGTTGCCGTATTCCTCGATTTCCCGGCTGCCCACGTTGGATGTCATGATCACAATGGTGTTCTTGAAATCCACGGTCCTGCCGTTGCTGTCGGTGAGGCGTCCTTCATCCATGACCTGCAGCAGCAGGTTGAAGATGTCGGGATGGGCTTTCTCGATCTCGTCCAGGAGTACGACGCAATAGGGTTTCCGCCGTACGCGTTCGGACAACTGGCCGCCTTCTTCATAGCCCACGTATCCCGGAGGCGCTCCGATAAGCCGGGAGACGGAGAATTTTTCCATGTATTCGCTCATGTCGATCCGCACCATATTCTCTTCGGAGTCGAAGAGATACTCGGCCAGGGAACGGGCGAGCTGGGTCTTGCCGACTCCGGTGGGGCCGAAGAACAGGAACGTGCCGATAGGACGGTGCGGGTCCTTGAGCCCGGCCCGGTTGCGCTGGATGGCCCGCGCAACGGTGTCGATGGCCTCATCCTGGCCGATGATGCGGCCCTGGAGGCGTTTTTTCATGCGGAGGATGCGGTTTCCTTCAGATTCCGCAACCTTGTTGACTGGGATGCCCGTCATCTTGGAGACGACGGACGCGATGTCTTCGGCATCGACGACATCGGTCCGACCCCGTTTCTTGGCAAGGGACAGGCGGACCATCGACCCGGCCTCGTCCAGGGCGTCTATCGCCTTGTCGGGAAGGGATTTGTCCGTGATGTACCGGTCGGTGAGGCGGACAGCCGCCTCGACGGCTTCGTCCGTATAGGTGATATGGTGGAATTCTTCGTAGTGGGGTTTGAGCTGGCGGAGGATTTCGATGGACTGGGCCACATCGGTCGGCTCGACGACGATTTTCTGGAACCGGCGGTCCAGGGCGCCGTCCTTCTCGACGATCTTTGTGAATTCGTCCATGGTCGTCGCGCCGACGCACTGGATTTCCCCGCGGGCGAGGGCGGGCTTGAGCATGTTGGCGGCATCGAGGCTGCCGGAAGCACCACCTGCTCCTACGATGGTATGGAACTCGTCGATGAAGAGGATGAGGTCGGGGTCGGACTGGGCTTCCTTGATAATGGCCTTGAGGCGTTTCTCGAAGTCTCCCCGGTATTTCGTACCGGCGACGACTGACGCGATGTCCAACGACAGGATGCGCTTCTTGGCGAGGGCGGGGGAGATTTCCCCGGAGGCGATTCTCAGGGCGATGCCTTCCACGATAGCAGATTTGCCGACGCCCGGCTCTCCGATCAGCATGGGGTTGTTTTTCTTGCGCCGTCCGAGGATCTCGATGACGCGGGCAATCTCCATGTCACGCCCGACGACCGGGTCCAGCTTGCCTTCCCGGGCCGCCTTGGTGAGGTCGTAGCCGAACTCATCGATGTCAATTTCCTTCTTCTTTTCATCGGCACCTCCCTCTTCGGAGGTGTCGCTCCCGTCCTGGTCCGCCGGCTGTTCGGGACGGGGAAGACGGAGCATTCCTTCGTCTTCCATGTAGGCGAGCATCCGCCCGTAGTCGATGCCTCGGGCGCGGAGGTAGGCCTGGCCGTAACTGTCCGTGGTCCGGCAGAGAGCCAGGAGCAGATGGTGGGGCGCCGCCTCAGGACTCTTCATCCGGGTGGCTTCCATCACGGTGATGCTCAGGACGTTCTGCGCCTGGCGGGAAAAGTTGATATGGTCGAT
>JAGAHD010000074.1 GCA_017627255.1 Bacteroidales bacterium | reverse complement strand
CTGGTGGGGCTATGACGGGGCGGAAACCTACAAGAAGCTCTGGACGACCATGTTTGATTATTTCAAATCCAAGGGCATCCGGAACCTGATCTGGATCTGGACGACGCAGAATTATAACGGAGACAGCTCCAAGTACGACCTGGACAATGCCTGGTATCCCGGCGACTCCTATGTGGATATCGTCGCCCGCGACCTGTACGGCGCCACATCTTCGCAGAATCGTACGGAGTTTACGGAGATCCAGAGTTTTTATCCCACCAAGATGGTGACCCTCGGAGAGTGCGGCAAGGACGGGGACACGGCTTTCTGCGGCGTTTCCGATTTCTGGAATGCCGGTGCCAAGTGGCTCTATTTCATGCCCTGGTATGGAAGCAACATGCCCAGCGACGCCTGGTGGAAAGCCGCTATGGGCAACAGCGCTGTCGTGGACCGGGCATCCCTGCCTTCATTAAAGTAAATCGTTCGCATGAGAAAGTTATTATCATTGATCGCCGTGTTTTCCCTCCTGGTGGCCTGTGGGGAAAAGGAACAGCTTCCCGGGGAAGGGGACAAGGACAATCCGACGCCGGCACCTTCGGAGATCACCCTCAGCCTGGAGCAGATCGACGCGCCCGTTGCCGGCGGTGAATATACGCTGACGGTTACGTCTCCCACCCGTCCGTCGGTGGGCACGAGACCCGACTGGATTACCATTCCTGACGGTACCTACAATTCGACGACGTACAAGATTACCTATCAGGTGAAGGTCTCTCCCAATGCGGATACCAATGAGCGGACTGCCTCCATCCAGGTTTCGGCGGGTTCCCTGTCCAAAACCCTGGTCGTAAAACAGGAGGCTGCGCCGATTCCGAGTGATGCTCCGACGGCCATGACGCTGGATAAGCACGCCTTGTCCGTGGCACAGGCTGGCGGATCGGCGTCTGTGATTGTGACTGCACCGGAAAAGGCGGCGGTGAGCGGAGTCCCCGCTTGGCTTGAAGTGACGGAGACCGAGTTCAAAAATTACAAGATGAAGTTCACCTTCAAGGCCGGGGCCAATGATTCCTATGAGGAGTTAAGTGCCACCGTGGTCATCACTTCCGGATCTTTCAAGGACGAGGTCGTGATTACCCAGGCGGGCAAGGAGAAGGGGCCGGAACCGCTGGACAACGATGCCTGGAAGCTTTCGGAATCCCTGGGGCTCGGCTGGAACATGGGCAATCATTTCGACGCCTATTACAACGGCTCCTGGGCCGGGGCGAATGAAGGGTATCCGAACGAGACGGCCTGGCAGGGTTCCAAGGCGACCAAAGCTACCTTCACCGGTGTAAAGGCGGCCGGGTTCACCAGCGTCCGCATCCCCGTCTCCTGGCTGAAAATGATCGGTCCGGCTCCCGATTACAAGATTGATGAAACGTGGCTCAGCCGGGTGTATGAAGTGGCCCAGTGGGCCCATGAAGCCGGCCTGAACGTGATTGTGAATACGCATCATGATGAGAACCATGGCGTTGATAATGACTATCAGTGGCTGGACATCAAGAATGCGGCGACCAATGCCACGCTGAATGAGACCATCAAGACCGAGATCAAGGCCGTCTGGACCCAGATTGCCAATCAGTTCAAGGATTGCGGCGACTGGCTCATCCTGGAAGGTTTCAATGAGATCAACGACGGCGGATGGGGCTGGAGCGAGGCTTTCCGGGCCAATCCCACCAAGCAGTGCAACATCCTGAACGAATGGAACCAGGTATTCGTGGATGCCGTGCGCGCTACCGGCGGCAACAACAGCACCCGTTGGCTGGGCGTCCCGACCTATGCGGCGAATCCGGAATATGAAAAGTACATGAAAATGCCGACGGATGCGGCAAACCGGCTCATGCTGTCCGTCCATTTCTATGATCCTTCCGACTATACCATCGGCGATGCGCAGTACTCCGACTGGGGACATACCGGGAAAACGGGGCTGAAGGCCGAGGGCGGTGATGAGGACCATGTGAAGTCGGTGTTCGGCAACTTGTACAAAAAGTATGTCTCCAGGAATGTGCCCGTTTATGTCGGCGAATTCGGCTGCTCCATGCGGGCGAAATCCAACAGCCGGGCCTGGGCTTTCTATCTCTATTACATGGAGTACATCGTAAAGGCTGCCAAGACTTACGGCCTTCCCTGCTACCTGTGGGACAACGGATCCGAAGGGGACGGCAAGGAAAGGCATGGCTATATCAACCATGGCACGGGTAATTATATCGGAAACAGCAAGGAAGTCGTGGACGTTCTTGTAAAAGCGCGTTTCACCACCGATCCCGCCTACACCCTCCAGTCCGTGTACGACAGTGCCCCTACTTTTTAGGGGGGGGGCATGTAAATGATTGATGTTGAGTGAGTTGCAACTTTTCGTCTGGTGAAAATCTACCAGACGGTTTATGATAAATGATTGATAACTAATTGTTTATGAAGCACGCTGCTGCCCTGTTCGCTATGCTGGCTCTCACCGCCTGCTCCACTGGCAACAAGAAGCCTATGGAAACCCCTAAGGACCAGTTGGTCCATACCCTCTTCTCCCATGTGGAGAAGGGAGAGATCCTGTACGGACACCAAGATGACCTGTCCTACGGCCATGCCTGGAAGGTTGAGGACTGGGAGACCGATTCCCTGACCCGTTCGGACGTGAAGGCCGTGACGGGAATGTATCCCGCCATCGTGGGCTTCGACCTCGGCGGCATCGAGATGGGCGACAAGGCCAACCTCGACAGCGTCGATTTCGGGCTGATCCGGAAGGCGGCGAAGACCCATGTCGAACGCGGCGGCATCGTCACCTTCTCCTGGCATCCGCGGAATCCGCTCACCGGCGGTGACGCTTGGGATGTCTCTTCCGACCAGGTGGTGAAATCCATCCTCGAGGGAGGGGAACTCCATGAGATGT
>JAGAHD010000073.1 GCA_017627255.1 Bacteroidales bacterium | reverse complement strand
CGGCTGCCAACGAAAGGATGAATATCCATACACCAATCCCCGTCTATAAAGGCAGTTCCGGGATACTGATCTGCTATGGCTTTCCCGACAGCGGTCTTGCCAACGCCCATCGGTCCGTTCAGAATGATGACTTTCATATTTATAATCCGCCTTTCTGCCGAAAGGCACCGACGAGGTTATGAAACTCGTGCGAGGCACCCTCCCGGCCTTCGATATGCTATACTGTACCTGCAGGGTCGGTATACTACAGAACCCGTGGAGGTGAGTGGCGGGGCGGTATAGCGGCTTCCCCGCATATTTATATGGTGTCGGTCGTCCGTAAAGGCATCAACGAATGGCGCATTCCAGTAGCCCGTAAACTTATCTCTTCCGAATCGACTCGATTTCGCCGGACGACCAGTCAATGCCGATCCTGTAATACTCTTACAGGAGGGATTGCGTGCCTTTCGACATTATTCGTTCTAAATGTGCCGGGCTCGACGTCCATAAAACTTGGATCTACGTTTGCATCGGCACAACGGATGCAATGGGAATCACCAGCTATAAGGAAAACCGCTTCTCCAGCTTTACATCGGGACTTAAGATGCTCAGTAAATTCCTTGCGGACAACAAATGTCAGGAAGTCTGCATGGAATCCTCTGGAAAGTACTGGATTCCTGTGTTCAATGTGCTTGAGAAGACCTGCCTTGTCACGCTGGCTCACCCAAAGTACACGAAACCTCAGAAAGGAAACAAAACAGACCGTAAAGACGCAAAATGGATCTGCAACCTGTTTATGCATGATATGATCAGGCCTTCCTTTATTCCACCGCCCGCAATCCGTGAATTGCGTGATCTTATGCGGTATCGTGGCAAACTGATCAACATGAAAACCGGCGAAAAGAACCGCGCACTTAACTGCCTTACTGTTTCCAATCTCAAACTGGATGATGTGTTCTCAGATGTCTTCGGTAAATCTTCCCGGTCTATAACCGAATACATTCTCCAACATCCAGGTGAAACTTTCGATGTAACCCCCTTTATTGATAAACGTTGCAAGCACTCAGCCGAGGAGATTCAAGCCGCCGTTGACGGTGCGATTTCCAAAGAACAGGCTGTTAAGCTCAGGCAATGCCTCGACCACATCAATGAGATTAATAAGCACCTGAAGGAAATCGAAGATCAAATTACCAAATTAGTCAAACCCTTTTCGATGCCGCTCCAGCTCCTGCGTACCGTTCCGGGCTTCAACCATGATCTAATGACAGCAATTGGCGTACTGTCTGAGATCGGGGCTGATATGTCCGTGTTCCCGACGGCCAAGAACCTCAGTTCTTGGGCAGGTTGCTGTCCGCGCAACGATAAGAGCGCTAAGACGGTCAAAGGTACTCGAATCTCCCAGGCTGGTACTTATTTAAAACCTCTCCTTGTTCAGGTCGCTAACGCTTTGCTCCGCTCGAAGGATCACCCCGAATTCAGGGAACGTTACCGGCGCATCAAGGCTCGCCGGGGTCACAAGAAGGCCATTATCGCAGTTTGCCGTATGCTCCTGACCGCTATCTGGAATATACTAAGCAAACTGGAACCTTACTCTGATAAAGGCTTCCTCGCTGACTCGCGTCCCGTTGACAAGAACAAGATCTTAACAAAAGCACAAGCCCTTGAGTTGCTTCGTCTCCGGGGATACACCATCAAGGAGGATCCTCCGGCTGCAACTGCTTAATATCACGCTCCTCCAATAGCCGTCTAAAAACGGCTTGTTTGCTGTACCCTTTTCCATTATGGGCGCCTCGCATTACGAGTTTCAAACTTTTCTTCCGTAACAATCCTATCCTGGATTCGCCCTGACCCGAAAACAGCTCCTGCCGCAGGGAAAAATCTTTCCGGGTCGGTCTCCAGAAAACGGACATAGCTCCGCCGGACGAGGCCTGTTTCAGCCTTGCCATTTTACGGAGCTATATCCCCAACATCCCCGGAACGGCCCTCGGCACGATTCCGTTTCCTTCGGTTCCTGATTGATTTTCCGGCCTTCGCGGGCGCCTTTCGCTCCCTGGAACGGGCCGGTGGGAGGTATTTGATTCCACCACGAAAAAGGGCATTCCTCCCCATCCAAATCATACCATAAAACCTGCCGGATGTCCACTTTTCCACAAAGAAAAGGGGCTGCCGCCCCTGTAAATTCACGGTATTCTGTTTGTCCCGGAAGCCAGCCCGCCGTGGCCCTTTCACAGCCCTTTCCGCTGGCGATTGTAATTGATAAGGCAGCCGGCGCGAACGATCTGCTTCTCTTCTTCCGTCATTTCGGCGATGGAGAGGGTCAGGGTGCGGACGCCCTCCGGCCGCAGCACGAAGGCCGGGATGGCCTTCATTTCTCCAGCCAGCGCCTGCAGCACGCCGGGGATGTAGATGTAATCCCCCACCTCAAAGGCATCCGGATCCGCATCCATCTGGAAGGGAAGCATGCCCCAGTTGATGACGTTGGAGCGGTAGCGCTTGGTGGCATATTCCTTCGTGATATTGGCCAGGCCCCCCAGCACCCGCTGGCAGGAGGCGGCCTGCTCCCGTGCGGAACCGTCCCCGGGCTTGACGGCATAGATCATGGATCCGATTTCCGTCATCCTGGGATCCACCGCCGCCTGGCCGGGCAGGGCATGGATCAGGCGATAGATTTCTTCCAGGGCGGGCTCCGCCTCCAGGGGGTTTTGCCCCGCCCGGCGGGCCTTCTCCACCCGGTCCACCGCCTCCG
>JAGAHD010000014.1 GCA_017627255.1 Bacteroidales bacterium | reverse complement strand
TGTCTGGCTGGATGAGGTCCGCGAAGAGATTCCCGAGGAGGATTTCCTCCGCGCGGAGTATGTGATCGGTGAGGTACAGCGCGTCCTTGATGTTTGCGACGCCCTTGAACGCGGTGACTATGAAACCGTGGGCGAGATGATGTACCAGACCCATTTCGGCCTCAGCCGCCTGTATGAGGTGTCCTGCGAAGAGCTTGATTTCCTGAACAAACTGGCCCGCAAGATGGATGTCACCGGTTCCCGTGTCATGGGCGGCGGTTTCGGCGGCTGCACGATCAACCTGGTGAAGGAAGAACTGTACGACGCCTTCATCGAGGCTGCTGTCAGCCAGTTCACCGAGAAGTTCGGCCACGCTCCGAAGATCTACAATGTTGTGATCAGCGATGGTGCGCGCAAACTGTAGCCATTGCAGCCAGGCGCATTCCGTCGAGACTTATCCGAGCATCAATACCGCCCTGGATCCGGACCTCAAGTCCCGGGTCCGGGACGGTTCCTTATTCGTTTGGGAATGTCCGCATTGCGGGACGCGCAACCTGCTGAAATACCAGACACTCTACCATGATCCGGAAGGTCGCCTGATGGTGTGGCTGCTTCCGGGTGGAGAGGAACCGCCCCAGGCCGTCGAAGAAGCGGTAAAGGCGTTGGAAGGTTATACGCTCCGGCTGGTACGGGAAGTGGGGGACCTTGTGGAGAAAGTCAACATTCACGAGGCGGGACTGGACGATGTGACGCTTGAGATGTGCAAGCATGTGACCCGGATGGAACTCGCCGAAAAGCACCGCCGGGATGATTTCCTGGACGCTCCGCTGAAATTCTACCGCATGGAAGGGGCGGACAACGAACTCGTGTTCTCTTTCCCGCTGGACGGCCAGTTGCAAGTTGTCAACATCGGTTTCAACGTTTACGAAGACGCCCGCGGTATCCTCTCCCGCCATCCGGATGTGGCGCCCGAGCCGGGATTCGCCCAGGTGGACGCCGCCTGGCTGAGCCGTTATTTCCGGTAAGGGAGCAGACCGCTTCAGGCTTGTGCCGGTTCCTGGATCCGCCTTCCGTGGAACTTTTCCTGGAAAAACTCGCCCGGGGAGCCTAAAGATCCATGCTGAAAATAAGCCCTGCCTGCCAGGGGGATTTCCCCGCCCGTTCCGCTTCCTGAAGGGCGGGAAGGAGGCTTCCGTCGAGCCGGTTCACCGTCACGCCGACGGAGCAGTCGAAGGGGAACCAGACCAGGTTGCCGAGTTCGGCCGTGAAATCGGCGCCAAGGCTGAACAGGTCGCCCAGGCTGCAGCGGGTATAGTCGGCGTGCGGAATCAGGAGGAAATTCCGGATGTATGCGACGGGGCTGAGGAAAGACAGGTCGCCCAGGCTGAAGGGTATGGCATAGTCCGCCGTCACTTTCCATTGGACCGTGCTGTGCCGGGCCAGATAGCTGCCCGCCGTGGTCTGGAACCCCCGGGGAAGGATCTGGACCTGGTTTTCGCCGAAAACCCTTCCGTTCCGTTGCTGCCGTTGGGCGAGGGCGGTCAGCCGGAGTCCTTGGACAGGCGTGACTCCGGGCAGGTAGCCATACAGGTACCCATACCAGACCGGGGCGTACACGCCGGTCAGCCGCGGACGGAACCGATATCCGGCCTCCGCACCGATGCCAAGGCGGGGGTACGTCTGGCTGTCTGCGCTATACAGCATGGAATAACCCCTGACAGAGGCACTGACGGTCTGCATCAGGACATTGTCCCCCTCCTCGATTCCGGTAAGGTTCCTTCCGCCGGGGAGGCCTTCGAAGCCCGGTGCCGGGGTCATGACGACGCGGCTGGCGTTGAACCGGTTGTTGGAGGCGGACCAGGAAATCCGCGGGACGAGGCCACGCTGGACGCCGCCCCGGCTGAAGTGGAAGGGGACATAGGCCGCGACGGAACCATGGAAAGCCGGCCCCGAAAGGGGCTTCCCGGTCGTAGAGAGGGAATAGTCCTCTTCCTGGCGGTATTCCCGGAATCCATATTGGTAGAGGGCCTGGTCGTTGAAATCCGCGCTGGCTTCCAGGACCGGATACAGCCCGGTATAAGTGAACTGGGCATGGGCGGAATGACGCCAGGGGGCATTTCCGTCGGGGTCCTTGTGGGCGGAATAGCCGATAAAGCCGGAGGCGGTCCCGAGTTCGTTCTGGAACAAGCCTGTCACGCCTGGAGAAGCGGTTTCATAACTGAGGTCCAGGCTGAGCGAGGAGATGTTGTCATAATTGAAATACAGGGGCGCCCAGGAGTGGAATTTCAGGAGGTGCAAGCCCTTGCGGTAGCGCTTCGGAGCCCCGAGGGTCTCGTCGGCCGGAGGGGCGTTTCGGACCATTTCCCGCTCCTGGCGGGAGAGCTCATCGGCAACGGGGTCTTTCCGGACAACGAGCGGGTCCACTTCCACAGGGCGGAGCGAGTCCAGCGCCGTCCGGAAGATGAGGCTTCCGGACAGGGTCTGCGAGGTGTAATACAGCCAGCCATCGGCTTCCACATAGTCATTTCCTCCGTACCGGGTGCAGGTGATACGGTAGGTTTTTCCGTTGTCGGGAAAATAATGGTAGAGTTCCTTCACACCCTCCCGGTCGCTGACATATTCCAGGAATCCGTCGCCCGTGCCGAGGTTTTCCAGGGACTGGTAGGACGGCTCCTGGAGGCAGGTCCACCGTCCGTCATGGCGCCAGAGACTGAATCCCCGGTCGTCAACGCCGATGGCATAGAGGGTTTCTCCCATCCAGGTGACTTCTGTCAACTGAACTCCGGGAGCGGGTATCGTCCGGACGGGCTTGTCAAAGGAATCGGCCCGGTAGACCAGCAGGCGGGAGGCTCCGACGGAGGGATATTCCAGGATGGCGAGCTGTGATCCGTCTTCGGAAGGAACGGGATTGTACAGCCGTCCGGTGCGGGTCAGGGTCTTTTTCCGCCCGGTCCCGGGATCCAGGGACCGGATGACGGAGGCTCCGCCGAGCGTCCATCGGAGGTCTGGGACAGACTCGGACCAGTACAGGGTTTCCCCGCCATCGTCGTACAGGGAGCTGGTTTCCGGGGCGAATGGTCCCAGGTCATGTTCCGTCCCGTCCTCTTCCAGTGTGATGAGCCGTCGGGAGGTGGCCTTGCCCTCTTTCAGCACATACAGCCGGCCTCCGGAATAGGCACATCCGACGTAGTCGGTGGCAAAGGAGGGCGTTCGGGAAACCTGTTCCATGGGCATGTACGGGCCGCGGGCGTCCGCTTCTGCCGCCCAGATGCCGTGGAATCCTTCCAGGATGTCCCGGTAGGCCTGGCGGAAAGGCTTTCCGGTGGTTTTTTTGATGAAGCGCTGGAGTGAGGCGACCGGCAGGGGCCGGCGGAGGATTTCGTCGAAGTAGGCGGCGGTGAAATCGGGCATGTCATGGAAATACCGCATCCCGGCGACGGTCATGTACCCGGTGGTGTAATGGTCGGGCGCCTCTTTCCGGAAGGAACCGTATACCCATTGATACCAGTCGCGCCAGTCTCCCTGGTCGAAGGCGACATGGTAGTAGTTGAGGAAATCGGCGTTTCGACCGCGTCCGGACTGGGTCAGGGCGGTTTCCGCCACGACGGCATCCCCTTCCAGCAGGGGTTGGTTCGGAAACAGGGCCGCCAGGACCCCCGTCCACATTTCTCCCAGGAGGTAGTGCGGCCACCGGAAGGGTTTCCGGTAGGGGAACTGCATTTGGGCAAGGTGTCGGGACTCATGGACAGCCAGCTGGGTCATCCAGGACAGGGGCAGGGTCCCGTATGCTTCGGGAAGCGAGTATAGGTCAATCCGTTTCGGGGCCCAGGTGACGGCTCCGTTGGAATGGTTGGTGAAAGGGTGCAGGATGACCGGGGTGGTTCCCCATTGCAGCCCTCCGGCTTCCATGCCGGTGCTGATGCCTACGGATGGCTGCCATTGTTCCAGGGCCCGCACATAGGCGCGGGCCAGGGAGTCGGTCCCTTCCGGATAAAGGATGCGGTAATGCCGGCTCTGGATTTGCCACCAGCGGACATACGGGTCATCGCCCGCCGAAAAAAATTGGGCGGAAGCGTTCCAGCAAAGAAACAGGGCGGCGCAAAGGCCAAGTATCCGGCATTTTTTCATGAGACAGCAAAAATAGCTTTCCAAGATGGATGCATTGTACAAAACTAATAAAAAATGATTAATTTTGTATATGCCCGCCGGGTCCTGAAGATAAAAAGAAGACACTCTTCTCCGAGATCTTACCCTGGCGGATTCGTCCAAACCTGACGCCTGAAGAGAAATGCGAAGGTTAACATTCTTCCTTTTGGCCTGTTTCCTTCTCCCGGCCTGCGGACCGCGGGGCGGGAAAACTGTTCCGGCACCTGTTGCACGGCCGTTTCCGGCAGTGGAGGTCCCGGGCATATACACGGATCCGGGAGAGAGGGCCCGTTTTGCCATCCTGCATTTCTGGGATGCCTTTACGGACACGGCGGCGACCTGGCCCTGTGATTCCGTGACGGTCAACGGCGTCCCGTCCTGAAAGCTGGAGGAACAGATGGGGCTCTGGGCGACACTGCTGGACCGGCTTCCGCTTGAGGACGGTGCAGCGGCTACTGCCCGGCTGTATGACCGCCTGGATGCTTTCGAGCGGCACGATACGGCCTCGACGGTGTTCGAGGAAATGGTCCGGCTGACGACGAAATACCTGTATGACGCCAACAGTTCTTGTCGGAACGAGGACTTGTACCTGCCGTTCGTTTCACGACTGGGCCGTTCGGACCTGGTGGAAAAGGGGCTCCGTGCGGGATATGAATGGGATGCCCGCATGTGTGCCTTGAACCGGGTCGGGACGCCGGCCGCCGATTTTTCCTTCACGGATACCCGGGGGCGGGTCCGCACCCTGTACGGCATCAAGGCCGAATATACGGTGCTGATCTTCGGCAATCCGGGCTGCGAGGCCTGCCGGGAGATGACGGAAACGATGGCGGCGTCCGAAACGGTTGCCTCCCTGCTCCGGGAAGGGCGCCTGCAGGTGGTGGATGTGTACATCGACCGGGAAATTGAGGACTGGAAGGCCCATGCCGACAGCTATCCGGCCGCCTGGATCAACGGCTATGACCATAACTATGCCATCCGGCGGGACATGAACTACCATGTGCGGGCGATTCCTTCCATGTACCTGCTGTCACGCGAAAAGAGCGTCCTTCTGAAGGACGCTCCGCAAGAAAAAATTCTGAGGATGCTGGAAGCCGCTACGCGGTGAACACCCAGATGATCGCTTCTTCATACACCTCGCCCGGACGGAGGACCGTTGTCGGGAAATCCGGCTGGTTCGGGGCATCGGGAGTATGCTGGCATTCGATGGCCACGGCCTCATAGTCTTCGAAAGCATGGCCGGTCTTGCCGTTCGGGCAGCCTTTGAGCCAGTTTCCGGTGTAGACCTGGACGGCAGGCTGGGTGGTCAGGATCTCGACCTTGCGGCCGGATTTGGCGGCCCAGAGTTCTGCGGCCGGTGTCAGCTGGCCGGGCATGGCGCCGTCGATCAGGAAACAGTGGTCATACCCCTTTCCGATCTTGAGAGCCGTGAAATCGGCTTGGATATCCTGCCCGATCGGCTTGGCTTCCACGAAATCCATCGGCGTTCCCGCCACGTCTTCCGGCTTTCCGAGCGGAATCTGGGTCTCGTCGGTCGGAAGGTATTGGGAGGCATTGAGTTCCAGCTTGTGGTCCAGTACGGAACCGGAACCTTCCCCGTCCAGGTTGAAATAGACGTGGTTCGTGAGGTTCACGATGGTGGGGGCGTCCGTCTCCGCCGTCAGGATGAGCTTGAGCTCGTTTTCTTCGCTCCACTCATAATGGGCGACTGCTTTCAGGTTGCCCGGATAGCCGGCCTCGCCGTCTTCTGCATAGTACATGAATTCCACGGCGTTTCCTTCGATGCGGCTGTCCCAGACATGGTTCTGGAATCCTTCGGGACCGCCGTGCAGGTGATTCGGCCCGTTGTTGATGGGGAGGGTGTATTCCTGGCCGTCCAGGGAGAACCGGCCTTTGGCAATCCGGTTGGCAAAACGGCCGGGGACTTTACCGGCGCAGGGGCCGTCGCCGAAATAATCGAGGGGGTTCGGGTATCCGAACACGACATCGCCCAGGTTGCCATCCTTGTCCGGAACGACGATGGAGACGATGGCGGCTCCGACGCTGCCCAGCTGGACATAGGCGCCGGAAGTGTTTTTCAGGGTGTAGCGGAAGATGTCCTTTCCGTCCGGAGCCTTGCCCCAAAGTTCTTTAATGATTTCCATATCTTGAAGTGTTTTGGCGTGTTCTTCACAAATATACAAATAATTCGTAAATTTGCTGCTGAAAAATTCCGCCCATGAAACAATACCTGGACCTGCTGAGACACATCCGCTCGAACGGCGTCCTGAAAGAGGACCGTACGGGCACGGGCACGCAGAGCGTGTTCGGCTACCAGATGCGTTTCGACCTGCAGGAGGGCTTCCCCCTGCTGACGACCAAGAAAGTACATTTGAAGTCCATCATTTACGAACTCCTGTGGTTTATCGCCGGCGACACCAACGTGAAATACCTGCAGGATCACGGCGTCACGATCTGGGACGAATGGGCTGACAAGAACGGGGCTCTCGGCCCGGTTTACGGCCACCAGTGGCGCTCCTGGCCGACACCGGATGGGAGGGCGATCGACCAACTTTCAATGGTAATCGACACGATTCGCCGGAATCCCGACTCCCGGAGGATGCTGGTCAGTGCCTGGAACCCGGCGGAGGTAGACCGCATGGCGCTCCCTCCCTGCCACTGCCTGTTCCAGTTCTATGTGGCGGACGGCCGCCTGTCCTGCCAGCTGTACCAGCGCAGTGCGGACGTCTTCCTGGGGGTGCCGTTCAATATTGCGTCCTACGCGCTCCTGACCCTGATGATTGCCCAGGTGACCGGACTGGAACCGGGCGAATTCATCCACACGACGGGAGACACCCACATTTACCGGAACCATTTCGACCAGGTCGCCCTTCAACTGAGCCGCGAACCGCGCCCGCTTCCGAAGATGCGGCTGAATCCGGACGTCAAGTCCCTGTTCGATTTCCGTTACGAAGATTTTACCCTGGAAGGCTACGACCCGTGGCCTGCCATCAAAGCCCCCGTTGCCGTATAAAGTTATGGAAAAATGCATTATCGTCGCCATTGCCGACAACCAGGCCATCGGCCGCAGGAACCAGTTGCTGTGGAACCTTCCCGGAGACATGAAGTATTTCCGTGAGCAGACAACCGGCCATGCCGTCATCATGGGGTGGATGACTTTCCAGTCTATCGGACGCCCGCTGCCCCGTCGCCACAATATCGTGATATCTCTTTTCCCTTGGCCGGAAGCGCCTGAAAACGTGACGGTTGTGAAGAGCTTGGAAGAAGCGTATGCGGCCGCGGAGAGCCAGGAAGAGAACCCGGAAAACGCCAAGTGCTTCGTTATCGGCGGCGCTTATACGTACGCCGAGGCGATGGAAACTGCGGATACGCTGTATATCACCCACGTGCATGACAAACCGGAAGATGCGGATGCCTTCTTCCCCGTCATCGACCCCGACCGCTGGCAGGTCGAGACCACTTCGGACCTTCAGACGGACCCGGTGACCGGCATTACCTACGAGTTCACCGTGTACCGCCGGAAATAGATCCCCAACCCTTGAATCCCCATGACGCCGGGGCGCTTCCCCGATATCCCGGCGCAGAAACGAACGAGACGAATGAAAGAAAGAGAGAGTTTCGGCAGCAGGATGGCTGTCATTATGGCTTTGGCGGGATCCGCCATCGGACTGGGCAATATCTGGCGTTTCCCCTACCTGGTCGGACAAAACGGCGGTGCCGCCTTTGTAGTGGTCTATATCATATCGACCCTGCTGCTGTCCCTGCCCATTTTTTTCGCGGAGTCGGTCATTGGCCGAAGAAGCGGGGCGAACTGCCGGGGTGCCATGGAGCGTCTGGCGCCCGGAACGAATTGGAAATGGTTGGGTTATCTTTCCGTTTTCACGCCTCTTTGGATTGTTTCCTACTATAGCGTGGTCGGTGGATGGTCGCTGGAATACCTGGTCCAGGCCTGTTCCCTGAAATTCGTCCACAGCTCTCCCGACCAGATCGCCGGTTCGTTCGGCGTCTTCATTTCGCGTCCCTGGGCTCCGGCGGTTTTCCATCTGTGCTTCCTGGCCGTGACGGTGGCGATTGTTGCGCTCGGCGTCAAATCCGGCATCGAAAAGTTCAGCAAGGTCTGCCTGCCGGTGCTGTTCCTGCTGATCGTGCTCATTGCCGTGTATTCGGTCACCCTTCCGGGGGCCGGAAAGGGAGTGGAGTACCTCCTGAAGCCCGATTTTTCCAAGTTGACCCTCCATACGTGCCTGGATGCGCTCGGCCAGTCGTTCTATTCCCTGTCGCTGGGCATGGGCATCATCATTACCTATTCTTCCTATGTCAGTAAAAAGGAGAACCTGATGGTGTCGGGGGTAGGCACGGCGATATCCGACTTGCTGTTTGCCATCCTGGCGGGTCTCGCCATCATGCCGGCTGTTTTTGCCGCAGGAATCGAGCCGGGCAGCGGTCCGGGGCTGATTTTCGATACCCTGCCCTATATTTTCTCGCAGATGGCCGTAACGATGCCGGTGGTCAGTTCCGTGGTTGCTATCCTGTTCTTCCTGACCATCCTGTTTGCTGCCCTGACCTCTTCGGTGTCCCTGATCGAGGTCGGCGTCGCCTACCTGACAGAAGAGAAGGGGATGAAGCGGGGCTGGGCCTGCCTGCTGCTTTTCTTCCTGACCGGTACGTTCGGCGTGCTCTGCAGCCTGTCCTTCGGGCCGCTGGCCGATATCCAGGTTTTCCATCTTGGTCTTTTCGACTTTGCCGATACCTTCGCTTCGAACGTCCTGCTGCTGCTCGGCGGCCTGCTGTGCGTGCTGTTCGTCGGCTGGAAGATGCCGCGACGGGATGTCGAAAGCGAGTTTACCAATAACGGAGTCAAGCGAGTCAACGCCCGGTGGTTCCCCTTCTTCTACTTCCTGATCCGGTTTGTAGCACCTGCGGGAGTTGCCCTGCTGTTCATTTCCAACCTGATATGAAAGAACGTGAAAACTTCGGCAGCCGTTTTGCTGTCATCATGGCCATGGCCGGTTCCGCCATCGGACTCGGCAACATCTGGCGATTCCCTTATATGGTGGGGGAATACGGCGGTGCCGCCTTCATCATCGTCTATATCCTGGCGAGCTTCCTGTTGGTCCTGCCTATTTTCTTTGCGGAAACGGTCATCGGCCGCAGGAGCCGCTCCAACACCTTCGGGGCCATGCAGAAACTGGCCCCCGGCACCCGCTGGAAATGGCTGGGCCTGCTGACGATCGTTTCCCCGATCATCATCCTGAGTTATTACAGTGTCGTCGGGGGCTGGTCGGTGGAATACCTTTTCAAGGCGCTCGCCTTCGATTTCACGGGTGTTCCCGCCGATGAGATCCATGAGTTCTTCGGCCGTTTCATCTCCTCGGCCTGGGAGCCGATCCTCGTCCATACCGCATTCGTCGCCATGGTCGGGGGGATTGTCCTCGCGGGCGTGAAAAAGGGAATCGAGAAGTTTACCAAGGTGACGATGCCCATCCTGTTCGTGCTGATCGTGGTGATCGCCGTCTATTCGATTACGCTCCCGGGAGCCGGCAAGGGGGTGGAATACCTCCTGAAGCCCGATTTTTCCAAGATGTCGGCGGGGATGGTCGCCGCCGCGATGGGGCAGGCGTTCTTCTCCCTGTCACTGGGCGTCGGAACGATCCTCACCTATGCGTCCTACATGCGAAAAGACGAAAACATCCTGGCGTCTGGCGTCGGGACGGCGGTTTCTGACCTCGTCTTCGCCGTTCTTGCCGGATTCGCCGTCATGCCAGCCGTTTTCGCCGCCGGTATTGCCCCCGGTGCGGGCCCCGGCCTTGTTTTCGAGACGCTCCCGTTCATTTTCAACAAGATGGGATCGGCCATTCCCTGGCTGAGCGCCGTCATGGCCATTGTTTTTTTCGTGACCATCCTGGTTGCCGCCCTGACATCGGCCATTTCCATGATGGAGGTGGGCGTGGCGTATTTGACAGAGGAGAAAGGAATGAAGCGGGTGGGAGCAACCCTGATCGTGACCCTGTTCGCGTGGGTCGTCGGCATCCTGTGCAGCTTGTCTTTCGGCCCGCTCAGCGGGGTCCGGCTGCTGGGGAACAGCATTTTCGATTTCCTGGACAAACTGTGCTCCAACTGGCTCCTGCCGGCGGGAGGCCTGCTGTTCACGATCTTCGTGGGATGGAAGATGTCCCGGTCCGATGTCTTCGATGAATTCACCAATGGCGGTACGCTGCGGGCCAATGTCCGGCTGTTCAAGGTCGTCTGGTTCCTGCTCCGCTACGTCGCTCCGGTCGGCATCGTCGTGGTCTTTGCGACGAACCTGCTGATGTAGAGGGCTGTTGTACGTTTAAATACTCGGCCAGTTCCGGCCGGGAAGACCGTAACGGCCGCTCCCGCCGCTGCTAAATCCCCAGTTCGTCCTTCATGCTCCGCAACAGGTCGAAAGCCTGAAGCGGCGTCATATTGTTGAGGTCCGCCTGTTTCAGGCGGTCGCGGAGGGATTCCAGCAGCGGATCGTCGAGCTGGAACATGGATAATTGGATGGAACCGTCTTTTTCCACCCGTCCTTCCTTGACGGTATGGGGCCTGACCGGCGTCAGGGCACCGATCCGCTCCAGCGCCTGGCTGTTTTCGAGCGCCTTCAGCGTCCGCTCCGCGCTCTCCAGCACGGGTTTCGGCATCCCCGCCATGCGGGCGACATGGATACCGAAGCTGTGGGCGGTGCCTCCTTCCTTGATTTTCCGCAGGAAGATGACTTCGCGCCCGACTTCCTTGACGGTCACATGGAAATTCTTGACACGGGGGAAGATACCTTCTAGGTCGTTCAGTTCGTGATAATGGGTGGCGAACAGGGTCTTGGCACCCTTCCCGTACTCGTGGATGTATTCGACGATGGCGCGGGCGATGGACATGCCGTCGTAGGTGGAGGTGCCGCGTCCGATTTCGTCCAGGAGCACCAGGGAGCGGGCGGAAAGGTTGTGGAGAATCATCGAGGTCTCCAGCATTTCCACCATGAACGTGGATTCTCCGCGGGAGATGTTGTCCGTCGCGCCGACACGGGTGAAAATCTTGTCGAACCATCCGATACTTGCCGCATCGGCGGGGACGAAGGAGCCGGTCTGGGCCATGAGGACGATAAGGGCGGTCTGTCGCAGGAGGGCGGATTTACCGGCCATGTTGGGACCGGTCAGGATGATGATCTGCCGGGTCTTGCTGTCGAGATATACGTCGTTGGGGACGTACTGCTCGCCGGGACCCATGAGCGTCTCGATGACCGGATGACGTCCTGCCTTGATGTCAAGTACCTGGGAATCATTGATTTCCGGTCGGCAGTAATGACGTTCTACGGCTTGCTCCGCGAAACCGGCCAGGACATCGAGTTTCGACAGGATGCGGCTGTTCCGCTGGATGGCGGCAATCTGTTCCTGGATGTCGGCGATGAGCCGGGCGTACAGGCGTGTTTCAATTTCGTAAATCCGGCTCTCGGCGGTGACAATCTTCTCCTCGTATTCTTTCAGCTCTTCGGTGATGTACCGCTCCGCGTTGACCAGGGTCTGCTTGCGGATCCATTCGGGCGGGACTTTGTCCTTGAAGGTGTTCCGTACTTCAATATAGTAGCCGAAGACATTGTTGTAGGCGATTTTCAGCGAGGAGATGCCGGTGCGTTCCGCTTCCCGCTGCTGCATCTGCAGGAGGTAGTCCTTGCCGCTGCCCGACAGGCCCCGCAGCTCATCCAACTCGGAGTCGACACCTTCTGCAATGACCGGCCCCTTGCCGATTTGGGCGGCCGGTTCCGGGTCCAGGGTCTGGATGATTTCCTTCAGGAGGCGTTCACAGCCGGTGAGGCCTTTAAGGAGTTTGTCGAGCGGTGCGCACCCTTTCTGCAGGCAGCGCTCCTGGATGGGTTTCATCAGCCCGAGCCCCCGGCTCAGCTGCATGATTTCGCGCGGGAATGCCTTGCCCGTGGCAATACGGCCGAGGATCCGGTCCAGGTCCCCCATTTTCCCGAGGTCGGTCTGGGTCTCCTGCAGGATGTCCGGGTTGAGGGTGAAGAACTCGACGATGTCATACCGGGCATCCAGCTCCTTCCGGTCCAGGATCGGCATGGCCAGCCAGTTGCGGAGAAGCCGGGCGCCCATCGGGGAGGAGCATTTGTCGAGGGTCTGGACGAGGGACACACCGTCCCGTCCCGACGCGCTCTGGAAGACCTCCAGGTTCCGCAGCGTGAACGAGTCCATCCATACGAACTTGGCTTCGTCGATACGGCTGACCGAACAGATGTTCTTCAGGCCGGCGTGCTGGGTCTGCTCCAGATAGACCAGCAGCGCCCCGGCGGCGCAGACTCCGAGCGGCATGGTCTCGAGGGCGAAACCCTTGAGGTTGTCCACGGACAGCTGCCGCTTGAGTTTTTCCACGGCGGCGTCGTACACGAAAGCCCATTCGTCCAGCGAGGTAGTGTAGAAATCCCCGAAACGGTCTCGGACACCCTTGGCATAGCTGTGCGGGACCACCAGTTCCTTCGGGTTCAGGGAACCCAGCAGGGTGCTGATGTAATCGAGCGATCCCTGGGCCACCTGGAACTGTCCCGTGGACACGTCAAGGAAGGCGGCGCCGCACTGCTCCTTTTCGAAGGCGAGTCCGCACAGGAAGTTGTTCTCCTTCTGTTCCAGCATGTTCTCGCCGAAGGAAATGCCCGGCGTTACAATCTCGGTTACTCCCCGCTTGACGAGCTTCTTGGCGAATTTCGGATCTTCCAGCTGGTCGCATATCGCGACCTTGTAGCCGGCGCGGACAAGTTTCGTGAGATAGGTCTCGATGGCGTGGTGGGGGAATCCGGCCATCGGGATCGGCCCTTTTTCACCGTTCGATTTTTTGGTCTGGACCAGACCGAGCACCCGCGCCGCCGTGACGGCGTCGTCCGAATAGCTCTCGTAGAAGTCGCCCACCCGGTACAGCAGCAGCGCCTCGGGGTGCTGTGCCTTCACTTCGAAAAACTGTTTGATCAGGGGGGTGTCTTCCGCCATCTTCGCCATACGCATTCCTATTTTGCAAAAGACAAAAATACGAAAAATCCCGGAAAAAGAGTGACGTATATATAAGCAATTGTTGCTATCTTTGCAATTGATGAAACGCGTGCTTGTAATCACATATTACTGGCCGCCGTCCGGAGGTTCTGGGGTTCAGCGCTGGGTGAAATTCGCCAAGTATCTGCCTGCGGAGGGATGGCAGCCGGTCATCTATACGCCGGAGAATCCCGAACTGACATCTGTGGACCGGACCCTGGAAGGGGAGATTCCCTACGAGGCGGAAATCGTGAAATATCCGATTACGGAACCGTATGACATCTACCGCCGCCTGATGGGGAAGGGCGCCTCCACGGACATGAAGACCCTCACCCAGCCCGGAAAGGGAGGGGACAGCGTCGTAACCCCGATCGCCAGTGGGAAGAAAAACTGGAAACAGCGCCTGTCGCTGTGGATCCGGGGCAACCTTTTCGTCCCTGATCCTCGGGTGGGATGGGTCCGTCCGAGCGTCCGCTTTCTCAAAGAATATCTGAAGGAACATCCTGTGGACGTGGTGGTTACAACCGGTCCCCCTCATTCGATGCACCTGATTGGGCAGGCCCTGCACCGGGATCTGGGGCTGCCGTGGATTCCGGATTTCCGGGATCCGTGGACCCGGATGTATTACCTGAAATACCTTCCGATGACCGGGCGTACCTGGAAGCGGCTGTACCGGATGGAGCAGCAGGTGCTGGACGAGGCGTCCACGGTCCTTGCCGTAACGCCGCTTGTCCAGGAAGAGTTCCAGGCGCGGACCCGCACCCGCGTCGCAATGATTACCAACGGCTATGACGAAGAGGATTTCAACCAGAAGGTCGAGCCGGATACGTTCTTCAACATTGTCCACACCGGCCTTTTCGCGACGGACGGGAATCCGCTTGAATTCTGGAAACAGCTGGGAGACAAGGCTTCAGGAGACCCCGCTTTCCGTTCAGCCCTCCGGATCCGGCTGGTCGGAAAAGTGGATCGGGAGATTTATGACGCCATCGCCGGGGCCGGGCTGGAAGAGAACCTGGTCGACCTCGGATACAAGGACCATCTGACAGCCGTACGTGAGCAGATGGCGGCGACGGTGCTGCTCCTGCCACTGCGGAACGACCCGGAATACCGGCCCATCCTGCCGGGGAAGTTGTTCGAATACCTGGCGGCGCGCCGTCCTGTCCTCGGGATCGGCCAGGAAGACGGGGCCATGGCCCGGGTCCTTTCCGGAACGGGAGCCGGAACCATGGCGGATTGGGACAACGGAACAGCCATGCGGCGTTTCCTGGACGAGGCATGGGAAGCCTTCAGGAACGGCGGCGTCCCTCCGGTGAAGGGAGACATCACCCGCTTTTCGCGCCGCAGCCTGTCGCATGAAATGGCGCTTCTGCTGGATTCGGTGCGGACCCAACTGACAGACAACGACTGAAAAAATGGATAAGAACCTGTTATTGAAGAAAATAGGGATCGGCCTTGGCATCCTCGTCTTTTTCCTGGTGCTGAGTTATGGCTTCGTTCCCCAGATCCTGGACGGTAAAATCGTGAACCAAAGCGACATTTCCGGCTACCTCGGAATGTCCCACGAAATGAATGAATGGAATGCGGCGCATCCCGGTCATCCCACCTACTGGACGGATTCCATGTTCGGGGGCATGCCCACGACGGCGATTTCCACGCAGAATGGCGGGGATTATTCCCAGGGGCTGTACAATCTCCTGATGTCCGGGAAGCGGCCGGCCAATTACCTGTTTCTGGCGCTTGTCGGCGCCTTCCTGCTGATGCTTTCGTTCGGTATCAGCTGGCCGCTGGCGGTCGGCGGGGCCGTTGCCATCGCATTCTGTTCGTACAACTTCCAGATCATCCAGGTGGGCCACAACACCAAGATGATGGCGATCGCCTATTTCCCGTGGGTGCTGGCCGCCCTGGTGTGGACCTACCGGAGCACCCGGGAGGGCAAGTGGGGGAAAACCCTCCTTGCCGCTGCCCTTTTCGGCCTTGCGCTGAGCATGCAGATCAAGGCGAACCACCAGCAGATCACGTATTATCTGGCCATCGTTGTCCTGCTGTATGCCCTTGTCGAACTGATTGATGTCCTGTGCCGGCACAAGGAACGCCTGGGCCGTTTCTTCCTCGCGTCCGCCCTCCTGCTGGTGCTCGGCGGGGCGGGCATCGCGACGAATGTCAACAAGCTCCTGCCGCTGTACAAGTATACCCCGCATACGATGCGCGGCGGATCCGAACTATCCCGGGAAGAAGGCGGAAACAGCTCAGGACTGGACCTGGACTATGCTACGGCGTGGTCTTATGGATGGGAAGAACTACCCAACCTCATGATTCCGAATTTCAACGGTGGAGCCTCCGCCCAGGCGGTGGACCCGGACAAGTCCGAAACAATCCGGCTGCTCAAGCGGGCCGGTCAGTCCGGAACCCGGGACATTGCCAAGGCGCTTCCGCTGTACTGGGGCCCGCAGCCCTTCACGGCCGGTCCGATGTACATGGGCGCCATCACCGTTTTCCTGTTTATCCTGGGGCTGTGCCTGTACAGGGGGAAGGAGAAATGGTGGCTGGCGGCAGCGACGCTCCTGGCCATTCTGATGGCGGTGGGAAGCCATTTCATGGCCTTTACGAAACTCTGTTTCCAGATCCTTCCGCTGTATAACAAGTTCCGGACAGTGTCCATGGCCCTGGTGATCCTCCAGGTGACCCTTCCTGTGCTGGGATTCCTTACCCTGGACCGGATCGTGAAGGAGCAGTATGACCGCAAGACCTTCCTGAAAGCCTGCGGCATCGCCTTCGCCCTGACGGGCGGTTTCTGTCTGGTGTGCGCGCTGGTCCCGACCCTTTTCGGCGATTTCACGGCCGCTTCCGACGCGGGACAGCAGGATGTGCTGGTCGATGCGTTCGTGGCAGACCGCATCGCCCTTTTCCGCCAGGATGCCATCCGGTCGCTCTTGCTGATCCTGGTTTCGGCGCTCCTGCTCGTCTGGGCGTTCCTTCCGAAAGGCCAGACGGAACATGCCCGCGCCTTTGCCGGGGCCGGCCGCAGATGGATTGCCGCGGGAGGAATCTGCATCCTTGTGCTGTTCAATATGTTCCAGACCGGGAAGCGATATCTGAACGCCGACCATTTCACGACGCCCAAGGATTTCAGGAAGCCCTTTGCCGAGCGTCCGGTGGACCAGATGATCAAGGCGGACCCCGATCCGTCCTACCGTGTCCTGGACCTGACGGTCAATGTGTTCAACTCTTCGGTACCGTCTTACCACCACAAGAGCGTCGGCGGATATTCCCCGGCCAAGTTGCAGCGCTACCAGGACCTGATCGACCATTATCTGACGGCTGAAATCAACGGCGTCATCCGCGGACTGCAGGGGGCGGCGACAATCCGGGAGGCGGAGGCTTCCCTGCCCGGAACGCCGGTCCTGAACGCCCTGAATACCCGGTATATCATTCTGGGCGGAGAGAACCCGCCGCTGATCAACGGAAATGCGCTCGGCAACGCCTGGTTCGTGGACGGGACGGTCCCGGCCGCTACGCCGGATGAGGAAATCGCGCTGCTCGGCGGGACGGACCTGCGCCGCCAGGCTGTCCTGGGAAGTGACATGACGGTGGCATCCTTCTCTCCGGCAGACAGTTCCGACGTCATTACCCTGACGAGTTATGCGCCGAACGAGCTCCGGTACCATTACAAGACCTCCGGCGACCGGCTGGCCGTCTTCAGCGAGATTTATTATCCGGACGGCTGGAAAGCCTCCGTGGAAGACCGGCCAGTGGACGTCATCCGTTGTGACTGGACCCTTCGCGGGGCTGTCCTTCCGGGTGGGGAGCACGATCTGGTCATGCGGTTCGATCCGGATTCCTACCGGATTGGGGCGGCCGTTTCGCGTGCTTCCTCCCTCCTCCTCATCCTGGCCGTACTGGCGAGCCTGGCCGGTTTCTTTGTCTCCCGGAAGAAGAAGGAGTCAGCATAGTCCCTTACAGGACCATGACGTAGGCGTTCGTGTCCCGGCGGGTGAAACCAAGGCTGCGGTAGAGCGCGTTTGCGGCAACCCGGGACGGCCGGGAGGTCAGGTGTACCTCCAGCGGGGCTTCCCGGCGTGCTTCCTGCAGGACATGTTCCATGAGCAGGCGCCCGAATCCACGTCCGCGGAAGGACGAGTGGACGACGACGTCTTCGATGGACGCCTTTCGTCCGGTGGGCGAGGTGAATACGCACAAGGTGGCGCAGCCGGCGATCTTCCCGCCGTCCCGGAGGAGATAGAGATGGCAGTCCGGACTGTTCACGACCGTGCGGAGCATTTCTTCTGTAACGGTATGTTCTTCAGATAGTTCTCTCATCAGGGACAGCAAGTCTTCCAGACAGGAGCTGTCCCATGTCTTCATTTCCCGGATCCTGTCGGAGCCGGATTCCTCCCGGAGAGGTGCCGCTGCATGGGAGGGGGCCAGCGTCAGGCTGTGGTCGATGCAGGCGGGGTATTCCTCGGGACAGTGCGTGACCATGAGGAGTGTTTTCCCGGGGGCTGCGCAGTAGCGGTCCAGAAGTCCTTTGACGCGCAACCGCTGCGCTTCGTCAAGGCCGTGCAGCGGCTCGTCCAGGATGTACAGGGGCGGATCCTTGACGAACGCCCGGGCGACCAGGCACAGGCGCTGCTCTCCGCTGGACAGACGCAGGAAGGGGCGGCCGGCGAGGTCTTCAATGCCGAATGCGGCCATCCAGCGGCGGGCCTTCCCACGCTGTTCCTCCGTGGGGCGGATGAACAAGCCCTCCGTATCGAACAGCCCGCTCGTCACGATATCCAGCGCCGGCGCATCCATCTGGAAAGCACGGTGCAGTTCCGGACTGACGAAACCGATGTTGCGCTTGATGTCCCAGATGGACTCTCCGCTGCCGCGGGGCCGTCCGAAAAGCTCGATGTCGCAGGCGTAGGCCATGGGGTTGTCGGCGCAGATCAGGCTGAGGAGCGTGCTTTTCCCGCTGCCGTTTGCTCCGGTCAGGGCCCAGTGCTCGCCCTGGCGGACGGTCCAGTCGAGATGATCGAGGATGACGCGCTCGCCATACCGGATCGTAACGCCGCGCATCCGGATGACGGCGGGAGGCAGGACCTCGTCCAGATATGCCTGCCGCTCGGTTTTTTCGCCGAAAGTCCCGTTTTCAACCGGAATGACATGCGTGATGAAGGACGGGATCTCCGAGACGCGCGAGAGCACGAGGACAAGGGCTGTCGAGGCGGACAGCCGTTCCAGCAGCGAAGTCAGGAGGGCCCGGGTGGGAGGATCCAGCCCGATGTAGGGATTGTCGATGAAAAGGGCGGCGGGACCCCCGAGAAGGGCCCGGGTCAACTGGAATTTGCGCAATTCCCCGGAGGACAGGGTGACGAGGGGCTTGTCCAGCAGCGGCTGCAGCGAAAACAAGCCGGTCAGCTGGTCCAGGCGCTGCCGGGCCGCGGCGGGATCGGCCGCCGAGGCAACTTCCTCCGCCAGCCGTTCTCCGGTCGTGGGCGGATCCCCTTCCAGGGTGAAGAGGTTCCAGCGTTGCTGCATGAAGAAATTCCGGTCTCCATAACTGCCGTACGAATCTCGGAATGTGATGTATCGTGCACCGCAGCGGGAAGCCCAGGCCTGTGCCAGCCGGCTTTTGCCGGAGCCGTTGGGACCGACAAGGGCAACAGGCTCCCCGGGGCGGAGCGGAATTCTTTCAAGCGGCATGGAATCGGGCTTATCGGGTAGAGACAGGATTGACGGGGATCCTGCCGGGATCCTGGGCGGCGCAGTAAGCGAGCCAGGCGATGATGGTGGCGTCCAGCGTCAAGTCATTCAGCGAGAGGCGTTCGTAGGTGTCCATGATGGTATGGTACGTCCTGTTATATTCGAGCACGTCCTGGATGAACTGATAGGAGGGGAGTCCCGCCCTGAGGAAGGTGACGTGGTCGGTCGATCCGGTGGATCTCGGGGAAAGGTACTGGAACCCCAGCGGTTCGATATATTTCATCCAGGCCTCGAAGAACGGGAACGCCGCATCGTTGCCTTCAAGGTAGATTCCGCGGAAGCGGCCTGATCCGTTGTCCATGTTGAGGTAAAGGGCGAATTTGTCGAAGCCGGGCAGTTTCTTCTGGTCTTTGTACAGGTATTGCTCCATATAGCCGCGGGAGCCATAGAGACCCAATTCCTCACCGCCCCACAGGGCCAGCCGGATCGTGCGCTTAGGCTTGATTCCCAAGGTTTTGAGAATACGCATGGCTTCAATCATGGAGATGCATCCGGAGGCGTTGTCCGCTGCTCCGGTTCCCCCGTGCCATGAATCGAGATGGCTTCCGATCATGACGATTTCGTCCTTGAGTTTGGGGTCGGTTCCGGGAATCTCCGCAAAGACGTTGTGGACCTCCCGGTCGTCCGTGAACTTGTTGATGAGTTCCAGCTCCATTTCGACCTTCTCGCCGTTCTCGATGAGACGGACCATGCGTCCGTGATCCTCGATGGGCATCATGACTTCGGGGACCGGTTCCGGATCTCCGGCGGTGTAGGACACGCCGGTTCCGCTGACAACATTGAAGGTGCCCCGGCCGTTGATGACGCAGAGCGGTTTTTCTGCAGCGAGGAATTCCGCCTGGAGCCGCTGCAGTTCCATGCGATCTTCCCAGCTGAGGGTATTGCCCGATGCCGGCATCCTGGGCGGGCCGGCGGGAGAAACCGACGAGGTGGTCCGCCTGTCAAGGGCGAGTGCTTCAAGCTGCTCTTCCGTATAGCGCTCCGCCAGGGGTTTGAAACTGATGTCGTATGTCTGGACAACCGGCATCAAGAGGATCTTTCCGGTGATTTTTCCCCGGTATTTTTCCAAATCCTCCTTGCTCTTGACGTCAAAAACGATGCATTCTCCCCTGACCAGCCCATTGGTACTGCCGGACCACGCCTTGGGGTTGACTGTAAAGGCGCAATAGTAAGGAGAAGTCATTGCGGCATAGGTCTTTACGACATCCCATCCGCCTCGGGGGAACTCGCAGGCGAATTCTGTCCGGACATTCGAAAGGCCGAATTCCTCCAGTTTTTTCATCACTTCTTTCTCGGCACGGCGTTTCTGCTGGGAGGCGGTGAGCCGGGAGCCGAGATAGTCGGTCATGAACTGGGCGATTTCCTTAACCTGGGAGTGGTTGAGGCCTTCATTTTTCAGGAGGGAAGCCATTTCCGGCGAGGGAGACACCTGGGCTTGGGCTGCCGGACCGCCGCAGCAGAGGGCTGCCAGCAGGGAGAAGATCAATACATTCTTTTTCATGGTGGATGGTGTTAAGCTCAATTTCCGCTAAAATTACAATATTTTTTACGAATAGGGAAGAGTTTAGCCATCTTTCTGAAAGCAGGGTATTTGCAAGGCTTCCTGCCCATATGTAAAACTACGGTTTTTCCAGTCCCGGCACCGGTTGCTCAATTCTTCCCCGGCAGAGGGTATAGACGTAGGATGTGTCCGGCGAGATGACGCTTTCAAAATGCGCCGAGGCGGCTCCGGGAGACGAGAGCAGCTCCGGAAGATGGTCGGTGAGCCCTTCTCCGGTCCATTTGAGCAAAGCTTCCTTGCGGGTCCAGAGCAGACAGAATTCCACTTCCGGACAGGCGGACGAGAGAACGGACTCCCGCTCCGCAGGACTGCAGCAATGGTTGCACAGGTCCATGTCCACGGGCTTTTCCACGGTCTCGATGTCACAACCCACCGGCGTGTCTGCTACCACGCAAAGCGCGGCCCGGAAGCAGTGGCTCAGGTTGAAATGGATCTGTGGATAATCGCGGAGGACAGGTTTCCCGTTGTGACCGAATGCGAATACCGGCGGTTCCGTGATGCCATACTCTTTCTCCAGCGCCTCCTGCAGCAGCAAATAGGCGGCGAGGGAAAGTTTGCGGTCGCTCTCGCGTACATAGCGCAGCGCTGCCTCGCGGCGCTGCGCGCTCACGCGCTGAAGCGCCAGTCCGATATCCAATTCGTCCGGATGTGCATTTATGTAAATCACATTGCAAAAATAGAATTATTTATCTATTTTTACGAATAGTTTCTTGTTTTGGTCAAACAGCCAACTATTTAGACTGCATATCGTATGAGATCCCCCCTTTCCCAAAGCCAGAAGGGCATTTATTATGCCTGCGTGACTGCTTCCGAAGCACAGGTGAATTACCAGAACCCGGTGCTTTTCGACCTTCCCCGGGAGGTCGCGCCGGAGAAGGTGCAACTGGCGGTTTATGAGGCCCTTTGTGCCCATCCCTCCCTCGCTTCCCGCATCGTGATGGACGAGGATGGCACACCCTGGGTGGAAAGCGGAACTTTCCCGCAGAAGGAGGAGACGGTTCCTATCCTCCGTGTCGGTTCGCTGGATGAGGTGGAGCCTGCCCTCGGCGCTGCCATGGACATCTATGGGGAACGGCTGTACCGCTGTGCGGTCTATCTGGGGAGTGAAGGAGCCTCCTGGCTCTATGTCGATTTCCACCATGTGCTTTGCGACGGATTCTCCCTCGTGCTGATGCTGCGGGAGATCGAGCGCTGTTTTAACGGAGAGAAGCCCGCCGGGGAAGAGGTAGACGGCGGAACCATCGCCCTGGAGGAAGAAGCGGAGCGTGCGGATGCGGCCCGTATGGCCGAGGCCAGGGACTGGTATGCGAAGACCTTCTGCGATGCGGCCGATACGGATTCCCTGCCGCTGGTGCAAAGCACACAGGCCTGCGTGCCGGCCAGGATGTGCTACAAGCATTTCCCGCTGAGCATTTCCAAAGAGGAAATCCAGGAAATCATGCGCAAGTGGGATGTCGCCGAAAGTACGCTGATGCAGGCGGCCTGGGCCTTGCTGCTGGCGACCTACAGCGCCGAGGACAAGGCCTCTTACTGCACCGTGCACTTCGGCCGCGGTGACCGTCGCACCCTCTCCACCGTCACCATGATGGTCCATACTTTCCCCGTCTTTGTCCAGGCGGACGGAGACATGCCACTTGGAGAGGTGTTCACCTTGCTTTCCGACCAGATGAAGAGAGCCCGGGACCTGCAGTTCTATGCCTATCAGGATTCCGTGAAGGACCTCGGACTGAACAACCAGGTCGCATTCGTGTATCAAGGCTCCGTGCTGAACAGCAAGCGGGGACTGCATTTCGGGGAGCATCCGGTGCATTATGAGGACCTCCGGCAGCCGGCCCTGGGTTGGAAACTCTACGCTGAACTGTTCGAGACAGACGGGGTTTATTCCCTCAAGATCGCCTATAACAACACCGATTACGCGGATGCGTTCATGGAGGAGCTGGCCCGGAGTTACGGGGCCGTCCTCCGTTCGATGATGACGGCTGAGAAAGTGAAGGAACTGGAATACGCCACACCGGAGCAGGTCCGTTGGCTGAACGGACTGAATCCCGAGCTCCAGTCTCCGGACGCTCTCCCGACCCTTGTGGAGCGCTTCCGGCAGCATGTCGCCGAGCGGCCGGACGACATCTTCTGCGTGGCCGGCGACAAGCGGCTCACATTCGCGGAGGTGGACCGGCTCACCGACACCATCGACCCTTCCTATACTGTCCGCTGCGGCGAATGTGTGGTGGGATTCTCCGTTCCCCGCGACGAGAAGATGGTGCTGGCTCCCCTTTCCATCGCCAAGGCAGGGCTGACTTCCCTTCCCCTGGACAGCAGCTATCCCGAGGAGCGGCTTGCCTTCATGAGGGAAGATGCATCGGCCTATGACGGCGACGCCCTCGTGATTCTGTACACCAGCGGCACCACGGGGACGCCCAAGGGCGTGATGCTCACTGAGAAGAATTTCCGCAGCTTCGTGGACTTCAATACCCGGAACATCCACTTAGAGGCCGGCTCGCGCTACGCCACCTATGCCGGTTACGGTTTCGACGCTTTCCAGATGGACCTCTGGTCCTGCGTCTGGGCCGGAGCGACCATCTACATCATCCAGGACGATATCCGTTTCGACCTCGCCGGTATCAGCGAATACCTGAAGGGGGAGGGGATCACCCATTGCTTCATGACCACCCAGATGGCTACCCAGCTGGCGCTCAATTTCCCCGATATTCCGGGTTTGAAATGGCTGGGAACGGGCGGAGAGAAGCTCATGAGCCTGGATCCGCCGTCCTACGCCCTGCTCAATGACTACGGCCCAACGGAGACGACCGTATACGTTTGCAGCCATTATGTCGATAAGAACGAACCCAACATTCCCATCGGCAAGCCCAATGACAATGTGGAGCTGTTCATTGTCAACCGTTTCGGGAAGCAGCTCCCCTGGGGGGCTTCGGGCGAACTGATCATCGCCGGACCGCAGGTGGGGCTGGGGTATCTGAACCAGCCGGAGAAAACGGCTGCGGCCTTCGTGGAATGGAACGGGAAGCGGGTTTACCGCACCGGCGACATCGTCCGCTACCGCGAGGACGGGGACATCGAATTCGTTGGCCGGAAGGACGGACAGGTGAAGATACGCGGTTTCCGCATCGAACTCAAGGAAGTGGAGGCGGTCATCCGTCAGTTTCCCGGAATCAAGGACGCTACGGTGCAGGCTTTCGACTATCCGACCGGCGGGAAGTTCATTGCCGCCTACGTCGTATCCGACGAAGCCGTCGATGTCAAGGAGCTGAACGCATTCATCCTGGACCGGAAGCCGCCCTACATGGTGCCTGCATCCACGATGCAGATCGACGCCATCCCGCTGAACCAGAACCAGAAAGTGAACTGGCGCGCCTTGCCTGAACCCGTTATCGGAGCGGGCATTGAAGCGGAGGAAGCTTCTCAAGCGCCG
>JAGAHD010000072.1 GCA_017627255.1 Bacteroidales bacterium | reverse complement strand
ATACGGCGGAATACAGGACCTCTGTTCTGAAGAATGTCCTAACGGAGGAGGGACTGGGCTACGGCTCCAAACCGAAAGGTGTCATCCGTTTTCACCGCTATGAGGACGGGGAGGTGAGGACGGCCATCGCGGAACATCTGGTCGAGGCGGCAACCTACATGCGGAACGCCGATGGAACCTGCAATCTGGTTGTGACGATTTCTCCGGAGCATAAGGCGATCTTCGAGGCTGCCCTTTCTGAGGTGCAACCGGTATATGAAGCCCGATACGGCGTCAAGTATTCGGTGACGTTCACGTTCCAGGACAAAGGCACGGATACCGTTGCGGTAGATGAGCGCAACCGTCCGTTCCGTACGGATGACGACGCGCTCCTGTTCCGTCCTGCAGGGCATGGTGCCCTGATATATAACCTTAATCAGGTCCAGGAAGAACTGGTATCCATCAAGAATATCGACAATGTAGCCCACGAGAAGCTTCTCGAAACGACCGCTCGATATAAAAAAGTGCTGATGGGAGAGGCGCTCCGGCTGCGCGACTGCATTTTTGGATATCTGAAGCGGCTCGATGCCGAACCCTCGGTACAGCTTTGCAATGAGATCGAGAATTTCCTGGACAAGACACTGTGCATCCAGATTCCGCTGGCCCGCAGCGAGCAGGAGCGGATCGAGATGCTCCGTTCCAAGCTCAACCGTCCGGTCCGTGTCTGCGGAATGGTGCGCAATGAAGGGGAGCCGGGCGGGGGACCGTATATCATCGCCGGGAAGGACGGGGCAACCTCGCTTCAGATCCTGGAGAGCGTGCAGATCAATAAGGCGGATGCCGGCTCCATGTCAGCCATGTCACGGGCTACGCATTTCAATCCGGTGGACCTTGTCTGCTGCCTCCGCGACTATCGGGGTGAACACTTCGACCTCCTGTCCCATGTTGACCAGGATGCCGGTTTTATCAGTTCGAAGAGTTTCCAGGGAAGGGAGCTTAAGGCACTGGAACTTCCCGGCCTGTGGAACGGGTCGATGAGTGACTGGAATACGCTCTTTGTCGAGGTCCCGCTGGAGACCTTCAATCCGGTGAAGGTGGTCCTGGATCTCCTCCGTCCCGCCCATCAGGGCTAATTTCAGGGAAAAAGGAAAAAACCTCCCGCCAGACTTTGAAATGATAAGGAAAAGGCTTAATTTCGCAGACAATTTGTAATTCAAACCTAGATTATGGAAATAAAGAACGCTGTGGCCGGCACCCTCGAGTCTGGAGATATCATGATCCAGATGGGGCCGGGTGAAGGCCTTCAAATCGAACTGCAGAGTTCGGTGGCCGCCCAGTTCGGGCGCCAGATCAAGGCTGTGATTACCGAGACTCTCGAGGGTCTCGGGATCGAAAACGCTTATGTCAAAGCTACGGATAAAGGTGCCCTTGACTGCACGATCCGTGCCCGTGTAACCGCCGCCGCAGTCCGCGCCACCGGCAAAGATGTCTGGAAATAATTATGGAAAGATTACGCAGAACGATGATGTTCGTCCCGGGCAACAATCCCGGGATGATGGCTGATGCCCACATCTACGGTCCGGATTCCATCATGCTTGATCTTGAGGATTCCGTGACAATGGCTGAAAAGGACGCTGCCCGCCTGCTGGTGCACAACGCCTTGAAATCTATCGATTACGGTTCTACCGAAATGGTCGTCCGTATCAACCCGCTCAATACTCCGTACGGCCGTAAGGACGTGGAAGCTGTCATCAAGGCCGGCGTGGACGTGATCCGTATGCCGAAGACCGAGACGGCCGACGAGGTCCGTGAACTGGAGGCGGAGATCATCAAGGTTGAGGAAGAACTTGGCTGCGTGGGACGTACCCAGATCATGGCGGCCATCGAAAGCGCCCTCGGCGTGGTCAATGCCTATGCCATTGCCACCGCTTCCAAGCGCATGATGGGTATTGCCCTCGGTGCGGAGGACTATTCCGCGAACCTGAAGACCCAGCGCACCCCTGGCGGAGCTGAACTGCTGCTTGCCCGCGAGACCATTGTCGTGGCTGCCCGCGCTGCCGGTATCGCCTGTTTCGATACGGTCTATTCCAACCTGGATGACATGGAGACATTCCGTAAGGAGGTCGAACTGATCAAGACGCTCGGTTTCGACGGCAAGTCCATCATCAACCCGCGTCAGATCCAGGTCGTAAACGAGGTGTTCGCCCCGTCCCAGAAAGACATTGACAAGGCCCTGCGCATCATTGCCGCCATCAAGGAGGCCCAGGCGAAGGGTTCCGGCGTCATTGCCGTGAACGGGAAGATGGTTGACCGTCCGGTCGTCATCCGTGCCGAGCGTACGGTGGCACTTGCCATTGCATCGGGGATTTTATCGAAGGAGGATGTGTTATGAGAAATTCGAAACTTGTTACCCTTGAAGAAGCCATCCGCCGTTCCGGGCTCAAGGATGGCATGACCATCTCGTTCCACCACCATTTCCGTGGCGGAGACAAGGTGGTGAACCTGGTTGTCGCGAAATTGGCCGAGATGGGCTTCAAGAATCTTCATCTTGCCGCATCCAGCCTTTCCGATGTGCATGCACCGCTCATCGAGCATATCAGGAACGGTGTCATCACCAAGATTTCCACCTCCGGACTCCGGGGTGAACTTGCCAACGAGATTTCGCACGGCCTGATGGCTGAGCCGGTGGTTTTCCGTTCCCATGGCGGACGCGGCAGCGCCATCGCTTCGGGAGAACTCCATATTGACGTGGCTTTCCTCGGCGCTTCATCCGCCGACGAACTCGGCAATGCTTCCGGCTGCCCGCGCAGCGAAAACGCCAAGTCGATCTGCGGATCCCTCGGTTATGCCCTTCCGGACGCCCAGTATGCCGACCATGTCGTCGTGATTACGGACGACCTCGTCGCCTATCCGAATGTTCCCAAGTCCATTTCGGCTTGTGATGTCGAATCGGTTGTCGTGGTGGATTCCGTCGGCGACAGCTCCAAGATTTCCTCCGGTGCCATCCGTGATTCCAAGAATCCCCGTGATATCCTGCTTGCGCAGCAGGCTGCCAAGGTCATCATCAACAGCGGCTATTTCAAGGATGGATTCAGCATCCAGACCGGTACGGGCGGTGCTTCGCTCGCTGCCGTGAAGTATATCCGTGAGAGCATGATTGAAAAGGGAATCAAGGCTTCCTTCGCCCTGGGTGGCATCACGGCCCACATGGTAAAACTTCACCAGGAAGGGCTGATCGGCCGTCTCGTCGATGTCCAGTCCTTTGACAAAGTGGCTGCCGAATCGCTGGCTTCCGACCAGATGCACCAGGAGGTGTCCGCGGTCGAATATGCCAGTGCCGAGCATCTCGGATCCGCTGTCCATGCCCTCGACATCGTCATTCTTTCCGCCCTTGAAGTGGATGAGGAGTTCAACGTCAATGTATTGGTCGGCTCCGACGGCATCATCCGCGGTGCGATCGGCGGTCATCCGGATACGGCGGAAGACAGCGCCCTGAGCATCATCGTGTGCCCGCTTCTGCGCGGCCGGATCCCTTGCGTCGTCCCGAAGGTGACGACCCTCATCACACCGGGTTCCTCTGTCGATGTCGTCGTTACAGAGTATGGCATCGCTGTGAATCCCCGTCGTCCTGAGATTGCGGACAGGCTGAAAGAGGCCGGGCTCAAAGTCGTGGATATCAAGGCTCTTGCAGACAAGGCCAGAAGTATCATCGGCGAACCTGACGCCCTTCCGTTCGGTGACCGAGTCGTCGGTATTGTCATGGACCGCCACGGCAAAGTCCTCGACCGGATCCGTAATATCGTAGACTGATGCCTTCTGCCGGCAACGGTAGTCATGCATCCTAAATTCATCATTGTCTCCAGGCCGGGCGAACGTGTCGGAACGTTCGTTTTCGGCCTGGTTGGCTCTCATAGGGAGTTGCTGGAACGCCTGGAAGGGTATGTCACGGTCCATGGGGGCGGATGGTATGAAAAGGATGACGTGGCTATGACGATGACGCTCTATGGGAGTTCGGGCGATTTCGGGGAGCCCCGGCTCTGCCTGCTGGACCGCGTTCCCGTGGAACTGAAAGACTACTCTTTTTTCTTTACGCCGTTCCCGGGAATTCCCGGGAACCGGCTCGATCTTTCTGAGGTAGAATGGATATGATTACGCTGGAACAGCTTTTGGAAAGCCGGGACCGCCGGTATGCCCGGCAGGTAGAGTGGATCCGTCGCCACGAAGGCACGACGCTGGTGTGCATGACCGTCGTCCTGCCGGGACCGGTAAAACGGGACGAGCGGACGCTCCGGATCGCGAAAGCCGGTACAGAGGCAGTCCGGAAGACGCTGGAACCGCTCAGTGAGCAGCTCTATGACCTGGAGACGGGATTTGAGGGCTATTTTTCCGTTGGCGGTTCCATTCCTGACATCAAGAGAATTTGCTGTGAGATAGAAGATACGCATCCCCTCGGCCGCCTGATGGACCTTGACGTCCTGGAACCGACAGGGGAGGGCGTAGCGCCGGTCAGCCGTTCCCGGATCGGCTTCCCGCCTCGCAAGTGCCTCCTTTGCGACCTTCCGGCGCGTGTATGCATGCGGGCAAAGACCCATTCCCAGGAGGCTTTGTTGGCAAAAATCGATGAAATGCTGGATTTGTTTTCGAATTTGTAAGAAAACCTTGCGAATTCATTAATAATTCCGTACTTTTACACCCAGAATCTATTGCAGGTCTTACCGGGAGTATTGGGACGCCTGCTGTATGATGGACACATTCGATAGACTGGACATACAGGAGTTGCCAATCAGTTCTCCTCTTTTCCGCCAGGAGGTGGAAGAGTTCCTTTCAGCCAATGGTCTGAGGCTGGAAGATGTAGATGTCTACTGCACCATACAAAGTCCTGACGGACATATTCTTGCCGGCGGCGGCATCCGGAAGGATGTCATCAAATGCGTTGCCGTATCCGAGGCTGCCCGTTCCGGAGGGTTGGCCGCTCCGCTGATTTCCCGTCTGATCGCCATCGGCGCAGAGAACGGCTACACGGACTTGAAAGTCTTTACCAAACCGGAGAACCGGGCTATTTTCGAAAGCCTCGGTTTCCATCTTCTTGCTGAGGCACCCAAGGCCATCCTGATGGAAAACGGCAGGGGACTGGAAGAGTATGTTTCGTCCTTGCGCCGGTATGCCGTCTCCGGACGGAACGGTGTGATTGTGATGAATGCCAATCCGTTCACGCTCGGGCACCGCTATCTTGTCGAACAGGCTGCCGCGCAGGTGGACCGCCTGGTTGTCATTCCCGTCCGGGAAGAGAGTTCCCGCTTCCTGTATGCAGACCGCCTGGACATGATCCGGAAGGGGTGCGGGAAATTAGCCATGGTGCCGGAAGGAAGTGATTATCAGATTTCCGCTGCCACTTTCCCGACTTATTTCCTGAAAGACCT
>JAGAHD010000071.1 GCA_017627255.1 Bacteroidales bacterium | reverse complement strand
TTAAATCAATTATTTATCGCTTTTTCGGAGACCCGCGCCGTGGTGGATATTCTTCCGCTCGGGCCGGTTCTATGGGCTTACCGATAGCCGCATAGATGAGCCTCCAAAATGAAGCAGGTTATTTTTTTACGTTTACTTAATTCGGTGCAAAGATAACAATTTTTTTCAGATTCTTCGTTGCTTCGTTCCTCAGAATGACAAACCCGTGTGCTCTTCTGTAATAACCCTATTATTCTGAGCCATTGTCCGACAGCTGTGTCTTGCAACGATTTGGATTCACAGAGCAATTGGATTATCTTTGTAGAAAACGTTGAGGCTAATGTCAAAGAAAAAGGAAATAACCCTTCGTTCCAGTGCAGCAGAGTATCTTACTTATATTGCCTCTGTCGGAGATCAGCCGCTAAGTGTCGAACTAAGGTATGAAGACGAGAATATCTGGCTCACACAACGGCTGATGGCCGAGTTGTACGGAGTAGATACCCGCACAGTAAATGATCATATAGAAAAGATCTATCGCGACGGCGAGTTGATTAAGGACTCAACTATCCGAAATTTTCGGATAGTTCAACAGGAAGGTAATCGCTTGGTCCATCGAGATACGTTGCACTATAATCTTCAGATGATTATTGCCGTGGGCTTCAAAGTCAACAATGAACGCGCCGTCCAGTTCCGCAAGTGGGCCAATGCCATTGTCAAGGACTATACCATCAAAGGCTGGGTGATGGACGACGTCCGGCTTAAGGAAGGCGGTTTCTTGACGGACAAGTATTTCGACGCGCAGTTGGAGAGAATCCGGGAAATCCGTATGAGCGAGCGCAAGTTTTACCAGAAAATAACAGACATTTACGCCACCTCGCTTGATTATGATCCCCAAGCACCTGCCACGATTCGCTTTTACGCAACTGTCCAGAATAAGCTCCACTATGCCATTCACGGACACACCGCTGCGGAACTCATCATGGAAAGGGCTGATGCCGACAAAGAGCACATGGGCCTCACGACATGGGCGGATGCTCCAGGCGGCAAGGTCCGGAAATCAGACACAACCATCGCCAAGAATTACCTGAATGAGGACGAATTGGGACAGTTGAGCCGGATGGTATCGGCCTATCTGGACTTGGCTGAGAGCATGGCCCGCAGACACATTCCCATGACAATGGAAGACTGGGAAACCCGGCTCAACGGCTTTCTGACCCTTATGGACCGTGAGGTTCTTGCAGACTCCGGAAAGGTAAGTGCTGAAATGGCTAGAATACACGCAGAAACTGAATGGGAAAAATACCGTATCATCCAAGACCGGCTTTATCAGAGCGACTTCGACCGTTTCCTGCTTCTTGAGGATGTCTCTGCTCAATATGGCAAGAAAACAAATTCTTGAAGATTGCAGATAATGTCCCAATCCTACCTTGCAATGATTTGCATCAGCCTTGCTTTTGGATTAGAGAACTAGAAGGTACGGACAGCATGGGATGAAGAGAAACAGGAATGGTTTTTCTCTATTGTGGATGTGTGTGGTGTTTTAACTGAGCAGCCAGACTATGACGGTGCCAGAAAATACTGGAAAGTATTGAAAGGCCGGCTGATTACAGAAGATTTTGAGTTGGTATCAAATTGTTACCAACTGCATATGAAATCCCCTAAAGACGGTAAGAATTACAAAACAGACGTGGCGATTTATCCTGGATATTACGTGCCTTTCCCGAAAGCAGATGAACAATGAAAAAACGGAATACGCGTCCTACTCCGGCGGAAGCGTGAAGTAAATGATGTCCGAGTACTTGAGTCCGGAAACGTTCCGACCGTAGGCCTGAAATCCATACTCCATCCCCGGAACGAGAGATTCCCAGACGTAGTACAGTTTTCCGCCCTGAGGGGGTACCTCCACTTGCAGCGCTCTCCAGGTCTCATGACCGTCGGGAAGGATTGCGTGCTCGTCCAAGAGGATGAATCCAGAGCCCGACAGGTTTTCGACAGGGGAAATCTCGGCCTGAAGGACAACGGAGCGTCCCTGGATCTCATATTGTAGGGAGGAGAGCTGTGGCGCAGGCACGATCAGCGGGTAAAAGGATGTCAAATCAGTCTTGTGAATCTCCCCTTCCACCGTGTAATAAACATAGAAACCATACACCTGATACCACATCAGGTCGGTGACTTCCACCTCGATCCGGTCGTCGTTGGGCGTGAGCGGATAGTCCTCCCAGATTTCCATGGAGCTGTTCCGATTGAACATGATCCCACAGGGTGTGTATGTGATGTCCGCATCAAATGTCGCGGAAAGGACGGCCGAGGTGTAGGAGGGCTTCACCACTTGTTCCACGTTGACTGTGTATGGAGGCGGAAGAGTCAGGAACCGCGTCGTGAACCTTTCTCCAATCGCTCCCAGATTGGAATAATCGACATGGAATTCATAAAATGATTCCGGAATAAGTTCCGTAATCCTGCACACATATTCATCGCCCTCCTTTTCGAATTCCGTCCTGGCTTTGTTGTAGGCGCCTTGCGTTCCCTCTATCCAACAGTAGCAGTAATAATTCCGCAGATACTCCTCCTGGTCGAAGCGGAATCGAACGACGGCATCATAGGCGCCCGCTTCAATGGACAACAGCCGGACAACCGGCATGGGATAGGGTTTCGCATCGAAATCGAAGGTCGGCGATTCCCAGTTGGGGAGTGCAGAGGTGGACCAGGAAATGCCACAGTGGTAGCGGACATTGGGGCGAAGATCCCCGAACTGCCCTCTGAAGACATTCCCGGAAACCGTCGCCGGGCAAGTGACGGCTGCGCTCTTCCCTCCGGTCTCCCAGAGGCGGAAAACCGGATTCAAAACGCGCTCCGGGTGGGTGAACTTCGCTTCCATCGTGGCAGAAAAAGGGCCGGACTCTACATCGAATGAGATCAGCTCGGGGACGTTCGATTCAGCCGTCTTCTTCGTACAGCCAGGCATTGCTGCCACCAGAAGCAACATCAACAAGCAAAAGACAGGAGTGAAAACAGACTTTCTCATGGTTGTATCATCTATATCAGGGGACCTCGGCAATCGCCCGCATGTGAGAATGTATCCGACCTTCCAGCCAGTTTTGGCGGTTTCTCTTCGGTCTTGGGATTATTTGATAACTAGCCAGGTGTAACCGTCGGCGGGGATGGTAACTTTCACCTCGGCGTTGTATTCCCTGTCGAGACGGACTCTGCGGGCCTTGCCGCCACGCTCTGAGATCTTCGCCTTCGTGGTCAGTCCGGTGTAGTAGAGCGGCAGGGAGATCGTGCGGGTAATCTCCTCTCCGGTAGGGTTGTACAGCATGACGAAGCCTTTCTCCTCGAGGCTGGCGTTGACATGCATGATCCCGTCCCAGTCCCGTCCATCGGGGCGGCGAAGATGTATGATGTCACTGTTGAGAATATCCCTATGCTCCTTGTACC
>JAGAHD010000070.1 GCA_017627255.1 Bacteroidales bacterium | reverse complement strand
CAAAACATAGTCTTCAAAATCTTCATCGCTTTCGTTTTCTTATAAAACGCGCAAGTGCACGAAATCTTGCCTGTAAAAGTTCATTATTTCTCCCTCCGCCGGACGGAACCTTCCCGGGACCGCCCGGCATCAGGAAAAAAAGTGTTTATGTTTAACCTTGCTTATGAAAAGCCTACTCTTTTTTGAGTTCCGTTGCCGGATTCGTCTTCGCAGCCTTCAGCGTTTGAAGGAGGACGGAGAGGAAGGATATGATGAGCGCAATCGCCGCCGCTACGACAAAGACCCAACCATAGCCCTCAATCCTGTACCAGAACTGCTCCAAGTATTTACCTGCCAGATAGATGGAAACAGGTATGCCGATCAGGATGGCGATGCCTACGAGAATGAGGTATTCCCCAACAGCACGTCGCGTTTCCGAGCCGACCGTGCCGCCGAAAACCTTGCGGACGGCGATGTCACGGGTCTGGATACCGGCGTAATAGGCGCTCATGGCTGTAAGACCCAGCAGGGAAATCAGCGTGGCCAGCAGCATGAACAGTTCAATCAGGCTGATGAACCGACGCTTTTCCTGCATCGCCTGCTCGATCAACTCGGGGATATAGCCATAGACCTTCTCCCCGTACTCCTCTTCGCCGGTGAGACGGATACTTTCCTGCCGGGCGATTTCCCGGAGGTCGGCGCGAACATCGGCATCGAACCGATTGAGTTTCAAGACACAAGTCGACTGGCCCTTCAAGGGGGCGACCACGACCATACCCATGCTATTTCCATTCATGTCACCCGGATTGGTAGTAGCAAAATCCCGGATGATGCCGCAGACTTCCATGTCTCCCCAGACCATGCTGACAAATTCCGGGGCTTTCGGTTCCGCCTCGTCCAACGAATAGGCCTGGGCCAACGACTCGGTCATCCATACCCCGTCACCGGCCACACCAAAATCTTTCACGACCTCGAGTCCGAACAGGTCGAAAGCCTCCCGTTCGCATTGTACAATGCCGAGTTCGAGCATCCGGTCATCTTTCGTCGTGCGCATTTTCATATTGGCATAACTCGGAAAACCCTGACAGATTCCTATCCCGTCCACATAAGGTCTTCGGGCCAGTTCGTCCCGCCCCACGGTACCGCAGGAGATATAGTAGAGGTTCGAGACGTCAGCCCCCATCGGCATCTTCAGGAGATGGTGATACTGCAGCTCCATCACCAGCGCAAGCGAGATGAGGGCGACCGTAATTGCGTTCTGGGCGATGATGAACACCTTAGAAAAAACCATCTTGGTCTGTCGACGCTGTTCACCTTTGATGATGGCCACGGGATCGTACCGGAAGGTCATCCAGGCCGGCACCAGGCCGGAAATCGCGCCGACCACCAGGGCCAGCAGGACATATGCAGCTAGGTATGGTGCGGAATATGCCACGTTCAGGCCGATGTCCCCCGCCACATAGCTGTTGAAAACAGGCTCCAGCGCCTTTGCCAGCAATACCGCCAGGATCAAGCACACCGTCACAAAGGCGATAGCCTCACCTACATATCGACCCGCAATCCTGCCTCGCGACTCTCCCAAGGCCATGCGGATAGCCATTTCCCGGGCCCTTTTTCCGGTCAAGGCGACGCTGAGATTGATGTAATTGAACAACGCCGACAGTAGCAGGAGGATCCCGACTGCAATCAGCACATACACAAGAGTCGAGTTCCCATGACGGATTTCCCCGCTGTTCTTTGACATTTCGGAGAAATACAGTTCCTTGATCGGAACGGTAAATGAGCGCTTGGGCTTGTTGACTTTGAGATAAGTGGACTCGTATTCATGGACGAGCACGGTATCGATCAACGCCCGGGTTGCTTTCAGGTCGGTTCCTTCCCGAAAACGGAGCAGCACCATGTCCATCGGAATGATGAAGCCGGAGGAGTTGGAAGGGGCGTCCGGCTCCTTGAGCACTCTGACAATGTCCGACTCTTTCAGTAACGACCGGGGATGGTCCTTGATGATACCACCAACTGTGCATGTATCGCCTCTGACGACGATATTGCTTCCAACAGGACTCCTGTCCGGAGATACTTTCCGGGCGAAGGCCTCTCCGAGCAGCACCTGGCTCTTATCCTGGATCACTTCCGCCGATCCTTCCAGGAACTCAAGCGGAAAAAACTCGAAGAAGACAGGATCCACTTCAAATACATCCGGATTGCCGGATATCTGTCGGCCGTTGTAGTAGACGGCTGTTCCATAGTTCTTCAACCTAGCTGCCGCTTCCACATCCGGAACCCGTTCCTGTACGAGTGACATCTCACCCGGATGGGCCGCCAGGTAATCGTCTCCCATCGTAAGCGCATACACCCGCTCATAGTCAGGCACCTCCCGCGTCACGGCAAACTGCTGCCACGTATAGCAGGAAATAATCACGATGAACGCCAGGCTCACGATGAGCCCCACCGCCTCGATGGCGGTGTATAGCTTGTTGCGGGACAGGAACTTCAGATAACTCTTCATTCTTCTCTTTATTCCTTCTTTAGTTCGATTGCAGGATTCGTCTTTGCCGCCTTCAATGTCTGCCAGAGCACGGTACCGAAGGCGATGGCCAGCGAAATGATTGCTGCCACTATGAATACCCATTCGTAGCCCTCGGCGCGATAGGCGAAACGCTCCAGATATACTCTTGCAGCCCAAATAGCCAGAGGAATACCAATTATACAGGCGATACCCGTAAGGATCATATAGCTTTTGACATTCCTCCAAGTCTCGCCATTGACATCTGCCCCAAATACCTTGCGCACTGCAATCTGCTTGGTGTTCTCATCAGCAAAGTAGGTGCTCATGGCTAACAGGCCCAGGAGAGAGATGAGCATTGCAAGAACCGCAAAGAGTTCCACCAGGCGGAGAGTCCTCCGAACAGGAGCCAGCATTTTCCTGTTGATGTCACGCACAAAGCCGTACCGCCAGGCGGGTTCTTCCACACCGGAGGTTTCCAGCCGGTATTCCCTGTAAGCCTGCCGGATGGCCTTGTCGTAAGATTCGTCCTCTCCCGTGGTGCCGATGAGCATGCATTTGGAATACCTGAGTTCTTCGGCCCGGGTCACGATGACGCCGCCATTCGGATTCTGACTGCTCTCGGAGGCTGGCCGGGTGGGAAAATCCGTCACCACGCCGCCAATGAACTCCGGCTGGGCGCCGTTCATGCTGATTCTCCGGGGGAATACGGTAGAGGTATCCGAAACGGAGGCCGCGTTGAAAGCACTGCGGCTCATCCAGAGCGAATGCGTAAGCGAATGACCGAAATCTTCCTCCACCTCCAGCCCCAGCAGTTTGAAGTAGGTGGAATCACAGATGATGATGGGCATATCCACGTGATGTTCCTCGTCCACCTTGACCCCCATCGTCATATTGATGAGCCCCGGGATTCCGCGCCCCACGCCTGCCCTTGTCACAAAAGGCAACGCCTCCACTTTGTCCTTGAAAAGCTTCATCATATCGTAGTCACGGGCCGAGTACTCGATGTAATAGAGATTCTCCGTGGCGGCGTGCATCGGCCGGGTGAGCATGTGGCGCATCTGCACCTCCATCACCAGCGCCAGGGCAATCAGGAATACCGACAAGACGTTCTGCACCACGATGAACACCTTACTCAGAACCATCTTGTTGCGGCGCCGGAGCGTGCCTTTAATAACGTCGATGGGCTCGTAGCGCGAGGCAACGACGGCCGGAAGAAGGCCGCAGAGGGTGCCCAGCAGCAGGATGCCGGCAATGTACGCCAGGATATACCCGGGCGTCATCAT
>JAGAHD010000069.1 GCA_017627255.1 Bacteroidales bacterium | reverse complement strand
TACCCTCTCCCCAAACCCCTCCCCTCGAAGGAGGGACACGGAAGGATAGAAACTGGATCGTTACCGGTTATTCAGGCGACGGACGAAAGCGGCCAGCAAAAGCAGCGCGAACACGAATACGGAAACGCGTCCGACCAGATCGCCTGCCCGCACGAAAAAGGTTTCGCGCTCATTCAGATGGACCGTTCCCTTGAGGACCGCCGGCTCCCACCAGGCGGTACGCTCCAGGATCCGGCCCCGCTGGTCGATGAGAGCGGAAATGCCCGTATTCGCACACCGGGCAATGTCCCGGCGGGTTTCGATGGCACGGAGGGAACTATAAGCCAGGTGCTGACGGTATCCGGGCGTATCCCCCCACCAGGCATCATTCGTGATGACGGTCAGCAGCTGCGCCCCTTTCCGGACATATCCGGCACAATACTCCCCATAAACCGATTCATAACAGACGGCACATCCGACCGGCACCGTCCTGTTCCCCGCCCGGAAAGGTAGCAGCGATACCTCAGGCTGCCCCACATTCCGTCCGGAAACACCGCCCAGAAGACGGTCATCCACCGGCCCCAAAACAGAAGGATACGGCAGCATTTCTACACCGGGAACCAGCTTGGACTTGTGATACAGGCTGTACCGGCCGGCCGAATTCATGACAAAGGCGGAATTGTGCGTTTCATACCACCCCCCGTCTCCCGTCATCCGGGCATTTGCCGATGGCCGGTCCTCCCCGGGGAACACTTCCCAGGTCGATGCACCGAACAACAGTTCCGCCTGCGGATGTTCCTCCAGGAACGAACGGAAACGGCGGAACGTACGGCTGCCCTCCACGTTGTTGACAACGATGTCCCCCGTGAACGTCTCCGGAGCCAGGAGAAGGACCGGTCCCTCCTCCCCTTCCAGCGCATGGTCGAACTGCTCCAGGAGAACCGTATTCTGCTGGTCCTGCGTCATGCCTCCGAATTTGTTATAAGGGTCGAAATTCGGCTGCGCGATGATGACACGAAGCGGGTCGGAAGTTTCCTCGTACCGGTTCCAGATGACGGCGGAAACCACCATCGGGGCGAAAACCAGCAACACCGTTCCCACTACGGATGACACCCGGGCTTTCCAGTTCCATTCTGAGTGGAAACGCCCGTCCGACAGGGCCGTCATCAGGCCAAACAAGGCCAGATTGACGCACCAGATCCAGAGCGACCCTCCCAGCGTCCCCGTGTACTCATACCACTGGACCAGTCCGACCGTTCCGGCAAAGCCGTTGCCCAGGACCAGCCAGGGCCAGGAAATCTGGGCAACGGTAAGATAATACTTTTCCCAGGCAATCCAGGCCGCCGCAAGATAGAGATAGGCGACCGTCCCTTTCATCCGGCGCTTTACCCATCGGAAAGACCCGAAAACCAACGACATCTGCAGTGCATTGGCCACCGCGGCGAACAGTCCGCCCCCCAAGGTTGCGTTGCAGACCCAGAATGTCGTCACCAGGTTCCAGGCCAGAAAGACCGCATAATGGCACCACCAGAAATGCTTCATGCCCGTCCGGTCGGCCAGGCGTTCCATACAGAGCAGGGGGACCAGGGCGAACAAAGCCGTCCACCCCGCCCCTCTCACCAGGAAGGGCAGACTCAGTCCTGCAACGGACAGCAGGCCAAGCACAAGAAGGGTTGGATTCCGTTTCATTCCTGCAAAGTTATGGATTTTTTTCGTATCTTCGCAGAATGAACTGATTTTGATATGTCTGAAAAAGATACGAATAAAAAGGAAGGCCTCCTCTCCAACTGGATTGTCCGGAACCTCCTGGGAGCCATCCTGTTCCTGGTCCTGCTTCTGGTCGCCGTACAGGTGGGACTGGGCCTGGTCACGCGCCACAACCAGACGGTGAGTGTCCCTGATTTCACCAACATGACGGTTCCCGAAGCGGAGATGCTGGCCCGTCACGGGCATGTGGGCGTGAAAGTGACGGATTCCGTCTTTGTCCGCCGACTCGGGGCAGGCGTCGTGTACCGCCAGAATCCCAAAGCCGGCGCCACTGTCAAGAAAGGGCGCAGCATCTTCCTGACTATCAATTCTATCGTTCCGCGAAAAGTCAGCATGCCGAACCTCGTGGGCTACTCCTTCATCGAAGCCCGCGCCGAACTCAACAACCGTGGACTGTCCCTTGGCAGACTGACCTATACCCGTGACATCGCCACCAACAACGTCCTGCGTCAATCCATCCAAGGCCGTTCGGTCAGGCCCGGGCAGATGGTGGTCAGCGGGTCCGAAGTCGACCTCACCCTCGGCTTGTCCAGCGAAGGGAGCACCACCTCCGTTCCCCGCCTGATCGGCATGAAGTATATCCGGGCCGTAGATGCCCTTCACGACCGGTACCTCAACGTGGGACGGGTCCGTTTCGACAGTGACATCCGCAATTACGCCGATTCCATGAATGCCGTCGTCTACCGGCAGGACGGCCTGGGGACGTCCCGGACCCTCGGGTCGAACATCAACATCTACCTGACACTCGATCCCGAAAAACTGCCTGCCCAGTAGCCATGACCGGCGAAGACCAAGACCTCCTCCTGGAAGAAGGACAGGAAATGTTCGAACACTTCCGCCTGGTCGCCGACAAGGGCCAGGCACCCGTCCGTGTGGATAAATTCATCGCGACTCACCAGGAAGACACTTCCCGGAACCGTGTCCAGCAAGCCATCAAACTGGGATACGTACTGGTGAATGACAAACCGGCCAAAGCCAACACGGTCATCCGCCCCTGCGATGTGATCAAATTCGTCATGCCCTACGAACGGCGCGGTGTCGAAATCCTGCCAGAGGACATTCCGCTGGACATCGTGTATGAGGATGATGACGTCCTGGTTGTCAACAAGGAGGCCGGCATGGTCGTCCATCCCGGGCATGGAAACTATACCGGAACCCTGGTCAACGCCCTCGCTTTCCATCTGGGATTGAAGCAGGGGCCTGACGAGGGCGATGAAAGGATGGGGATCCTCGTCCATCGCATCGACAAGGACACGAGCGGCCTGCTGGTCGTCGCCAAGACCCCGCAGGCCCAGGCACATCTTGCCGACCAATTCTTCGTCCACTCCATCGACCGGGTGTATACAGCCGTCGTATGGGGCAATCTCCAGGAAGACGAAGGAACCATCGAAGGGACCATCGGACGAGATCCGAACGACCGGCTCCGCTTCCGGGTATACGACGATCCTGAGAAAGGGAAATGGGCCGTCACCCATTGGAAGGTACTGGAACGATTCGGTTTCATCACCGTTGTCGAATGCCGCCTGGAGACCGGCCGTACCCACCAGATCCGCGTCCATATGTCCTCCATCGGTCATCCGCTCTTCAATGATGAACGGTACGGCGGGTCGGAAATCCGGCAAGGTACCATCTACGCCAAATACCGCCAGTTCATCCAGAACTGCTTCACCCTCTGCCCGCGCCAGGCCCTCCATGCCCGGACACTGGGATTCACCCATCCGCGGACCGGCGAACGGGTTTTCCTGGAAGCGCCCCTGCCGGAAGACATGGCCGCCCTCATCGAAAAGTGGAGGAACTATACGGCTACAATAAAATATTGATTCCCAGTCCGATCAAGACCAAGCCTCCGATAATCCGGGCAGAATGGCCCAGTTTCCGCCCGGCCAGGCTGCCTGAGAACAAACCGGCGACGACGGAAAGGAACGTAAAAACGAAGACAGACAGTGCTATCGGGGCGACGGCATCCCACCCCGATGCATCCAGGGCCATAGAAAGCCCCACCGCCGCCGCGTCAATGGAGGTGGCGATCCCGCCGAGAAGGACATTCCGGAAACCGGAAAGATTCATCCGCTCGGATTTGCTTCGAATACCGTCCAAAAACATTTCTCCGCCGACATATAGTAATAACAGGAAACCAAGGATATGCGCAACACGCTCGAAATGAGCGACATGGGATGCTACCAAATCTGTTGCGACACGACCGGCGCCCCATCCCGCCACCAGCAGTCCGGCCTGGATGACAGCAAAAGCCAGCGCGATCCATCCCCCCCGCTTCCGCAACTGACCGGGATCCAGGGTGACAGCCGAACAGAGGGAAACGGCGAAACAATCCGCACAGAGCGAAAGACCGAGCAAAACAGCGTTGATCCAGATTCTCATGGACGAAATACTTGACGGTTGACAATCGAACGGCCGAGCGTCAGTTCGTCCGCATACTCCAGGTCATCACCGAAGCCCAATCCGCGTGCAAGCGAAGAGACCCGTACCCCCGTATCCGCCACCTGCCGGTAGATATAGAAGGCCGTCGTCTCCCCTTCCACATCCCCGCTCAGGGCCAGGATGATCTCGGCGGAAGCGGGATCCTCGAACGCTTGGACCCTCGACACCAGCTCCCGAATGGACAAATCGGACGGCCCGACGCCTGCAATCGGAGAAATGATACCCCCCAGGACATGGTACAAGCCATGATACTGGCCTGTATTCTCGATGCTCATCACGTCCCGGACACTCTCCACGACACAGATCACGCTGTGGTCGCGGGACCGGTCCGAGCAGATCGAGCAGGTTTCCTCATCCGAAATCATGCGGCATTCCCTGCAATAGCGTACTTCATCGCGCAGCCGGTTGACCGCCTCAGTGAAATGATGGACATTCTCCGAAGGCTGTTTCAGCAGATGCAGGGCGAGCCGGAGTGCACTCCTGCGCCCGACACCGGGCAGCATTCCGATAGCCTCGACGGCCTCGGACAGCAATTCTGAAGGATATTTCTCTTTATACGCCATGGTATTCGACAAGGCCCTCCATGGGGGACGCAAGAATCTTGGTAAAGGTGATGCCGTATCCGGCCCCGATCTCCCGCAGGATATCCTCACAGGCCATGCCGAAGCCTCCTACAACGCCCACGGTACGGGGCCCATACCGGAGCACGGAGCGTTCAAGGAAACTGCGGAAATTGGATTCGACGAGGGCCCTGACATACGGTTCATCCCGGTATTCCAGCAGGAACGGGGCCAGCGAACCCAGGTACCTGGATGGCGTTTCGCTCCGGTAAACCCGAGTAACAATCGCCTTGTAATCCCCGTCGAAGCGGGCCGCAAAAGCCTCTGCCAGCGCCGTCGGGACCAGATCCTTGATGAAATCTGCCAGGAATAGCCGTCCCAGCGACGCGGCTCCGCCTTCGTCTCCGATGATGAACCCGCCGCTATGGTAATTCTTCACAATCCGTTCCCCGTCATACAGGCAGGAATTGGAGCCGGTCCCCAAAATCGCAGCCACGCCCTGACGACGTCCGCAGACGGCGCGGGCGGCGGCCAGCAGGTCGGAGGCATACTCCACCTTCGCACCGGGGAAATAGGGTTCCAGGTCGAACGCGGGCCGCCCGATCAGGCCGGCGGCATAAAAAAATACCTCCTCCACATTCCGAAATGCCCTGGAGGCCGATTCCAGCACGGAGGCGTTCGCCTCCGGTGCAATGGTCGACCAGTTCATTCCCGGGGTCTGCAGGCTGACGACGCTCCCGTCGGGAGACAACAGGCGCCAGTCCGTCTTGGTCGCTCCGCTTTCAACGATCAGTTTTGACATGTTCATGCAGCAAAGTTACGAATTATCCACGACAACGCCCCGTTTCTTCCAGTGGAAATAGCCATAGACGGCGGAAAGGATATACGCAAAGTACAGCAGGGCCATCCAATACTGGCCCGACAGGATGCACAGCAGCGTCGTCAGCGCATCCGCCACAATCCACAGCATCCACTGTTCCAGATAGGAACGCGTCAGCCACCAGGTCCCGATCACGCTGAGCACTGTCGCGGTCGCATCCAATTCGGAAATGCCGTCCCCGAGTACGCGGAAAAGGGCTGTCAACGCCAGGGAACCCGCGACGAAAGCAACGGCGCTCCACAGGGCTGTCTTCCGGGGCAACTTCTCGAGATGGATCACCCCCTCCCCCGCTTTCGCCCCGTCCTTCCGCCACTGGATGATGCCGACAACAGACATGACGACATAATAGACATTGAGCGCCGTCATCCCCCAGCTGTGCTGGACGGCGAAACTGTACGCGCAGGAAGCGCCCGTCAGGATACCGACCACCCACATCGCATTCTTCTGGAGGATTTCCAGGACGATGTAGGCCACGCCGGTGACCATGGCGAAAATCTCGATGGCTTGGATCAGGTTCATGTCACATTTCAGCTAAGATCAAGGCACTGAGCGGTTCGACGGAGACCGTTCCTCCACTCCAGGTGATGAGCCCTTCCGGATCGGCAGCCCCATCCTGGACAAGGACCTTGTAAGACGACGCGGGGAAGGTGACGGGGAACCGGGTGACATTGCCATTCAGCACGACCGTCAACGACCGGGCCGGATCCAGCCCTTCCAGGTCATCGATCCGGTAAATGACGACCCCTTCCGGGGTTTCCGGGAAATGTACATGGGAGCGGACCGCCTCCGCCGAACCGAGCCGGAAACCCGGATGCGCCTTCCGGATGGTGACAAGGTCCCGGTAATACTCGAACAAATCACGGTATATCAGTTTGTTCCGCCAGTCAATCGCATTGACGTTGTCGGGACTGCGGTAGCTGTTTTCATCTCCGCCTTTGGTGCGGAACACCTCCTCGCCGGCGAACAGGAAGGGAATGCCCTGGGACGTGAGCACCGCGGTCTGAGCCAGTTTGTCCATCCGGAGCAACTGGTCTTCCGTCGCCTCGGGGCAGGCCTGGACCAGCCGGTCGCGGAGGCACCGGTTGTCATGGCAGGTCACATAGCTGATATGCTGGAAAGGATTGGCAGCCCAGGCTTTCACGCCGGACACCTCCGAATGTTCCACTCCGCCGGCCAGGCCGAACCGAAGAACATCCTCACAGCCGGGAACGGCTTCCACGAAACCGCCTTCCGCTTCGAACGGCGATCCGACAAGGGCATTGCGGATATCGTCACTGAAGGCCCCGATGCCTTTCATGCGGCTCATCTGGTCCTTCATGGCCAGGAGGCTGTGCTCCAGGGCTGGCGGACGGGCCGACCACCCTTCCCCGTACAGGAGGATTTCTTCGGGCAGCGCCGCCCGGATGGCGTTCATCGTCTCGATGTCATGGATTCCCATCAGGTCGAAACGGAACCCGTCCACGTGGTATTCTTCCACCCAGTAGGAAAGGGATGCAATCATGAAACGGCGCATCATTTCCTGTTCGCTGGCGGTCTCGTTGCCGCAGGCGGAACCGTCCGCGAAGGTTCCGTCCGGATTCTTCCTGTAGAAATAACCGGGCGTCACCCTGCCGAGGGCACATCCCGCCATGTCAAACGTATGGTTGTAAACGACATCCATGACAACACGGATCCCTGCCCGGTGAAGGGCCGCAACCATCTGCTTGAACTCCCGGATGCGGGAGAGAGGATCGGCCGGATCCATACTGTAGGAGCCTTCCGGGACATTGTAATTCTTGGGATCATACCCCCAGTTGTAGGAGCCCTGGGAGCCGGAGCGGGTTTCATCCAGCGAAGCGAAATCGAAAGACGGGAGGATCTGGACATATGTGATGCCGAGTTCCTTCAGGTGGTCGATCCCCGTAGACAACGAATCCGGGCTGACACTGCCTGCCTCCGTAAGGGCCAGGTATTTGCCCCGGTGGGAAATGCCGGATGTCGGGGAAATGGAAAAATCCCGGTGATGGAGTTCGTAGATGACAGGGACGTCCACCGCCGGAGAGACATCCGATTCCCAGCCATCCGGATCGCTTTCCCGCAGATCCACGACAACCCCGCGATCGCCGTTGATGCTTACCGCCTTGGCAAAGATGCCGGGAGACTCCGCATTCCAGCGTCCCTGCGTTTTGCTGCGGAACGTGTACTGCGCTCCCCTGATGTCCCGCCTCACCTCCGCTTCCCAGCAATCTCCCGGCCTGTTCTTCATGGGAATCCGGCTGCACACACCGTCCTCATACAGGCAGAGTTCCATTTCCCCGGCCGTCGGAGACCAGACTCGGAAAGTGGTTGCGGAAGGAGTATACTGGCACTCGTCAAAAGGATCCACGGAGGCAGACTCCCCGTGGCAGGACAGCAGGGTGGACAGGAAGATTCCCATGAAGAACAGGCGGTCAGGTTTCATACAAAGCATAAACGATTGTAAATATACGGATTATTTCCGATATTTGATTGTCCGTAACCCTTGAAACAATCCGACCCATGAAAGTACCCGACATTTCCCAAGAAGGACACTGGGAAGTCCTTTCCAGCGAATACATTCTGCGGCGCAGCCCCTGGCTCACGGTCCGTCAGGACCATGTCCGCCTCCCCGGAGGGGCTGTCAACGATGAGTTTTATGTCCTTGAATACCCGGACTGGGTCAATGTCATCGCCATCACCCAGGAGGGCCTTTTCGTCATGGAAAAGCAGT
>JAGAHD010000068.1 GCA_017627255.1 Bacteroidales bacterium | reverse complement strand
CCGGGGTGTAGGAAGTATCGGCATAATGGGCGGCGAAGCGGCGGTCCGTCTCGAAGGGGTTATGGACCGCATAGTGCGACAGATACAGGAAGAAGGGTTTCTGCAGCGCAATGGCCGTATCGACCTGGGCTTTCGCTTCAAGGGTCAATGCTTCCGTAAGGAAGGTGTCGGTGCCGTGGTACTTCTCCAGACCGGGAACGGCCCGGGACTTGACACCCCGGATAAGTCCATAACCGTTCTCTCCGAAATAGCTCCCCGGCTCCCCGATGGAACTGCCGGCAATGTTGACATCGAACCCCAGGTTCAACGGATCTTCCCCCTCGCTGTGGAAAGGCCCGAAATGGGCCTTGCCCACATGGATGGTCCGGTAGCCCGCTTCCTTGAGAATCCGGGGAAGGGTAAGGTCTTCCCCCTTGAGCCCCAGCCAGTTCCAGTCGTAGGGCCCATACTCGTCGCGGTTATTGCTCTCGCTCCGGATCCAATTGGTCGTCCGATGCCTGGCCGCATCCTGGCCGGTGAGGAGCGAGGCGCGGGAAGGGGAGCTTACCCCCTGCGCATAGAATTGCGGAAACCGGATGCCCTGCGCCGCCAGCCGCTCCATATTCGGGGTCCGGTACCACGCATTGAGCGGAAACGGCTGCGGTTTCCCGTCCGCCCCCACCATGAACGGCACCGACGTGTCCATGAGCCCCATATCGTCCACCACAAACAGGACGATGTTGGGAAGGTCTTCCCCGGCCGCGGCCCCCATCAGGCTGAGCGGAAGTAAAAAGCGAATATCCATAGTATCCGCAAAGATAATGATTCTTCCGGAGAAATGGGCCTCCGGTCGGGCCCGGATGAGTGAATGGGCATGTCCCCGCGCGTGGCCATCGTCCCATCTTGAGGACCTCAAGCCACGATTTCCGGGGTATTTCTTGCCTAACGTCCCATCGAATGGACCTGAAGCCACGGCGGCGACCGTCGCGTCCGACCTACCAATCCACCAGGCGGTCGATATAGACCTGCTGCTCGCGGGAGGAACGCTGGAGGTAGATACGGGTGGTCTCGATGGCGTCATGGCCGAGGAGGTCGGCGAGAAGGGCGATATCATCGCTCTTGCTGAGGAAGTTCTTAGCGAAGAGGTGGCGGAAAGAGTGGGGATGGACGACGGCGGGATTGATGCCGTATTTCTCCGCGAATTCCTTGAGGCGGAGGGAGATGCCGCGCGGGGTGATGGCCTCTCCGCGGGAGTTGAGGAACAGGCTGCCGGTGGTGCGGCCTTCGGCCTCCAGCCAGCGGAGCGTCTCGCTTTGGAGTTTGTCCGGGAAGTACAAGCGCCGTATGCGGCCGCCTTTGGAGCAGACGTCGAAATAGCCCATCTGCATGTGCTCGACCTGGATCTGGACGAGTTCGCTCACCCGGGCGCCGGTGGCCCCGAGGGTCCATACGATGAAGTACCACCGCAGGTCGGACTCCTTCCGGAGCCGTTTCTTCAGGTAAGTGTACTCATCGTCGCTGATGACGTTCTCCAGGAAGGAATTCTTCGGCATCTTGATGGTTTTGAGTTTTAGGGAGGGCCTTCCCTCCATGTCCAGGAACTTATTGATGCCCTGGATCCTCACATTGACGGTCTTGGGTTTGTAGTTTTCAATAAGGTAGTCCTTGTATCTGAACAGGTTGACCCTGCTCATCTCTGGAAATCTCCCGAAGAAATCACGCACGGCGTACTCGTACGTCGTCACGGTGTTCCTGGCGTAGTTCTCCTGCTGGAGATTACGCCCAAAGGGGTGAAGGTTCATAGTTGTGAAGTCTATCGGTTGAAAAAAAACTGCGGCCGGGTCAAGGCCGCAGTTCTCGTAGACTGCAAGTGCTTATTGGGTAGAGAGAGTAAGTTCTTTTTCAACGAAATACTCTTCATTGATATCGTTGATCCTGATCTTGGTCGTATTACCATTCGCCAGACGTGTCTTGAACTTGCAAGGGAAGGCGTTCGTGTACTCGTAAGCGACTCCGTTGAGCGTCGCATAATCGTCGAACGTGATCGTCTTGACGAAATAGTAGCTGTTCTTGCTGCTGTTGAAGGCCGATGTACCATACTTTACAGGTAGGGCGGAGATGGCAGGTGTCGCCGAGTTGTCCGGGATGCTGGTCAGGGAGTTGTTGGCAGCCTCGATCTTGATCTGCAGCGGGAAGATGTCGCGCGACAGGCCGTCCGGGAGCTGGATGGTCACCGTAGTCTCCTGATTGACGGCATCGCTGGCAAGCGGCGTTACGGAAGATTCCGTGTTACCGTCGGCAAACGCCTGCTTCTCCATGACGGTAAAGACCACCTCGCGGTACAAGGCGCGCATGCCGGCCACCTGGCCCAGGATTCGCACCTTACCCTTCTTCACGACTCCGGTTTCGGAATCGTTGAGGGTGACGGTAATCGTGCCTCTTTGATCCGCATTTCCATTGCGCGTAACAGCAACGTCAGAGATACTCTTGATGGCCTGTGCATAGCTTCCCTCGTCCAGAATGGTCGTTGAAATGGTAACTGTTCCTCCAGCAGCTGTGGAGGTCTTACCGTTGGTAACAACGACTTCGGGGTTTCCGTCTACCGGATAGAAATAGAAGTCAATGTCAAAGGACTTACCTGATCCGATGGCGGTCTTACTCATCTCACTTACCGTGATCCGGGACTTGTTGTTGCTGATCTCGTCCAGCATGGCCGTTGCAACATTGGCGGAGACATCGCCCAGGAAAGGACCGGCATAAGCATCGGCGGCACTCGTCGGATGCTGGTCTGCCGTGATATCAGACACCTGGAAATTGTATTGGATGTTGCGGAGAATCGGAACGTAACCGCTCTCGTCCACGAAGGACACCTTGTAGTAGCGGGTTCCAAGGGATGCATTCTCGGACGTTGATTTCCACGTCACTTTCAGGATTGCACCGGACTCGGCAAACACCGGAGCGGAAACGCTGGGAATCGTACGCTCGTACATGTATTCGAACTGCGT
>JAGAHD010000067.1 GCA_017627255.1 Bacteroidales bacterium | reverse complement strand
CCCTTCATCGACCCTTGTCAAGGGGATTCCAACCTTTACCTTCGTTTCAAGAGGAGAGGGTACATACCTATTTCCAACCACAAATTGCAGTATGAGGATGTTTACTTCCTAACAAGGTGTCAAGAAATCCAACCTCATATTACGGTTAGCCTTTTTTTTACAGGAATCTCTGCAGTGCTTCATACAAGCGATGGATGGGAAGCCCGACAACATTGAAATAGGAACCGTCTATACGGGTGATGCCGGCATAGCCGATCCATTCCTGGATGGCATAGGAACCCGCTTTGTCAAAAGGCTTGTAAGTGTCGACATAGTAGGTGATCTCCTGATCGGTGAGTTGTTTGAACCATACTTCCGTCGTATCCGTGAAGGTTTCTTCCCGTTCTGCACTTCGCAGTGTGACAGCCGTTGTGACATGATGTTCCCGGCCGGACAGGTCGCGGAGCATCCGGATGGCATCTTCCCGGTCATGCGGCTTCCCTAGAATCTCTCCCTCCCAACCGTTTCCGGGGGGGAGGATGACCATCGTGTCAGCCGTAATCAGGATTTCCCCTTCTGAAAGGGGACGGTGGAATCCGTGGGATTTGCCCTGTGACATTCTCATGGGAATTTCGTCAAAGGGTATGCCCGTTTCGATGGATTCGTTGAAATCGTTACCGGTATCTATTTCAAAATCAATATTCAGACCGGCAAGCAATTCGCGCCTTCTAGGGGAATTGCTTGCCAGAATGATCCTTTTTCCGTGAAGATCCATCAGAAATGCTTTTTATATTGCAGGACGTCAAAGTTCCAGCGTCCCTGCAACTTCATGACCTGTTCGAACACTTCCCGGATGCAACCCTTTCCGCCGGGGCGGGGGGAGATATAGTCGGCCGCTTCACGGGTATCGTCCGAAGCGTCAGAGGGGCAGACGCCGCATCCGCTTGCCCGCATGACTTCGATATCGGGCACATCGTCTCCGAAATACATGACCTGTGTGGCGTCGAGGCCATAACGCCTGCAGAAATCCTTGAAATCCGTCAGCTTGTCACGGGAGCCGAGATAAACGTCCTCCGCGGGGATGCCGCAGCTGGCGAACCGTTGGGCGATGCTGCCGGAGCGCCCGCCCGTGATGACCGCGACCGGGAATCCGTTCAGTTTCGCCATCCGGACGGCAAACCCGTCTTTCGCGTCAAAGGTACGGAACAACTGTCCTTCCAGGTCGCAGAGGATGCCGCCGTCGGTCATGACCCCGTCGACGTCAAAGGCAAACGCCTTGATATCTTTGAAATCCGTCATGGATCAGGATTTGCTGCCGCCCCCGATCGGACCGAAATCGGCGAGATTGAAGGTGCCGCCCTGCTTGGGACTATTACCACCCAGGTCGATGACGCCAAACTGGGCTTCATACTTGCTGACATTGTCGAAAAGAGCATTCATCAAGCGCTTGGCGTGCTCGGGAGTCATGATGATCCTGTTGTCAATCATGGCTTTCGGAAGTCCGGGCAGCGTGGCGGCGAAATCGAGAACGAATTCACTGCGCGAATGGGAGATAATGGCCAGGTTGGAATAGGAGACTTTGGTCAGCTGTGGATTGATCTCCAGGCTGAGCTGGTTCTGCTGAGGTTTTGCGTTGTTATTGTCCATAGTCTGAATGTTTGCTTTTCATTTCGTTATACATTTCGCAAATTTAATAAAAAATCCGTACTTTTGTAGAATCGTCGGAGTGGAAGGACGCCTGTACGGCTCCGTTGTTTTGCTCCGGTAAATGAAATCAATGATAAACGATATGGAGTTAGCTGCAAAGTACAATGCCGCGGAAGTGGAAGACAAATGGTATGCCTACTGGTTGAAGCACAAGTTTTTCCATTCCGAACCGAATGAGAAGGAACCTTATACGATCGTGATCCCGCCGCCCAATGTGACCGGTATCCTGCACATGGGGCACGTGCTGAACAATACCTTGAATGACGTGCTGATCCGCAACGCCCGCATGCATGGGAAGAATGCCTGCTGGGTTCCCGGAACGGACCATGCCTCCATCGCAACGGAAAGTAAGGTCGTGGCCAAGTTGAAAGCGCAGGGCATCTCCAAGGATGATCTCACTCGGGAGGAGTTTCTCCGTCATGCCTGGCAGTGGAAGGAAGAACACGGCGGCATCATCCTGGAGCAGTTGCGCAAACTTGGGGCTTCCTGCGACTGGGACCGTACTCGTTTTACCATGGAACCGGCTCTTTCCGAAGCCGTGATCAATACATTTGTCTATTTTTACAAGAAGGGGTGGATCTATAAGGGCGTCAGGATGGTCAACTGGGATCCGGAGGCCTTGACTGCCGTCAGCGATGACGAAGTCATCCATAAGGATACCCAGAGCCACTTTTATCATCTCCGGTATTATATCTCCGACGGACAGGGGAACCCTACCGACAAGTATCTCGTGATTGCGACGACCCGTCCGGAAACGATCATGGCGGATGCCGCAATTTGCGTGAATCCGAATGACGAGCGGCATCACTGGCTGCGCGGCAAGAAAGTCCTGATTCCGCTGATCAACCGGGAAATACCTGTGATTGAGGATGATTACGTGGAAATGGATTTCGGTACCGGCTGCCTGAAGGTTACTCCTGCACATGATGTCCATGATTATGAGATCGGACTGCGCCATAACCTCGAGGTCCTGGATATCATTGACGAACACGGGCGACTCAATGAAAAGGCCAGGATCCTGGTCGGAGAAGACCGTTTCGTCGCACGCAAGAAGATCGTCAAAATGCTGGAGGAAGCCGGCAACCTGGAGAAAGTGGAAGAATATACTTCTCCGGTCGGTTACTCTGAACGTACCAATGCTGTCATCGAACCGCGTCTCTCCGCCCAGTGGTTCTTGAAAATGGACGTGCTGGCCCGGATGGCCATGGAAACGGTGGACAGCGGCCGGACGAAATTCATTCCGGAAAAGTACGTGAATACATACCGGCATTGGATGGAGAATGCCCGGGACTGGTGTATTTCCCGCCAGTTGTGGTGGGGGCAGCGGATTCCGGCCTATTATCTGCCTGACGGGCGTTACGTAGTTGAACCGAATTTTGAAGCAGCACTTGAAGCCGCGCGGTCTATCTGCCCGGATATCAAACCGGAAGATCTTCACCAAGATGAAGATGTGCTGGATACTTGGTTCAGTTCCTGGCTCTGGCCTATCTCCGTGTTCGATCCCCAGATGCCGGGACATCCGGACCATCGTCCCAATGCGGATCTTGCGTATTATTATCCTACCAATGACCTTGTGACCGGGCCGGATATCATTTTCTTCTGGGTGGCCCGCATGATCATGGCCGGCGAGGAGTTTATGGGTAAGGAACCGTTCTCTAACGTGTATTTCACCGGTATAGTCCGGGACAAGATCGGACGCAAGATGTCCAAGACTCTCGGCAATTCGCCGGATCCGCTGGACCTGATCCGCACGTATGGTGCAGATGCCGTCCGGATCGGCATGCTGCTCTGCTCGTCGGCCGGCAACGACATTTTTTATGACGAATCCCAGATCAAGCAGGGTGCAGCATTCTGCAACAAGATCTGGAACTCCTTCCGCCTTGTCAAGAGCTTTGCTGTAGATAAAGATGTCCAGCAGGCTGAATCTTCGAAAGTTGCGGTTAAGTGGTTTGCGGCGAAATTGAGTGAAACGGTCGCTCTGGTCGAAGACCATTACAGCAAATTCCGGATTTCCGATGCCCTGATGACCATCTACCGTCTCTTCTGGGATGATTACTGCTCTTGGTACCTTGAATCGATCAAGCCGGCCTTTGTCGACGGGAAGCCCCAGCCGCTGGATCCGGAGACATACCGGGCGACGTTGGCTTATTTCGACGCCCTCCTGAAGCTGATCCATCCGGTGATGCCGTTTATCACTGAGGAACTCTGGCAGCACATGGAAGAAAGAAAGGAAGGGGAGACCATCATGTTCGAACCGGCTCCTGTCGCCGGCGCATATGACCCGTCGACCCTGGTGGAGTTCGACCTGGCTGCCGGAGCCATTAACGGAGTGCGCGGAATCCGGAACCAGAAGAACCTTGCTCCGAAGGAGAAACTTCCGCTCAGGATCAAGGGCGCTTTCCCGACGGAGGTCATCCCTCTCATCGAAAAGCTGGCGAATGTCCATGTGGAATGCGTCCCTGATTTCGGTGATGCGCAGGGAATCGGTTTCATGGTCCGGACCTATGAGATGTTCGTTCTTCTCAGCGGCCTTGTCAATGTTGAGGAAGAACTGGCCAAACTTGAAAAGGAGCTTGCTTACCAGAAGAGTTTCCTGGAAGGTGTCCGCAAAAAGCTCTCCAATGAGCGGTTTGTGGCGAATGCACCCGCAGCCGTCATCGAAAATGAGCGCAAGAAAGAGTCTGATTCGCTTTCTAAGATCGAAAGCTATGAGTCTCAGATTAACGCATTGAAAAATAGCAGATAAAACTTTTAAGTTTCAAGTGGTAACTTTTTTGTTATGACGCATTTTGAGGTCTCTTTCCCTGTCCGGTACTATGAAACGGACCAGATGGCGGTTGTCCATCACTCCAATTATATCCGGTATTTTGAAATTGCGCGGAACCGGATGATGGTAGAGTGGGGATTCCCGATCGAACGGTGTGAAGGGGAGTATGGCGTCATGATTCCCATCGTATCCGTGGAATGCCGGTTCCGGCATCCGGCGCGGATGGGGGATGTCCTTACGGCCGTCGCTGAAATCGACCGTGTCCCGCTTGCGAAACTGGTCGTCCGGCAGTCGGTTCTCAATCAGGAAGGGGAAGTGTGTGCGGACGGAACGGTTACACTGGGCTTTATCGATGCCGGAACGTTCCGGCCAGTCCGATGCCCGGACATCCTCGCTAAAATCATTGAAAACCATTTAACCGAAAAATAGTATTATGTTGTTTTATCCTATGATGATCGGTACTTGGGAGATTGTAGCAATCGTCCTTGTGTTTCTCCTGCTGTTCGGTGGCAAGAAGATTCCTGAGCTGATGCGCGGACTCGGCCAGGGTGTGAAGAGTTTCAAGCAGGGCATGAATGAGGTGGAGAAGGAAATCAAGGACGCTGACGCGCAAGACCACTCCAAGGACGAGAACAAATAGTGGCACTCCAGGAGAGCGACATGTCCTTTTGGGACCATCTGGATGTACTGAGGGGAACGTTGTTCCGTTCGGTTCTTTCTGTTGCGCTCCTGTCCGTGGTCTTCCTCTGCATCCCTCGCCCTCTGTTCCAGGTTGTACTCTGGCCCTCTACGCCGGATTTCGTGCTGTATCGCGTGTTGGGCCTGGATTTCGGGATGTCACTGATCAATATCGACATCTCCGCCCAGTTTTTCGTCCATCTGAAAATGTCCGTCCTTTTCGCCCTGGTCCTTGCATTTCCTTATATCGTGTATGAGATCTGGCGATTCGTCGTACCGGCTTTGTACGAGAAGGAGAAAAAAGCCCTGCGGACGGCTTTCGGGATGTCATCGGGACTGTTTTACCTGGGGGTACTGGTCGGTTATTTCGTGGTCCTTCCCGTGTGCCTGATGTTTTTCATGAATTATTCGGTCAGCGACGCGGTGCGGAACACCATCTCCCTGAACTCCTATATCAGCCTGTTTACTTCGCTGGTTTTCCTGATCGGTCTCCTTTTCGAATTTCCGACGGTTGTCATGGCCCTTTCGCACCTGGGCGTCCTCAAGCGGAATCAGCTCAGGCGTTTCCGGAAGCAGGCGTTCATCGTCATCCTGATCCTGGCTGCCCTCATTACGCCAAGCGATCCGTTCTCCAAGTTTGTCCTGGCTATCCCTTTATACGGGTTGTACGAATTCTCCATCCTGGTTTGCAAGAATGATATCAATCAATAATGTAACGGTTTCCTTCGGGAGTTTCACCCTGTTGGACAATATCAGCTTCCACATCAGTGAGTCTGACAAAATCGGGCTCGTCGGAAAGAACGGGGCTGGAAAGTCCACCCTGATGAAACTGATTACCGGGGAGCAGAGCCCCTCTTCCGGCCGGATTGACATGCCGGCCGACCTGCGGATCGGTTACCTGCCGCAGATCATGCAACACTCCAAGGGGCGCAGCGTAATAGATGAAGTCATGTCAGTGTTCGATGACATGCGGAAACTGGAAGAAGAGCTGGAGGGTATCAACCGGCAGCTGGCGGAAAGGACTGATTATCAATCCGCTTCCTATGCAGCCTTGATCGAGCGTCTCAATTCGCTTAACGACCGGCTGGCGCTTGAATCCGGAGAATCTCCCCGTGTCCGTGCCGAAAGGACGCTGTTCGGCCTCGGGTTCAAGGCTGATGAACTGGACCGTCACACGGAGACGTTCAGCCAGGGATGGAACATGCGGATAGAGTTGGCGAAAATCCTTCTTTCTGAGCCGGATGTGCTGTTGCTGGATGAACCGACCAACCATCTCGATATCGAATCCATCGAGTGGTTCGAGGACTACCTGAAGGCGTTCCGGGGGGCCGTCCTTCTGGTTTCCCATGACCGCAAGTTCCTGGACAACGTGACAAGCCGGACCGTGGAGATCCTTCTCGGGCATGTCCATGACTATAAAGTGTCTTACAGTCAGTATGTCCAGCTTCGCGCGGAACGTATCGCCCAGCAGACGGCCGCGTATGAGAACCAGCAGCGGATGATCGAGAAGACGGAAGATTTCATCAACAAGTTCCGCTACAAACCGACCAAATCCAACCAGGTCCAGTCCCGGATCAAGGCGCTTGAAAAGTTGGATCGGATCGAAATTGACGAGACCGATGCTTTGAAGATGCGTCTTCGTTTCCCTCCGGCGTCCCGGTCCGGGGATATCGTGTTCAAGGGAACAGACTTGACGGTCGGATATCCTCCCGACAAAGTTGTTTTCCGGGATGCGCAAATTGAAATCAAACGCGGGGAAAAGGTTGCCTTGATCGGGCGGAACGGAGAAGGGAAGACAACCCTTATGCGGGTTATCATGGGGGAGTTGGCTCCCTTTGCCGGAGAGGCGAAGACCGGGCATCATGTGGATATCGGTTACTATGCCCAGAATCAAGAAGATATCCTGGATCCTAAAGAGTCAGTATTCGGAACGCTCGACAGAATCGCCACCGGAGAGATCCGTTCGAAACTTCGTGACCTTCTCGGTGCTTTCCTTTTCAAGGGGGAGGATATTGACAAGAGAGTGTCGGTACTCAGCGGAGGGGAACGGGCCCGTCTCGGGATGGCGAAACTGATGCTGTCTTCCCATAATGTCCTGGCGCTTGACGAACCGACCAATCACATGGATATCCTTTCCAAGGACATCCTGAAGCAAGCGTTGCTGGCCTTCGACGGCACGCTCATTGTAGTATCCCATGACCGGGATTTCCTGGACGGATTGGTAGACAAGATGTATGAGTTCCGGGATGGGAGGGTCAAGGAACACCTCGGGACGGTATCGGAGTTCCTTGAAAGAAGGAAACTGGAGACGCTGCAAGAGCTCGAACGCCGTTTTACGGAGGCTCCGAAGCCGGCGGAGGAAAGCAAAGTACAGTCACAGCAGGCATTTGCGCAGCGGAAGATGGCTGGACGGGAAATACGGAAGAAACAGAATCGGATAGACTGGCTGGAAAAGACGATCGGGGAATTGGAAGGGAAGCAGTCGCAGATCGAGACCGTGTTATCTGCTCCCGGGCCGTCCGATGACGTGATGGAACTGACGCGGGAGTATCTCGAGAATAAGATACGCCTGGATGCCTACACGGAAGAGTGGAGCACACTGCTCGAAGAATTAGATAACTAGTTATTACTATGAAAGGAATGAACTACAATTTGTTGAAGGCGATGACCGGAATTATCGCTTCCGTTATCATGCTAGGGCTTTCCGCTTCTCGGGGGCTTGCACAGGGACTGACGGTCCAGTTGGAGGACAAAGAAGTTCCCGTATCCGAATTCAACGGACTGAACATTTCGGATGATTTCGACGTGACGGTGGCAAAAGGTTCTTTTTCCGTCAAATTGACGGTGGACAAGGATCTGATGCCCTATGTAGATGTATATGTCCGTTCGAAAACACTGTACCTTTCTTATGACCAGAAAGCCGTTCCCAAGGATATCAAGAAGCAATACAAGGGGAAATCCGCTCCCGTTCCTGTCTTCCGTGTCGTCGTGTATACCCCGACCCTTGAGTCGGTCGTGATGTCGGACAATACCCGGCTGACAGGCGTCGAGGAGTTTTTCTCGTCGAATTTTACCCTGGATGCGGCAGACAAGGCTGAGGTGCAGAACCTGACGGTTAATGCAACATCCGCCAAGGTCCAGATGAAGAAGAATACCAAGGCAATGCTGACGTTAAAGACGGACCGCGGGGTGGAAGTCGTTACGGAGGGAAATGCGTCCGTCAAATTGAATTCCACAGGGAAAGAATTGATTGTCAATACTTCGGGTTCCTCCAACGTCGCTGCTACCGGTGATTGTACCCTTTTGAATGTCGCTTCGGCGGGTTCTTCCCAGGTCAATGTCACCACCGAGACGGAAAAAGTGGCGGTGACGGCGGAAGGCAGCTCCAAGGTGCTTCTCAATGGACGGGGCAAGCAGTTGATTGTCAAGGGGACCCGTTCTTCCTCACTGGATGCCTATGCGTTTCCTGTCGATGAAGTAGAAGCCGATCTTGCAGGATCGTCCACGGTATCTGTCTCCGTTTCCCAGAAGGTCAGTGCCACTCTCGTGGGCGGTAGTTCCCTATATTACAGTGGTACCCCTGAGTTCCGTATCACCAAGATCGTCAAGTCCACCCTGGCTCCTTACGGTTCGAAATAATGGTCTTCGACAGCCATATGGACACCCCGTCCCAGCTTCTGAGGCTGCGGGATCTCGGGAAAGACAACCGCTATGGACACGTCGATTTCCCCAAGCTTCGGCGCGGGGGAGTCGACGCTTCCTTTTTCGCTTTGTATACACCTGCCGAAATGCAGCCGGACGCATCGACCCGTTATGCATTGCAGATGCTTTCCGCCGTGTATGATTGCGTTGAAACCCATCCTGAGGATGCCGTGCTGGCGTTTTCTCCCGAGGAAGTCTCGGAAAATGCCGGACATGGCGTTTTTTCCTTGTTCCTGGGAATGGAAAACGGCTCTCCCATCCAGGATTCACTCCCTTTGCTGCGGACTTTTTACCGGATGGGAGTCCGGTATGTGACATTGACCCATAATGGAGACAATGCTATCGCGGACAGTGCGGCGGAAGGTCGTTGCTGGCACGGACTCAGTCCGTTTGGACGGAAAGTACTTCGGGAAATGAACGCTCTTGGCATGATGGTCGACCTGTCACATGCTTCTGATGAGACTTTCTGGGATTGTATCCGCCTGTCTTCTTCTCCCATCGTCGCTACGCATTCCTGTTGTCGTGCTTTGTGCGGGCATCGTCGGAACCTGACGGATGACATGCTGAAGGCAATCGCGGACAAGGACGGATATGTCGGCATCAATTTCTGTCCGGCTTTCCTGTCCGATGATTTCGGGAGAGAGGCGACAGATGCCGCTCTTCTGGATGAGGCGGACCGTACGGAGGCAGCCTTTATTGCGGCGCCTGATGACCCCCGTTGTGTGAAAGCTTGGCACAGCATGCAGGACCGTCTGTTGAAAATGAAGCGCCCGGGAGTTCGGGAAATAGTGGACCATATCGACCATGCCGTCGAACTGGCAGGAGTCTGCCATGTTGGCATCGGGTCTGATTTCGACGGGATCCTGGTGACTCCGGAGGGGGTGGACCATGTCGGAAAAATCGGTCTTGTCTTCGAGGAAATGCGGCGTCGGGGGTATTCAGAAGAAGCTGTTTCCCTGATTTCTGGCCAGAACCTGCTGAATGTGATGCGTAGGGTTATAAATGCGTCTGAATCAGGCTGTTAACTTAAAAACAGCTTGATGGAAAAGGACGCGTAACAAAAATGTTAATTGGTTTAACTTTTTTGTTTCCCTTATTGGCTAATTGTTCATTAGGTCTTCTTCGAGATATTTTCTCAAAAAATCCAAGGAGGCTGCGGAAAAACGCTCGATATTGCGTTTCCGGTCATTCCGGAAGAGCCTTTTGACTGTCCGTGTACCCAGGGGACCGGTAACGGCAATCCAGACAGTCCCGACGGGATTGGACGCGTCGTCTCCTGCTGGGCCGGCAAGCCCTGTCGTTGCGACGGCATAGTCACTTCCTGTCAGTTGACGGACTCCCTCGGCCATGGCGGCCGCCACTTCACTGCTGACCACCCCGAATTGTTCTATGATCCGGGCGGGTACGCCGAGAACCGACTGTTTGACCGAGACGGCATAGGAAATGACCGACCCGAGATAATAGGCGGAGGAGCCGGCAACGGAGGTGATCAAGTGGGAGATTTCTCCACCAGTACAAGACTCCGCTGTGCTGAGGGTTTTTCCCGCATGCTTCAGCAGGCGACCGACGGTCTCCTCCAACGTATCATCATGATCTGAATATACCAGGTCGCCCAAAAGTGTCTTCAACTCCTCGATCTTGGCGCCAAGCCTTTCTTCCTCTTCATCTGCATCGCCACTATAGATAGATAAGCGTAAGCGGATGCCCGTCAATGTATTGGGGAGGTATGAGAGATGAATATCATTCGGCAGGGCATCTTCCCATGCCGCTATTTTTTCTGACAAGGCGGATTCAGCGATTCCGTAAACCATCAGATTCTTGTGGAGGATGTTGTCCAGGTGGAAATGGTTCCGAATATCTTCCAAAACAGACGGAATGGCTCCGACTGCTTCATGGGGTACGCCGGGAAGGGCATAGAGTGTCGCGGGATGACCAAAACGCGCGGAGTCGAACCGGAATACCATGATGGGTGCAGTTCCCAGGTAATTGGGAATGACTTCGCAGCGGTCCGGGACCCGCGCCTGCGCACGATTGTTGGGCAGCATGTCAATACCCCGCCCATGGAGGATCCCGCGGATAATAGCCAACTGTCCCGCATGTTCATAAGTGCCCGTGCTGCCGGACAGCTCGGCCAGGACGTCTTTCGTGATGTCATCTTTGGTCGGTCCCAGTCCGCCAGTAGTTATAACAATGTCATTCTCAGTTAATTCTGATTCGAGATTGTGAAAGATTTCTTCTCGTCGGTCTCCGAAAGAAACCATGCGGGCGACGAGGATGCCGTTTTCTTCCAAAGCGGTTGCCAAGTGGGATGAGTTCGTGTCTATCACCTGGCCGATCAGAATTTCGTCGCCGATAGTACAGATAGATGCTTTGATCATATAGTAACGGACTGTTTTTCAAGAAGTTTCAGGATTCTTTGCGGAAGGCGGCTCCCGACATGGAGGAAACCACTGCCCACCTCGACCAGGGAGGCTCCGGCTTCCAAAAGTTCGATGGCCTCTTCCGGCTTTTCGATGCTTCCCGTTCCGATGACGGGTAGCCGGCCCTTGGTCTGGGCGATGATATCCCTTATCCGGGTTACACCGGACACGACCACGCCATCAATTCCTGACAACTGGCAGAAATCCAGCAGTTGCCGGACCTGTTCGGGGTCAAATCGTTCGGGAATCCGAATCAGAATGGGGGTGTATTGGTCGTAACAGAGTCTCAAGTCAATCAATTCCTCAAGCAGCTCGGATAAGCCGGATAAATCGTCATCCAGCGCAGACATGCCGGCGATACCACCATGAATGACGAAAAAATCGACAAAATCATAGTATAGCGCAAAACAACGGGACGCATCCTTGCGGGCCGCTTCCTCGGAAACGCCTGCGACTTGGAGTTTAGCGAAGACTTTTGTTTTCTGGTCCCGGTTTCCCAGGTTTTCGATGATTGCCTTGGCGTCCAAATTTCCTGTCTCCACGCCGATAAAACTGAATCCCAACTGGCTCAGTTCATCTGTAAGCGATCCGTTCCGGTCAAAACCAGGTGCCAGGCCGACAGGATGACGAAACCGGATTCCCATGACTTCTTTTTCGAAGCGTTTGTTTTCCTTTCCGTACAGCAGTCTGGTCCATCCCCGAAAACCGGGAAGGCGGCTGGCGAAATGGAGGAATCGGGATACGGTTTGGGGCGTTTTCATGTCCTTTCTGTCGTTTTACGGGGGCAAAGATAGCGATTCTTGGCGAGAGTTTCAATGTGCCGTTAATTCTTCGAAAGAATTGTCATCGTAAAACACGACTATCTTGGCGACCTTTCGCGGGTTGGAAAGGGATACCGTCGGTACGGGAGGGACGTTTTCCGGCTGTTTTTCCCGGTTCATGCGTCCGCGTCCCGTAATGAGCCACTCCAGGTTCAGTTCCGGATAGCGGAGCGCCAGACTCTCCAGAAACTCGAATCCCGGACGGTTCCTTCCGGAGAGGATGTGGGAGACCGTGGCACGTGTGATTCCAAGCGCGTCGGCAAATTGGCTCTGGGTAATATTTTCCGCTTCCAGAAAGCGCAAAAGTCGAGTGTTCATCTTTTAAATGTTTTGTTTACAAATTTACACAATTAATCCTTTCTGTACAAGAGCTGTCATTTCTGTAAAAGGGGAGTGATATTCGGAAATATACTTTAAATTAAGTTTCAATGAACATATATAAATACCTGAGTTTAAATGCATTAGTTTGGTCAACGAGCAATATTTTACGGATATTATTGAGCGTTGTTGTCGCTGTTTATTTCTTAATTTCTTTCAAACATTTATATAACCTTATGTAAAGTGCTGATAATTAGTGTGGTATTTTGTTCATAAAAGTGTTATAAAAAATGCTTATGTGGAAAAATGTGGGTCGTGTGGAAAAGTCAGGCACACGGTTGTTTGTGTGTTTGTGGAATTAACTTTTGTAAACAAAGATTCGCCTGTATGGTGTGTCCCGGAATCGATCCCCGTGAGATTTCGATATTCCATGAGATTTGTGTAACTTCGCACAAATTTTAAAAGCTGAGTTGTCATATCATGATTCCTGATATTCGGATCGAAGACTATCATTATCCGCTTCCAGAGGAACGGATCGCCAAATACCCGCTCCCGGAGCGCGACTCCTCCAAATTGCTTCATTACAAAAGTGGTACAGTCTGCGAGTATGTTTTCCGGGATCTTCCCGGTTTGCTTCCGGAAAACGCTTTGATGGTGTTCAACGATACGAAAGTCGTTCCTGCACGCCTTCATTTTCAGCGGGCTACCGGCGCGCATATCGAAATCTTCTGTCTGGAGCCTGTCAGTCCCGTAGAATACAACTTGTCTTTTGCTTCTACGGATCATTGTGTCTGGAAATGTGTCATCGGCAATGCGAAGAAATGGAAAGACGATGTCCTGACCCTGTACAATCCGGAGGGAGATGAGACTGTAGCGGCCATGGGACTGGAAGCCCGCCTGCTGGAGCGTGACGGACAAACCGGTCACGTTGAACTGTCTTGGAAAGATGGGTCATCCTTTTCTCGTGTCCTTGAAAGATGTGGAACCGTTCCGATTCCTCCCTACCTGAATCGTGAGTCGGAATCGATTGATTCAGAAAGGTATCAGACGCTTTATGCTCGAATTCGCGGCTCTGTTGCCGCTCCTACGGCCGGTCTGCATTTCACGGAAACGGTACTGGAGGGTATCCGGAATCGTGGCATCCGTACGGAGACCGTATGCCTTCATGTCGGAGCGGGGACCTTCCTGCCGGTCAAGAATTCCCGAGTATCTGAGCATCCGATGCACCGGGAGCCGTTCGTCGTCTCCCTGTCTTTCCTGAAGGATCTCCTGCAGTCTCACCGGAAGCTGATTGCCGTGGGTACGACATCTGTCCGTACCTTGGAATCCTTATATTATGTCGGTGTGCATTGCATGGAAACGGGGGAACCTTCGGATGTCTCCCAGTGGGAACCCTATACCCGGGAGTACCCCTATCCTGTAGAGGAAGCGCTCACTGCCTTGGTCTCCTACCTGGAAACCCGGGGAATGGACCAGCTTCAGGTAGGCACCCGTATCATTATCGTCCCCGGTTTCCGATTCAGGCTTGTCGATCTGATGGTGACCAATTTCCACCAGCCGGAAAGTACGCTGATCCTGCTGGTCTCCGCTTTTGTCGGCGGGGATTGGAAAACGATCTATGATTATGCCCTTTCGCATGATTTCCGGTTCCTGAGTTATGGGGACAGTTCTTTACTGGAACGGGTGGATTGATTTGTTAATCTCTCCGTTTTTGTATAGCTTTGCAGAAGAAATGGCTTGTACTGACCTGTAACTATGGATCTGACTGAATTCGAAGATATTGCTCCTTACAACGACGAGGAAGCTGCTGCTGCCCTTGCACGGGTTGCCAACCATCCCAATGTGCCATGGATATCCAAGTTTATCTTTTCCAATCAACCGGAAACTTATCTGCGTGATATCCTGAGGAATATACACAGCGTGGACGAGTTCCAAACGCTGGTGATGTCCCATGCTATCGAGTGGGTCCTGAAGACGTCCGTCCATAATTTCTCTTATGACGGATTGGCCAAGTTGCAGCAGATCAACGGACGTTACCTGGCCATGTCCAATCACCGGGACATCATCCTGGATCCGGCGTTCACCCAGATTATCCTCTATTGGAACAAGATGCCGCTGACGCAGATTGCCGTCGGGGATAACCTTCTGAAGAGTCGGACGATCGAATACCTGATCCGTTCTAACCGGATGATCAAAGTGATCCGCGGTATTTCTGCACGGGAACTGTATCTTTCCTCCCAACTTTTGTCAAAGTATATCCGTGAAACCATTACATCCGGTGCGGGGTCTGTCTGGATCGCCCAGCGGCAGGGGAGGACCAAGGATGGAATTGACATCACGGAGCAGGGCCTGCTGAAAATGTTCGACATGAGCGGGACCAAGGATTTTGTCTCCAATTTCATGGAACTCAATATCGTGCCGCTCAGTATTTCCTATGAGTATGAACCTTGTGATGTTCTGAAGGCGCGTGAAGTCTTGATTTCCCGGACACAGAAATATGTCAAGACCGAGAATGAAGACTTGCAGAGCATTATGGTCGGAATCAAGCAACCGAAAGGAAACGTTCACCTGAATTTTGGGGATCCCCTGAACGAGGACGAGATCCGGGAAGCTTCCGTCTGTGACAAGAATGACCGTTACCAGAAGATCCGGCATGCCGTCGACCGCAGAGTCATCTGCGGTTACAAGTTATGGAAGACCAATTACATGGGGTACGATCTGGCGAACGGAACAACAAAGTATGCCGACCATTATGGACCGGAAGACCTGGAAGCATTCAAGGCGTACATGGAGAATCAGCTGACATATACGGAACCGCAGCTTGACCGGGATGCCCTGAGGGATATCTTCCTCCGTATTTACGGAAATCCGGTTCAGATGAAAGAGCAGTTCGAAGCGGAGCAGAACTAGTTTCAGTCCTGTTTCAGATGGACATCCACCTGCGGGAACGGGAAGGGAATTCCGTGGGCAGGAAGCTCCGAATAGATTGTCTCATTCAGCCAGAAATAGACATCCCAATAGTCTGCGGTTTGGACCCAGGCGCGGATCAGATACTCGACTGAGCTGTCTTTCAGGGCATTCAGGGCGACAAATGGAGCGGCGGAACCAGGAAGGCTTCCATCCAGGATCTTTTCGTTGCTTTCCATGATCCGGAGCAGTTCTTCCTTGACCGCTTGGGCTTCAGAGCCATAAGAGACCCCGATTTTCATATCGATCCGCCTCAGATCCTTGGCCGTAACGTTGTTGATTGTTCCGTTGGACAACGCTCCATTGGGGAGGATGATTTCCCGGTTGTCGATGGTCAGCAGTTTGGTGCTGATAATGTTGATCTCCTTGACGGTTCCTGCGAATCCCTGGGCCTCAATGTAATCTCCGGCCTTGAAAGGCTTGAAGGCCAATAACATCAAGCCTCCGGCGAAGTTCTGTACAGTCCCGCTGAGCGCCATGCCGATGGCCATGCCGCCGGCAGCCAGCAGTGCCGCCAGCGAGGTTGTGTTGATTCCGAGTGTCCCGACCATGATGATGATCAAGATAATCCACATGATGGCGGACACCAAACTCTCGATAAAGGAAATGAGCGTAGCATCCGATCCCCGCTTGGTGAAGGTTCTGGCAACGATCTTTTTCAGTTTCCGGATCAGCCAGGCACCAACGAGATAGATGATGAGAGCGATAAGAACCTTGATTCCGAACCGGATAAACTGCTCGATCAGTTCTACCACCAATTCTTTGGGAGGAGTGTTGCGCAGGATTTCAGCGATTTCAGCACCTTTCGTCATCAACGAATCCGGTGAGAGCTTTTCTGCGATATGTTCGGCTTCGGGGGTCGGGGTCTGAAGCAGGGGGAAGAGATTCATGTTACAGGTGGATCATCAGATAAGACATGTAGGCGGCCCAGATCAACAGGAACAACACACCGTCAACGCGGTCCATTTCATTGCGCCGTCCGATAAATGTGCAGGTCCACAAGACAAGGGCACTTACCAGCAGGGTGCCCAGGTCTACCCAGTTCATGCCGGTGAACGAGAGGGGAGTGATCAGGGCGGATCCTCCCAGGATCAGCAGGATATTGAAAACGTTGGAGCCAATGATGTTGCCGAGGGCAAGCTGTCCTTTTTTCTTGGCAGCGGCAACCACGCAAGTGGCGAGTTCCGGCATGGAGGTTCCGCCGGCAAGAATGGTGACGGCAATGAATTTGTCGCTGACTCCGAGACCCTTGGCGATGGCAGTGGCCGAATCGACGAACCAGTTTCCACCGAGAATGAGGCCGGCCAGTCCGCCGGCAATCATCAGCAGCGACAGCCAGATATTGCGCTGCTGGACCGGGGCGTCATTTCCTTCGTTTGCCTTGTTTTCCTTGAAACTCAGCCACATATATAGCAGGAAGAAGAAAATGAGGATGCCTCCGTCCCATCGGCTCAGCCCATCCGTTCCGAAGCCGAATAACGTGTGTTCGAGGCCGAGGATGATCAGGAGGACAGTGGTCAGAATATTGACGGGGATGTCCCGTTTCCTGTTTTCCCGGGTAATGCCCATCGGAAGGATCAACGCGGTTACACCTAAGATCAGGAGTGTGTTCATGATGTTGGACCCGACGACGTTACCGATAGCGATGTCGGCATTGCCGTGTGCGGCGCCGATGAAACTGACGACCATTTCCGGAGCGGAAGTCCCCATGCCGACGATAGTCAGGCCGATGATAAACTCACTCAGTCCGAAACGCCGGGCTACGCTGGAGGCTCCTTCGACGAGGATATCGGCTCCGAATACGATAAGTGCGAGCCCCACCAGGAGCAGAACAACATGCAAGATCATGATAGTCAGGAGTTTCTTTCAAGGGCACAAACATTTTCGACATGCATGGTGTGGGGGAACATGTCGACCGGTTGGACAGCCGTGATGGTGTAGTCCCGGCAAAGGATTGCCAAATCCCGCGCCTGGGATGCCGGATTACAACTCACATAGACAATGCGCTTCGGTGCAGCTTTAAGGATGACTTGAGCCACATCCGGATGGATGCCGGCACGCGGGGGATCGAGGATGACGACATCCGGTCGCCCATGTTCTTCGACAAAGGCGTCGTCCAGAACATCTTTCATGTCTCCGGCAAAGAATTCACAATTGCGGATCCCGTTTGCGGAAGCATTGGTCCGCGCATCCTCAATAGCTTCTGGAACATATTCAATACCAATGACTTTCTTGGCTTTTGAGGAGATGAACTGAGCGATTGTCCCGGTTCCGGTATACAGGTCATAGACCGTTTCAGTTCCCGTCAAGGCAGCAAAATCGCGGGCGACACCGTACAGGCGGCAGGCTTGGAGGGTATTGGTCTGGTAGAACGACTTGGGCCCGATTTTAAAATGCAGGCCTTCCATTTCTTCATAAATGGCATCGTTTCCCTTGTAAAGGATGGGGGACTGGTCACCGATGGAATCGTTCAATTTTTCATTGATGACATAATACAGCGAGGTGATTTCTGGGAAAGCCGCCGAGACGGCGTCCAGCAGGGATTCCCGTTTCGGGGCATCCTCGTGAAAGAAGCACACAATCAACATGACGTCGCCGGCTTCCGTCGTGCGGATGAAAATATTTCTGAAAAACCCCCTGTTTTCCCTGATATTGAAGAATTCGTACCCGTTTTCGACGCAGAACTTCTTGATAAAGAGCCGAATCGCGTTCGACGGATCGCGCTGTAAATGGCATTGTTTGATATCGAGGACTTTGTCGAAAAACTTTCCGACATGGAAACCCAGTCCCATCCGGTCGTTTTCCGGAATCGATTCCGCGTTTTCGCCGCGGAGAATCCACCGCCGGTCCGAGGCCGTGAATTCCAGTTTGTTCCGATAGTACCGGGTCCGTTCGGAAGGAAGGGTGGGACGGATTTCGGGAACGTGCAGATGACCGATCCTGACCAGCTGGTCGTAGACCTGCTGCCGTTTGGATTCCAGTTGCATTTCATACGGAAGGGGTTGCCAGCGGCAGCCTCCGCAGACCCCGAAATGCTCGCAGAACGCGTCGAGCCGGTGCGGCGAAGGCTGGATCATCCGCGTGATGAATCCTTCCATGTAGTTTTTCTTTTTCCGGTACACATGGATGTCTACGATATCGCCCGGAACGGCAAAATCAACGAATACAACCATTCCGTCGACATGCGCAAGAGCCTTGCCTTCGGCTGCAACCGCTTCAATGGTGACGTGCTCGAGCGTCAGGTCCGTTTTTTTCTTGCTCATAATCTTTCCGTGTGTCTAAAATTTTACAAATTTACAAAAAAACCATTGTTTTTCCATTTTTGTCCCGTGAGGGGAGTTATTTGCATCCGTTACTTAACATAATATAAATTGTGTAACAAAATAGCAGGCAGGGGACCCTGAAGGGAAAACAGGATCCGACCAGATGGAATTCCATTCAAAAAATGTATCTTTGCAAACAATTACCGTACAATGAATGATGAATATGGATGCTTGTCTCAGGACGGTGCCGTTGCTCGTGGCCGGTGCGCTGGTTTTCGCCGGCTGCAAGGTGGATCCGGATTATGATTTCTCCCAATTAGATACTTCCGGAAGAATCCTTCCGGGATTGTCCATACCGGTCGGCTCTTTCCAACAGTTTTCCTTGGAAGAACTGTTGAACACGGACCCTGCCGAGAATCTGGATGTAATGAATGTCGATGATGCCGGGAACTATTTTCTGGACGTGTCTTTGTTCAGCTGGGAATTCGATTCGTTCCGGACGGACTGGGATTCCTGGAAGTTCAAATCTTTGTCAGAAACGGATTCTACACCCGGCTGGGCTAAAGATGCATATCTATTGGAAAAAGGTACTCCATTGGATGATGATATGTTGAAGAATCTTCCCTTTTCCTGTGAATTCAACTTCGAACTTTATTCGGAAGATGTCCCGGCCTCCGTCACAGCTGTGCAGCGTCTGGAATCCAAGGGGAAGCTGAGCCTTTCGTTTGCGTGGAAAGGACTCCCGTTCCGGAACGTCAGGATCCTTTCCGGAACCCGGATCATCCTGCCTTCATGGATATCTGTTTCAGGAATCGAAGATTCCCGCTTCGTCTTGGATGGGAGCGGCCGTTTCTTGACCTTGCAAGAGGATGTAACGGTTGCCCAAGATGCTGACCTTACCCTTTCTTGTTCCTCATGTGTTATTTCAGAAATTCCTGATAATCAGGGAATTGTTGGCGTCGGCGCGGCGTATCTTGCCGGTAGGATCCAACTGGACGGATCTCTCTCCCTTATTGCAGAAGATTTCACCGGAGCTACCCGTACCGTCGGCGACAGGGTGTTCGTCGTAGAGTCGACTCCCCTGTCCCTGTCCGTTTCCTGCCGTTGTAACACGGAAGAACTCCGCGTATCCCGGGCTGTTATCCGGTGGGATTCCGAAAGCCTTCTTCCCGATTTCGGGGAAACGGTTGACGTCCGGATCGAGGGGATGCCCGATTTTCTGGGAGATGCCGGATCATCGCTTGTATTCTCAGGTGCGGAAATCGTTCTCTCATCGGATACCCGTTTACCCATGGATATCCGGCTCGGCGGAAAAGTGGAACTCTCGAAAGAAGGGGTCTTGACCCACGCATATACATTATCCGGCCTGGATTATAGCGCCGGCTCATCCCATACTGACTATGTCTTCAACGAAACGGGTTCCGGCCCCCGTCAGGGGGTGAAATACAAGGCGTTGGAAGGAATCTCCTCGTTCCTCTCCCCTCTTCCGGATGCGGCACGGCTTTCCTCCATCCGCGTGGAGACTGATCCGGATGAGTGGATCGACATTGCTGCGGATGCCGGCTATGGTGCTTCTTTCGAACTTCGGTTGCAGTCGCCCTTGCGCTTTTCTTCCCAGTCCCGCCTGGTTTTCCCTTTCGATATCCGCTCGCTCAACTTCTCTTATGATGCAGCCGTTACTTCTGCGGAGATTTCCATGAGGGTGACCAATACGATTCCCTTCGGGTTTACCTTGAAGCTGAATGCGATGGATGAGCAAGGAACCCCTATCCCCTCCCTCCGTCTGACTACTGACTGCGAGATTGCTGCCGGTTCTCCGGAGAAACCGGTTTCAACCCCCGTTGTCATCCGGGCGGAATCGGCGGAGGGAATTGGGTTCGACGGACTGCACTTCGAACTGGAGGCCGTAGCCTCCGCGGATGAGATTGCCCTGAACAAGAAGCAGGGGCTTGAGATTTCGGATGTCGTCATCCGCCTTCCGGAGGGAATCCGGATACATTGAGACACAGTGATTTAGGAATATGAAACTGATGAAGAAGATGGGTGTTGCATGGGGGGCTGCTCTCCTGTTGCTTTCCCCCGCCCTGTCCGCCCAAGAGTTTTTGACCGGTTATTTCTTGCCCGGCAATGATTTTGCTTTCCGGATGAACCCTGCGTTCCAGAATGAACGGAATTCTTTTTCCCTGGTGCTGGGTGATATCGGTGCCGGTGTACAGAGTCCTCTGGGTGTCAGCAGCGTACTGTATCCGGTTCAGGAGCGGCTTTATACTTTCCTGAACAAGGTGATTCCTGCAGAGACATTCATGTCGGGGCTTAAACAGTCCAATCCGGTCTCGGTTGACCTGCAGGTGGATGTGTTGACACTGGGATTCTGGGATCACCGGAATTTTTGGACTGTCGACATCAATGTCCGTTCCGCCAACGGCATAATCCTGCCGCGGGAGGGTTTCCGCCTTCTCAAGGAAGGTACGGTATCCGATACAAGATTTGACCTGTCCGGTACCTCTCTGCGTTCCGGTACTTACCTGGAAGCGGCGGTGGGCATGTCACATTCCTTCGAAAACGGCCTCAATGTCGGTGCACGGGTCAAAGCGCTGGTGGGATTGATGGAGATGGATGCCCGTTTCCGCCAACTGGATATTGAATTGAGTGGCGAGCAATGGAATGTCAAGGCAAACGGTAAGGCGGCGCTGTCTTCCCCTGCTTTCTCTGTTTCCCCTTCCTATAATGGGGGTGCCTTCAGCCTGGATCAGGTGGCGTTTGACGCAAGTCGTCTGGCTCCCTGCGGTTACGGGGCGGCTTTGGACGCCGGTTTCTCATGGGACATCCTTCCCTTCCTCACCGTTTCCGGTGCCCTGCTGGACTTAGGCGGTATCCGTTGGAACCGGGAAATTACTGCGAGTGGGCAGGAAACAGCCATCACATGGAATCCGTCGGAGAAAGAGCCGTTGTCGTTCCCTCCCGATGAGGCCTCCTGGCAAGAGGACTTTTCCGAACTCCAGGATTTGATGAAAGGAGAATTCTTCTATCTCGAAAATGAAGGAAAACCGGCGTTCCAAATGCTTCCCTTCCGGATGCATCTCGGGGCGCAGGCCCGGGTGCCTTCCTATGACCGTCTTTCCCTGGGATTGCTCTATACCCTCCGGTCCGGCAACGGATATGGATGGAACGAGGGCCGTGTTTCCCTGAATTGGACGCCCTTCGATTTACTGAGTCTTTCCGGAAGTGCTTCCGCCCATTCTTTCGGGGAGTCGCTGGGAGCCGCCATAAGTTTTCACCCGGGAGGCATCCACTTGTTTGTCGGAACGGATTTCCTGTTTTTTCATGGTGTTAATATCTCTCCCCTGCTGGATGATGTGCCACCGTCCTTGCAGAAATACCTGGTTCTTCCCCGGGGGCCTCTGAATCTGGATTTGAGAGTGGGCCTTTCCCTTTCGCTGGGCCACCGGAGACTGGATTACAAGCGCAGCTATATCCTTTGAAACCAGCGGGCTGTTTTTGCTATTGGGCTTTTTTTATTATCTTTGTGGACCAAACGACTAAAACCAGAAACCATGTCTGTAACTATCAAGCGTGTAGAGAGCCGGAAGGATCTTCGCACGTTCGTCAAATTCCCACTTAAACTGTATAAGGGCTGCCCCTACTATGTTCCGAATCTCTATGTGGATGAACTGACCGCCCTGGATCCTGAGAAGAATCCGATGGGTAAGTACAGCAAGTCTGCCAAGTTTCTGGCATACCGGGACGGCGAGGTGGCCGGCCGGGTCATGGCGATCATCAACGAGATTGCCAACCGGGACTGGAATCATGCTGAAGTGCGATTCGGATGGATTGATTTCGTCGACGACAAGGAAGTCTCCAAGGCGTTGATAGAAGCGGTCATCGCTTTCGGGAAAGAGCATGGGATGACCCAGATCAGCGGTCCTCTCGGTTTTACGGATTTCGACAATGAAGGCTGCGTCGTGGAAGGATTCGACGACATCAGTTCCTTCATGCTCAAATACAATTATCCTTATTACGCCAGTCACTTCGAGGCGCTGGGCTTCGGGAAGGTCAATGACTGGCTGGAATACCGGATTTTCGTGCCTGAGGCAGTTCCGGAAAAAGTAAGCCGTACGGCTGCAATTGTGGCGGAACGTTATGGCCTCCAAATCCGCAAGATTACCAAGCGTGAGGTCAAGAAGGAGAACTACGGTCAGAAGATTTTCGACCTGGTTAACCGTACCTATTGCGAACTCTTTGATTTTACGGTGCTTCCACCGGAAGTGATTGACCAGTACATCAAGACTTATCTCGGTCTTCTGGACCTTCGTTATGTCACGCTGGTCGAAAATGCAGAAGGAAAACTGGTTGCGCTGGCCATTTCCATGCCGTCCCTGGCCCATGCCGTGCAGAAGGGACGCGGTTACTTGTTCCCGTTGGGATGGTGGTATCTGGTCAAGTCCATGTATCTGAAGCACGAGGATGCCCTTGAACTCATGCTGATTGCCGTCGATCCGGAATATCGGAACAAAGGGGTGCATGCGATGCTGTTCAATGAACTGATTCCCAACTTGATTCAAGGAGGATTCAAGTATGGTGAATCTAATGCGGAGATGGAAACCAACAATAAGGTCCAGAATCTCTGGAACCTGTACGAAAAGGAATTCAAGCGTCGCCGTAGGGTTTTCGGCAAGGAGATATAATGTCTGCCCAAAGTGCCATGCTCCCTCCCCTGCCGGAGCGAATGAGACCACGTCGTCTTGACCAGTATGTCGGACAGACCCATCTGGTGGGCGAAGGGTGCGTTCTCCGTAAGATGATTGAAAGCGGGAACCTTTCCTCTTTCATTCTCTGGGGCCCTCCGGGAGTCGGCAAGACAACCTTGGCTCATATTATCGCCGAGACGATGGACCGTGATTTCTACACGTTGTCCGCCGTTACGTCTGGAGTTAAGGATGTCCGGGAGGTTTTTGAGAAGGCACGCGGAGCTTCCCTGTTCAACCGGAAAGGGGCGCCGATCCTGTTCATCGATGAAATCCACCGGTTCAACAAGGCCCAGCAGGATGCCCTGCTCGGTGCTGTGGAAACCGGTACGATCGTTCTGATCGGTGCAACGACCGAGAATCCTTCTTTTGAAGTGATTACCCCATTGTTGTCGAGGTGCCAAGTGTTTGTGCTGAAGCCTCTTGAGGCTGATGATTTGATGACGTTGTTGAAAAGGGCACTTGCGGAGGACGTTTTGCTGAAGGACCGGGATATCCGTTTGGAGGAGACAGATGCCCTGCTCCGTTTCAGTGGTGGGGATGCGAGGAAGCTGCTGAATGTACTGGAGATCGTCGTGGATTCCCTGTCCGGGAGTTCGCCTGTCGTTATCGACAACCGTTCTGTAACGGAGAGTATCCAGGAGAACATGGCCATCTATGATAAAGACGGTGAGATGCACTATGATATCATCTCTGCCTTTATCAAAAGCATCCGGGGATCAGACCCCAACGCGGCCATCTATTATCTTGCCCGCATGATCGATGGAGGCGAAGATCCGCTTTTCATTGCCCGCCGTCTATGTCTTTCCGCCTCGGAGGATGTGGGGCTCGCCAATCCGAATGCCCTCCTGCTGGCCAATGCGTGCTTCGAAGTCGTTTCGAAAATCGGTATGCCGGAAGGCAGGATTCCTTTGGCTGAAACGACGGTATACCTGGCCTCTTCCCCGAAGAGTAATGGATCCTATATGGCGTTGGAAAAAGCGTTGTCCGTGGTGAAGGAGACGGGAAACCTGCCTGTTCCCCTGCCGATCCGTAATGCCCCGACCCAACTGATGAAGGATCTCAATTATTCGGACGGCTACAAGTATGCCCACGATTTCCCGGGACATTTTGTCGATATGGAATTCCTGCCAGACGCCCTGCGGGGAACCGTTTTCTATGAGCCCCAGCCCAACCGGCACGAAAACACGCTCCGGGCCTATCTGGAGGCATGCTGGCCCAAATACTATCCCAAGGAATAATCTGTCCTGCCCTGAAGGAGTATAGGTTGGATGCCGTTGGCATCATCAAAGGCGGAGGCTCCTAAAAGGGGTAGCCTACGCCAAAATGAATCGCATTATTCCCCCGCTTGAGCCAGTCTGCCGGTCCGATGAGACGTTCATCGGGCTCTCGGGAGGGTTCGAAGACCTTCATGCCCATATCTATCCGAACTAGAATGAAATCCAGATTGACCCGGATGCCAACCCCCCAGTCAGCTGCGATTGAATCAAAGGAAAAGCGTTCGTTCTTGTTTTCGCTTGTCAGGCTCCAGATGTTACCGGCGTCAATAAATGTGGCGCCTTCCAGTTTCCAGACAATCGGGAAGCGGTATTCGATGTTGGCTTCCAGTTTCATGTCGCCAATCTGGCTCGGAATCGTGAAGAAATCAATCAGCGGAGATGAACCCGGGCCGAGCGTACGTGCCTGCCAGCCGCGCATGCTGTTCGCTCCGCCGGCATAGAACTGTTTTTCAAACGGGACAGACGAAGAATTACCGTAGGCATAACCGGCTCCGGCCAGGAAACGGAGGGCAAGGGTTTGCGAATCGTTGATTCCGAACCGAAAAGTCTTTCCCATCTGCCATTCGGCGCGAACGTACTGGGAATACGGGGTGTTCCAGATGGTCCTCTCCCCCCATTCGTTCTGCTTCATCAGCGGATTGAAGAGGCTCAGGACATTTCCGGACAGGTCGAAACCTAACCGGTAATAATGGTACGGGCGGGATGGGATGGCTGACGGGTCCGTGGTATAATAGAGCATCCCTCCGATGCCCATGTCAAAGTGGCTGCTGTATGCCGCCAGCATGAACGGATCGGAAAGCAGGTTGACCAGGAACTCCTCGTCAATGCTGAACAGCCGCGTCACATTGGCCTGGAAAGGATAGAACTGGTAGAAGAAATTCCGCCCGAGATTGCCGATATAGCCGAACGAAGTGGAAATCATCGTCCGTTTGTATTCCGGGCGGTCCTGGTAACTGAAGGCCAGGTTGATATCCGTATGCGGAAGGTTCGGTCCCCGGAAAGTCCGGTTCGGCATGCCGACGAACATCGGTACGCGGAGACTGGCTGTCGTCGTGACCTCGGTTGAGCGGACATTGTCGGAGGGGCGGAACTGGAAATTCCCCTTCAGGCCGAGGTTCAGGATTTCGCCGCCATGGAAAATGTTCTTATGGTAGTAATTGAGCTGCGGGGAAACGCCATACAGGCCGGTTGAATTGACGGATGTCTCGAAATTGGCCTTGAATCCCTGGACGCTTGTATTCTGAAGGGAAATGGCGCAGTCAACGACATCTTCCGACACCGGATTCATGGCAATGTTGATGCTGTTGAAGACACTCAGGTTGCCGATGCGGGAATAAGTCGTGTTTACGTCCCGCTCGCTGTAGGGCTGTCCTGGCCGCAGAGTGTTCAGGTTCTCCAGAACGGAAGGCCGGATCTGGATGTCATCGGGATGGGAAATCGTGACATTTCCGATCCGGTAAGGCAGGTGGGGGGCAGCCTGGTCCGGCGTTTCGGTACGCCGGTAGTCCCGGATTGCCATGGTGAGAGCGGCCGTACCGTCATGGGAAAGCGTGTCGGCTTCGAAAAAATAGTAGTTCTTGTCGAACCCATAGTATCCGCGATTGCGGAAAAACTGGGCGGATCGTTCGGTTTCCGCTTCCAGGGAGGACTCGGAAAGGACCTGTCCTTCCTTCAGGGAAATGTTATTGAGGTCTGCGTCGAAAGCGGATTTGAACTCTTCTGAATCAGGCAGTTCAAAAGCGAGTGACCGGATGGTGTACTGCTGTCCCAGTCTTACGAAATAGGTGACATAGGCTTTCTTGTCCCGGTATTCCACCTGGCTCCGGACCTTGGAACCATAATAACCGATGTATTCCAGATGGGAAGCCATGTTGTCGATGCTGCGGAGAACCAGGGTGGTATCCAGGATGACCGGTGCCACGCCGAATTTCCGGATCAGACGTGTCGAAGCCTTGCTGTCGTCGGGACCGGCCCAGTCATAGATATTCAGCAGCGGATTGAAGCCCAGAAAGGTGGAATTCGGCTTCTGGCGTACATAGGAATTCAACTCGGATGGGCGGAATGTCCCCCGCTGCCCCTCCATGACGATTTTGCTGCCGGCCAGCCGGTATTGACCTTCCGGCAAGGAGCGGGTCGTACTGCAGGACAGGACGGCTGTGCAGGCGGCGAGGATCCATATGAACTTCCAGGGATTCATTCTTGCAAAATTAACACTTTTCCTTTGTTTTTCGACAATTATTATGGCTATCTTTGTACGATGACAACAATTTCCAAAAACGAGATCAAGTACCTCCGTGCCCTTTCCCAGAAGAAATACCGGGATGAGGAAGGCGTATTCCTTGTCGAAGGGGAAAAAATGGTGGCGGAGGCCCTGGCTTCCTCATTCGCCGTTGAAAAAGTATACCGGACCAGTGAGATTGGTGAGGATGCGATGGCGCGCATTTCTTCCCTGTCATCGCCTTCCCCTGCGCTGGCTGTCGTCCGCAAACCTTCCGCTGCGGAACCGGGGAACGAAATGGGGCCAGGCTTGTATCTTGCACTGGATGGCATCCGCGATCCGGGCAATCTGGGAACCATCCTGCGCATCGCCGACTGGTTCGGCATCACCGCCGTGTTCCTCTCTCCCGACACCGTGGACCTGTACAATCCGAAAGTGGTCCAGGCGACGATGGGGGCCATTTTCCGCGTCCCTTTTCACACGGTGGACATTCCCGCCCTCTGCACAAGTGTGCTGGAAAAAGGTGGTCGTGTGTACGGTACGTTCCTGGATGGGAATGACATGTACGGAGAGGAACTGGACACCGGTTCTGCATCCCCTTCCGTTATCGTCATCGGGAACGAAGCCAACGGGATTTCGGCAGAAACGGCCGCCCACGTGAGCGACCGCTTGTATATTCCTCCGTATCCCATGGATGAGCCCGGTTCCGAGTCATTGAATGCTGCGATTGCCACAGCTGTTACCATCGCCGAATTCAGGCGACGCGCAAGACGATAAAGTCTTTTTCCGCGACGATGCATTTCTTGTCCCCCATTGTCGGGATTCCCAGGCAGGCGGTGGCTTCTTCCGGAATCCTGACCGTGATCTCTGCCGTTTCCCCGAAATTGCAGGCAACAAGCCAGGCTTGCCTGCCATATCCGCGCAAAAAGGCAAAATGCCGGTCCGGATTGAATCCTTCCCCCTGACAGTAGCATAGATCGTAGGTTTTCCCTTGGGCGAAAGCGGGCTCCTTGGCAAGAGCCAGCGCTTCACGATAGCGCTTCAAGACGGACCGCTGGTGTTTCGAGAGTCCTTTTCTTCCGTCCTCGATCCATGTATGGAGCGCTTGAAGGCTTTCCACGGTCCACCAGTCGAAGATGGATGTCCGTCCATTGATTCCGCTGAAAGGTTCGTTATCCATGCCTCTTTCGCCGACCTCCTGGCCGGAGTAGAGCATGAAGGAGGCTGTATTCAGGAGCAGGGAAACGCCCAAGGCGGCATAACCGGCTTCAGGAGAACCGGCAAAAAAGTCAGATGCAACCCGCTGTTCGTCATGGTTTTCGAGAAAATTAAGCATCCGGGGCTGCAGGTTGCCGAGCGACTGCCAGTTCCAGGTCAGTGAGCGGGCGGAAAGCCCGGAACAGGAAACGGCCCGGACAGTATCATACAGGCCAGATTTGTCGTAGAGCAGGTCGAACCCGATCTCCTCGGCATACATCCGGTATTTTTCTTTCTCGTAGACTTCGGCAACGAATACGATCCGGGGAAACTCCTTCTTAATGCGCGCGATGAGCCATTTCATGAAAGGGGGCGGGACGAGTTCGACCATGTCGCAGCGGAATCCGTCCACCCCTTTGAGGGCCCAGAAACGGACGATGGAGTACATCTTGTCCCATGTCTTGGTGTGGAAATCGCAGTAATTGATCTTGATCGTTTCGTACCAGTCTCCCAGTCCCGGTGTGGGAGAGAAACAGTTGCCGGACGCTTTGGCCGGAAACTCATGGTAACCATCTCCGTCATAAGCAACCGGAAGACGGAGGGGCTCACCAGGATAATAGAAGAAATCGTTTTCCGGCGCCCAATGGACGGACGGGTCGTCCTCCGCTCCAAGCCCGCTGACACCGGATGGGGCCGCCAAGCTTTCATAATCACGGGAGACATGGTTGGGGACGAAATCGACCAGCACTTTCAACCCATGTGCATGTGTGCGCCCTACCAGTTCTAGAAACTCTTCTGATCGCCTTTCCGGATTATCTGCAAGATATGGATTTACATCATAATAGTCTCGTATGGCATAGGGCGATCCCGCATCCCCCTTCACAATCTGGGGATGGGAAGGAATGCAGCCGCTGTCAGAGCGGGTGGTTGCATGGCGGATAATACCGGTATACCATACGTAATCGACACCAAGTCCCCGGAAATACTCCAGGGACCTGTCGTCGATATCGGAAAACTTTCCACTTCCCCACAGGCGGGGAAGCATTTGATATACAATCTTTTTCAACCTACCAGTTCAGGATCTTCTTAAAATCGTAGGCCTCCGGATCGGAGACATACTTTTTCGCGGCCTCATAATCAGCCGGCGTGATGAAGTGGCAGATGTGGTTGAAATAATTTTGGGAGGTGCCGCCCTCGATGTTCACCCGGCGCGGAGGAATCTTGCCTTCGGCGTTCTGGAGGTCTTTCAGGTAGAGCGGATGGGCTTCTCCGTCTGTATCGACATAGACCATGCAGCCGGTCTCCCCCTTCGTGAAGAGTTCATACGCACCCATGGCAAGTTCGGAGCAGTAAGTCAGGTCATAGGCGATAGGATCCTGGCAGCGGACATCGTAGCCGATCTCCACCGGGCGGGTCTTAACCTTCAGGCCGTATTTCTTGAATTCCTTCTCGAGGATATCGTTGAAAAGGACCGCCTTGGAGATTTTGCCGAGTTCAGGATGTCCATGCTCGTCATAGGTCATGGAGACGCCGGCATTCTTGATTTCCTGCGGATCCAGGTCGTGGAATACGCCTTCCGCGACGACGACGGTACCGTAACCGATACCGAGGATGCTGCGCTTGAGCATGGCGGAAAGGGCCAGGCGGACGATCTTGTCAAGGGTGATTTCGGTTTTGTTGAACATCTCCGGGATAATGGTCATCGGGCAGTGAGTCGCTTCACCGATACCCAGGGCAAGATGGCCAGCGGAACGTCCCATGGCGCTGATGATGAACCAATTGCCGGAAGTACGGGCATCTTCGTACACTGTGCGGGCAAGGTGCGCGCCCTCGTTCTTGGCGGAATTAAAACCGAAAGTCGGGGCGTTGTTCGGCAGCGGAAGGTCGTTGTCGATAGTCTTGGGAACGTGGATGTTGTGGATAGGATACTGCTTGGCCTCCAGGAACTTGGCGATGCGGTTTGCCGTGGATGCGGTATCGTCACCGCCTACGGTCACCAGGAGCTTGATGTTGTTGTCCTGAAACAGGCTCAGGTTGAAATTTTCTTCGAAATCCTTGTCAGTGGGCTTGAAACGGCTCATCTGCAGATAGCTGCCGCCCCGGTTGAAATAAGCATCCGCCTTGAAGAAGTCAATGTCTTCCGTGCGGGGAGTCTTGGAGAAAAGACCGCTGTAACCGCCGTGCAGTCCGATGACGCGGTAACCGTTGGAGAGGAAAGTCTTGGCGACGGACATCACGACCGTGTTCATGCCCGGAGCCGGGCCACCTCCGCAGAGGATAATGATGGAATCTTTCATTTTGTATAGAATTTGTTCGTTGTTTCAAATGAGCGCACAAATTTAAGAATTTTTAATTAGAAATCATCGGCTTCCGGAAGAACTTGACTGTTTCACCTTCACATGGTGATATTTCCCCTCTCGTGAGCATCGGATATCCGGGTGACAAACGCCTTGGCGGAGAACTTTTTCCCGTGTCGGCGAGATGTCGTTTTAGACGGAAATCCCGACGTTGTCCACCCGATTGGAGAATGAGTTGAATCTCTTTTTCATTTTCTGTCCGATGATAAGCGGATTTGCAGGAAATCAAAGCATATACATACCCGTTTTTCGCGATTTTTTCATTATATTTGTAATTTGAACGAATTGTACCGGAATATGGATTTTACGCAGGCGAAACAGCGGATCGAATGGCTCAAGGCCGTTCTTTGGGAGAATAGCCGGAAATACTATGTGGAGAATGCCCCGACGATGTCGGACTTCGAGTACGACCAGCTCATGCATGAGCTGGAAGACCTGGAGAGACAGTATCCCGAATACCGCACGCCGGATTCCCCTACCCAGCGGGTAGGCAGTGATTTGGAAACGCCTGAAGACCAGGCTCCCGGCAGCAAGGAATTCGCCAAGTTCCCGCATAAGTACCCGATGCTTTCGCTCGGCAATACGTACAGTATCGGCGAAGTGGAAGAATTCGCGGAAAGGGCATCAAAGACGCTTGAGGGTCCATTCTCCTACTGCTGTGAACTGAAGTTTGACGGAACGGCTATCTGCCTGACCTATCGTAACGGAAGGCTGTTCAGGGCCCTTACGCGCGGGGACGGCGTTGTCGGCGACGATGTGACGGCCAATGCCCGGAGGATCGCCAACATTCCCGTTACCCTGCAAGGGACGGGCTGGCCGGATGAATTCGAAATCCGGGGGGAAGTCCTGATGCCATACGATTCCTTTGATCGGCTTAACAGGGAACGGGAAGCGAATGAGGACCAGCCTTTTGCCAATCCCCGCAATGCGGCGAGCGGTTCCCTGAAGCTGCAGGATCCGGAAGAAGTTGCCAGACGCGGCCTGTTCTGCACCCTGTACCATATCCCGGCCGGCCAGGTTGACTACCCGACCCATGATGACGCCCTCAAGGCGGCCCGTGCATGGGGCCTGCCTGTTTCTGATGACCGGAAACTGTGCCGGAACATCGAGGAGATAGAAGCTTTTATCGCTCATTGGGATACGGCGCGGAAGCGGCTCCCGTATGCTACGGACGGGATTGTCATCAAGATCAACGAGATGGATGCCCAGCGGCAGCTTGGCTATACCGCCAAGTCCCCCCGCTGGGCCGTCGCATATAAATTCAAGGCGGAACAGGCCTTGACCCCCATCCTGAGCATCGACTATCAGGTAGGTCGCACCGGTGCGGTGACCCCTGTCGCCAACATGGAGCCGGTTTTCCTGTCCGGGACGATGGTTCGGCGGGCCACTCTGGTCAACGAGGACCAGATGGAGATGCTGGACCTTCATGAGGGTGACTGGGTCTATGTGGAGAAAGGTGGCGAAATCATTCCCAAGATAACGGGCGTCGAGGAATCCCGGCGGCCCGCGGGAGCGCGGCGCCCCACTTTCCCGACGGTCTGTCCGGATTGTGGCACTCCGCTCGTGAAACCGGAGGGAGAGGCAAAATGGTTTTGCCCCAATACCGACGGTTGTCCGACTCAGATCAAGGGGCGTCTTGTTCATTTCCTGGGGCGCAAAGCGATGAATATCCTGGCCGGGGATGCGACGGTTGAGCAATTGTACAACCTGGATCTGGTGCATACTCCGGCTGATTTCTACGATCTGCAGGAGCATCAGTTGCTTATGCTGGAAGGATGGAAGGAGAAGTCTGCGAGGCGCTTTCTTGACAGTCTCCGGGAATCGCGGAACGTTCCTTTCGAACGGGTTCTCTTTGCCATCGGTATCCGGTATGTCGGAGAAACGACAGCTCGGGATGTGGCCAGGCATTTCGGCGATATGGACCGGATCGTTTCCGCCTCCAAAGAGGAACTGCTCGGGGTGCCGGAGGTCGGTGAGGTCATTGCGGACAGTATTTTCCGGTTCTGCCGGGATCCGCGTCACCTGGAAGAAATCCGCCGTCTGAAAGATGCCGGCCTGCAGTTTACGGTCAGCCGCTCTGAGGGCGGGGTTTCCGATGCCCTGGAGGGGAAAACCATTGTCATCAGCGGGAATTTTTCAGTTTCCCGGGATGAAATGAAGGCGTTGATCGAGGCGAATGGGGGTAAGAACAGTTCTTCCCTTTCCGGTAAGACCGCTTTCCTGCTGGCCGGAAGCAAGCCGGGGCCGGAAAAACTGCGCAAGGCGGCGTCGCTCGGCATTCCTGTCCTGTCCGAGGAGGATTTCCGTGCCATGTTGCCCGCGGGTGGTCCTGCGCCGGAAGCGGAAACGGAACTGACGCTGTTTTGAAGGTCACGGGATGGAGGGGAACAATAAAAGATAATTGATGACGACAGAATGAGTTATTCGGAGTTTACGGAGAAGGATTACGAAGTGATCGCCCGGGATTGTGAAACCCTGATGACTTCGGCGAAACGGCGCTGTGCGGATGAAAGGGAACTTTCCATCGTCCGGCAGGCCTTTGATTTTGCCAACGAGGCCCATAAGAACGTACGGCGCCGGAGCGGAGAGCCTTATATGCTCCATCCGATTGCCGTGGCGCAGATTGTCGTTGATGACATCGGCCTGGGGTACAAGTCCATTTCAGCCGCTTTGCTCCACGATGTCGTGGAGGATACGGATTATACGGTGGAGGACCTGCGGGAACGTTTCGGTGACAAGATCGCGAGCCTGGTGGACGGATTGACGAAAATCAAGACCGTGCTGGACAACGAGGACAAGAACAAGCTGACGGACATTTCGGGTCAAAGCATCCAGGCCGAGAATTTCAAGCGTATCCTTCTGACGCTGAATGATGATCCGCGTGTCGTCCTCATCAAGCTCGCTGACCGTCTGCACAATTGCCGGACCATCGAATTCATGCCGGAGCACAAACGGGACAAGATCCTGAGCGAGACGATGTTTATTTTCATCCCGCTGGCCCACCGGCTGGGCCTGTACAGTGTCAAGTCTGAGTTGGAGAATATCTGGCTGCGGTACAAGGAGCCGGATGCCTATGAGGAAATCAATTCCAAGATCAACCGGAATATCAAGGAGCGGGAGCAGGAGATCAACGCATTCGTCTCGCCGATAGAGGCAGCGCTCCAGAAAGCGGGTTTCCGTTTCGAAATCAAGAAACGTGTCAAGACGCCGTATTCAGCGTGGCACAAGATGCAGGTCAAACAGATCCCTTTCGAGCAGATCTACGACCTGTACGCCATCCGGATTATTTTCGAGGCGGATTCCCATTCCACCGAGACGGAGCGTGACCAGTGCTATCATATCTTCTCCATCATCACGGGTATCTACCGGTACATGCCGGAGCGGTTGCGGGACTGGGTCAAGCATCCCAAGTCTAACGGATATGAAGCATTGCATTGTACGCTGCTCAGTCCTTCCGGAATCTGGGTGGAGGTGCAGATCCGTACCCGCCGCATGGATGACATCGCCGAAAAGGGTATCGCGGCCCACTGGGCCTACAAGAAAAACGGATACATCGGCGAGAACGACAACGAAATGGACCTGTGGCTGGCACGGATCAAGGATATCCTGGTAAATCCCGACGTCAATGCACTGGAACTGCTGGACATCATCCACAACGACCTTACCAGTTCCGAGATCTATGTGTTTACCCCGAAGGGAGAGCAGCGAGCCATCCAGAAAGGGGCGACCGTACTGGATTTCGCATATCTGATCCATACCGAGATCGGAAACAAGGCTATTGCCGCCAAGGTAAACCAGCGGCTGGTCTCCCTCAGTCATGTCATCAAGACTGGAGACCAGATTGAAATCATCACGGCGGAGGACGAACATCCCAAGCGGGAATGGCTTCAGTTCCTCCAGACCCACCGGGCCAAAAGCGTGGTGATCGATTATTTCAAGAACGAACGCAAGCAGACCGCCGATTTCGGCCGGAAAACGCTGGAAGACCAGGTCATCTCACTCGGATACAAGCTGGATGAGGATACTCTCCAGAAGATTGAGGTTGCCTATGATACGCCGAACAGGGAAGAACTGTTCTACCGGATCGGCATCGGCCTTCTCAAACTGAACAATCTGGCCGAAGTGCTCAAAAAAACCCGGCAGCACCGTCTTTCCCTTTTACGGAAGATTATCAAGCGGGATGAGAAAGTCAAAACGCCCGAGACATATGTGATCGGAGGGGACAATCCGGACGGACCGCGCTTTGTCATCGCTACCTGCTGCAATCCGATTCCCGGAGATCCCGTGGTGGGTTTCAAATCCCCGGACGGAACCGTTACCGTCCACAAAAAATCCTGTCCGGTTGCGGAGAGTATCGCGGCTAAGCATGGGGACTGGGTAGTCGTGCCGAAATGGTTGGCCCCCGCAGAGGAAAAATCCTTCTTGGTCCGCATTTCCATCAAGGGAATCGACCGTGTCGGGCTGCTGAACGAGATTTCCCGCTATTTGTCGCTGGTGATGGGCGTCAATATGCGCCGGCTCAACCTGACGGCGGAAGAAGGTCTTTTTGAAGGCTTTATCGATCTGTATGTCAACAGCAGGGAGATCCTGGAAAAAATGCTTCACAAACTTTCCGGCATTGAAGGCATAGAATCTGTTACTAGAAGTGAATTATGAATAGACTGACCAAATATCTGCCGCTGATTCCCGCCGCCCTCGTGCTGGGGGCAATGATGCTGCCGTCTGGCTGTGCGAATACGACGACCCCGCCCAGCGGCGGCCCCAAGGATACGATCCCTCCTGTCCTGGTTAAGACGGTTCCCTTCCCCGGAACGACGAATATGCCCGTCCACAAAACACAGATCAAGTTCACGTTTGACGAATACGTAGTTGTCAAGGAAGCCAACAATATCTTCCTCTCCCCTCCCTTGGAGAAGAAGCCGAAATACCGGATTTCCGGCAAAAGCATCATCGTGACCTTCGAATCGGACCTGGACACCAACACGACGTATACCCTGGATATTACCGGAGCCATCGCCGACAACAATGAAGGCAACATGTATGAAGGGTTCACTTATGTCTTCTCAACGGGAGACCATATCGATTCCATGTGCGTGACGGGTACGGTTCAGGACTGCAATTCCCTCGTTCCGATCAAGAATGCGACGGTACTCCTGTACAAGGACCATGCGGATTCGGCGGTCCTCAAGCATCGGCCTGATGCTGCCGCCAAGACGGATGACTGGGGCTTCTTCAGCCTTCGCAATATCAAGGATACCGTGTACCGCGTGTATGCGATCCGGGATGCGAACAACAACAATATCTATGATCCGGACCAGGAAAGTGTTGCCTTCCTGGATTCGGTTTTCCGCCCCGTGACGGTGTTCAACGACTCCATTTACGAGTTCAAGAAGTTTGACATGAAGGATACGGCGCTCTGTCTCGCAAGAAAGAGTGAACTGGAGCTCAATGTTTTCCGGGAAAAACCCTCCAAACAGATGATAATGAAGAAGGAGCGGGTCGGACTTCGTACTGCTCATCTGACCTTCATGGCGCCGGATACAAAGATCAACTCCATGAAATTCAGGGGGTTGCCGAAGGAGAAACTGATCTCCCAGTTTAATCTTCAGCGGGACAGTCTGGAGCTTTGGGTCAATGACCAGCGGAAAATGCCGGATACGCTCTTCCTGCAGATCAATTATGACAAGACCGATACGAACGGACGCCTGGTTCCGACTGACGAGCTGGTCAAGCTGGCCCTGGACAAGAAACTCCGGGCCGAGCTCCAGAAGAGTTCCCGTCGCGATATCAAGCATGAGGATACGGTGGCGGTCTTCACGTCCGTTGCGGACGGGAGTACCATCGAACAGTATGGTTTCCAGCTGGAGTTCAAGTATCCGCTGATCGAGTCGGCCTGGGATTCCCTCAAGTTCCGTTCCGTCAATCCCCGCCAGCAGGAGAGCATCGGCAAGGTCTCGGTGACGCAGGATTCCACGAATCTCCGGCGTTTCACCGTCATGCCACAAGAAAAGCTTCAGCCCGGGTATGACTATTACCTGAAAATCCCTTACCGGAAATTCCGGGATGTCAACGGTTTCTACAACGACAGCACGGAACTGAAGGTCAGTCTCCCCAACGATGAGAAGCTCAGCACCCTGTTGATGGAGGTTTCCGGGGTAAAGAACAAGTACATCATCGACCTGCTGAACGAGAAGCGGGACAAGGTGATCCGCAGTTTCATCATCGATTCGGACCGGACCGTGGTTTTCCCCTATCTGAAAACCGGGAATTATTGCCTCCGGATTACGGAGGATGTGAACCGGAACAATATCGTGGACAGCGGTGTGCTCCTGGCCCACCGCCAGCCTGAAAAAGTCAAATTCTTCAAACTGGACGACAAATTCCTGATCAATATTCCCGAGCGGTCGGAACTCGTGCAGCAAGTCAATCTGGAGGAACTGTTCCGATGAAGAAAATCGTGTCCCTGTTGGTGGTGGCCTTGTTGTCCTGCCAGGCTGCCCTTCATGCCCAGAACGTAGATGTGGAGGTGGAGTTTTTCCATCTTCCGGATTCCGTTACAGACAGTTATCTGGATAGTCTGAGCCTGCCTAAGCAGGCAAGGCCCAACCATTACTGGATGGTCGGAGGGTATGGCGGCGTGTCCCTCATCCACGCGATGTTCAATCCGACCCGCACCCTCTCTTTCTATCCCCAGTACCCTGTTTACGGCTTTTCGATCGTGCGGCACGCCACCATGATGAACATGTTCCCGAATCTGGGGATGGAATTCGGTTTCCAGCACAATTACGAAGGGTATAGATTCAAGAAGAACAAGCAGACCGGCATAACGCCGAATATCGAAGGTGCCTATGAAGTGGTCATGGAGGTCCCCGAAGTGTTCCTGCTGACGCACGGCCATCTGGATATCGGGGAGTATTTCAAGATCCTGGTCAAGGCGGGTATCTACGGAGGATATCGGATGAATATCAGCCGGTCCGGTCCCAGTGTGGCCGAAGAGATCCTCAACGATTTCAAGGATACGGACTTGCGTTATTCGTACGGTGTTCAGGGCGGACTCGGATTCGGGCTGATGTTCGATCCATTCGAGTTCCATCTGAATGTCCAGGTCAAATGGGGATGGGGATCCTTTTTCCAACCGGATTACCTGAGCCCCTATTATTACCGGTTCGCCTATCCGCTGGACGGGGCGGTGACCTTCGGTGTTTACTATCAGTTGACTCCCCGTCATGGCCACACGCGCTCCCAGTTGCGTCGGATGGCGCGGAATATGGTCGAGAATCCTTAGATGTTATGGAAACAAGAACCGTTCAAGTCGGCAATGTCCTGATCGGCAGCCGCCACCCGATTGTTGTGCAGACGATGTGCAACACGCATACTTATGATGTTGAGGCGACCTTCGCACAGTGTCTCCGGTTGTCCCGGGCAGGGGCGGAACTGATCCGGATAACGGTGCCTGGCCTGCAGGATGTCCCTCATGTGCAAGCTATTAAGGAGCGCCTGCGTGCTGCAGGATGCGAAACCCCTCTTGTGGCGGATATCCATTTCTCATCCGAAACGGCGATTGCCGTGGCTCCGCTGGTGGAAAAAGTCCGGATCAATCCCGGAAATTTCCATAAGGATCACGGAGAGGCCAGAAAGCAGTTCGCCCGTTTCCTGGAAGTGTGCAAGCAGCATGGAACCGCTATCCGGATCGGCCTCAATCATGGATCGCTGGGCAGTTATATCGTCGAACGTTACGGTAATACGCCCCAGGCGATGGCACAGGCGGCCATGGAGTGGATAGATATGTGCATCGAAGCGGATTTCTGGCAGGTAGTCGTGTCCTTGAAAGCGTCGAATACAGTTGTCATGATCCAGGCATACCGGGAATTGGCCCGTATGATGCAGGAGCGTGGCGTCGTCTTCCCGCTCCATGTGGGAGTCACGGAAGCCGGGAACGGAGATACGGGGCGCATCAAGTCGTGAGTTGCTGTCTCCACCCTTCTGTCGGAGGGAATCGGCAATACGGTCCGGGTATCGCTGACAGAAGATCCAGAGAACGAACTTCCTGTCGCACAATATCTTGCAAATCGCTATTCCTCGGTCCCCACAGGGCGGACGGCGAATCTCTCCCCGCGTGAGGAGACCATCCTCCAGGCTGCCTGCGATTATGGAAAGCCCCTTCTGGATCGTACGTTGGATGATGTTTCCTTCCCGGAGTTGGAACCAGGTTTTGCCGCCTACCTGTCGAATGAACTGCTGCAGGCCTGTCGCCGCCGTTTCTATAAACCGGAGTATATCGCCTGTCCCGGATGCGGACGTACCATGTATGACCTTCAGGCTGCTTTCGAAGCCGTCAAGGCCAGGACGGGCCATCTGGGCGATGTGGTGATTGCCGTAATGGGATGCATTGTGAACGGACCAGGCGAAATGGCGGATGCAGATTACGGCTATGTGGGAGAAGGCGGCGGAAAGGTTACCATCTACAAGGGAAAGGAACCAGTCCTTCGCCATGTCCCGGATTCCGAAGCTGTTGAAAAACTCGTAGATCTGATTGAATCAGACCGTAAACCCCATTGAATTTCCCATGAGAAAGTATTTGACCGCCCTGCTGGTACTGGCACTCCTTCCGCTCTCCCTCAATGCCCAGCAAACCTATCTGGTCGCCCATCGTGATACGTGTGACCTGTACATGGATGTGTATCAGCCCGTTACCGATACTGTAGCACGTCCGACCATCCTGTATGTCTTCGGCGGCGGGTTTGTGACCGGCCGGCGGGATGATCCCTATGTACTCCCCTGGTTCAAGTTGCTGAATGAAAACGGTTATCGCGTTGTTTCGGTAGATTACCGTCTGGGACTGAAAGGCGTTCCGATGAAGTTTGACCTGTTCCATCTGATCCAAAGTGCGAAGTATACGAAAAAGGCGGTTGACATGGGGGTGGAGGATGTGTTCGCCTCCGTGAGATACCTCGCGGACAATGCTGAAGAACTGGGCGTGGATATGGACAATATCGTCATTGCAGGCAGTTCAGCCGGTGCCATGATTTCCCTGTCCTGTGAGCTGGAGGCGTGCAACCGGACGGAAAGGGCCGGAGTCTTGCCGGAAGGTTTCCATTTTGCCGGAGTCATCTCTTTTGCCGGCGCCATCATGTCAGATACCGGCAAACCCTCCTACCGCCGTACGCCCTGCCCGCAACTGCTCATCCATGGTACCAAGGACGGGGCTGTCGCCTATGGAAAGATGGGTTTTGCCCGATGGGGCATGTTCGGCAGTAGTTTCCTTGTGGACAAGGTCCTGAAACCAGCCGGATTCGAGTACCAGATTTACCGGTATGTCGGTCACAGCCATGACATGGCTGCCAACATGATGGCAAACTGGCCGGAGGAAAAGCGTTTCCTGGAAATCTCCGTCATGGGAAGACAACGACTCGTTATCGACAGTACCCTTGAAGATCCTGTCATGCCCTCCTGGGAGTCTGTAACCCTGAATGATATCTATTGAGGATCGTCCGCTTTCCGGGGCAACTCGGCCAGGATACTTTCGACAGCCCTGACCTTGTCTCCGACTTTGACCTTGATGTCCGCATCAAGGGGTACGAACATGTCAATACGGGAGCCGAACTTGATGACGCCGCACTGGTCGCCGCGGTTCTCCACGTTTCCAGGTTCGGAATAACACACGATACGACGGGCGAACGTTCCGGCTATCTGCTTGAAAAACACTTCTCCATACCGGTTTTCGAGACAACTGGAAGAGTGTTCGTTGAGTTCGGATGATTTCGGGTGGAAGGCCAGCAAATACTTGCCGGGATGGTACTTGTAATAGGTCACTTTGCCGTTGACGGGCCAGAAATTGCAGTGTACGTCAAAGAAATCCATGTAAACGGAAATCTGGATGCAGTCCCGGCGCAGATACTCCTTCTCGAACACTTTCTCGACGATGACCACCTTGCCGTCTGCGACCGACGTAACCAGGCGGTCGTTCTGATAGTCGGGCACGGTCCTGTCCGGTACGCGGAAAAACCAGGTGATGAAGAACATGAACACGACGAACGCTGTGGATAGCGGAATGGAAATCCACAGGGAGTGGATGAAATGAGCCGTAAGCCAGATAAGGACTGCGCAGATACACCACGAAATGAGGATGGTTTCGTAGGAGTCCTTGTCTATGCGGATACTGCGGATCAGACGTTTCATAGGCTAGATCAATCCAATGGTTACAAGGTACACGACACCGGCCGGAATGGCAAACAGCGCACTGTCGAAACGGTCCAGCATGCCTCCGTGCCCGGGAATGATTGTACCGGAATCCTTGATGCCGAATGTGCGTTTCCATTGGGATTCAAACAAATCCCCGTACACACCGGCGATATTCATGATGATGGAAAGGATGACGCAATGCAGCAGCGGATACGGGAATAAACCGGTCCGGTTCAGGATCAAGCCTGTAACGACGGCTGTCCCCAGCCCGCCCCAGAATCCGGCCCAGGACTTGTTCGGGGAGATGCTGGGAAAAAGCTTTTTCCCGTTTTTACCGAAAAGCATTCCGAAACAATACGCTCCGACATCGGAGGCCCAGATGATGCACAGGAAGGCAACCATGGGGAGCCCGTTGAATGCTCCGGTCTTGTCAAAAACCACGAAATTGGACAGGACGAGCGGTGCCGCGATATACATCAGTCCGGTATACAGGAAGGCAAAAAGCTTGAAATCAGATTTCTCCTTGACAAGCAAAGTGCTGGTCATCAAGGCGATGAGAAAGACGGCCGTAAAACAGATGTAACGAATGTCCAGTCCAAAGGCCATGATGGAAAACAGCATGAAGAAAGCGCAGAGTCCCAGAAGGATAGCCAGCACGCGGATGCCCTTGTACTTGTCCCCCATCGTCATGCGGTAGAATTCACCGAGCATTGTGACCAGGATGAAAGAAAGCAGAAGGGCAAAAAGGTATTTGTTAAAAAGGAGTCCTCCCAGCACGACGGCAAGGAAACAGACTCCGGATATGGATCGTTTGACAGTACTATTCATGGGCAACAGGTTCTTCGAAGCGGTCATCCTCAGCCGGTTTGACTTTCGGTCCAAGGATACGTTCGATATCTTCTGCAAAGATAACTTCTTTTTCAAGAAGAAGTTCTCCCATCTGTTCGAAACCGTCGCGGTGCTCTTCAATCAAGTGCAGCGTGCGGTCATGGACCTCCTGGATAATGTTCTTTACTTCCTGGTCCATGAGTTCCGCCGTCTTCTCGGAGTACGGTTTCACAAGGTTGTATCCCCTGGCTCCTGACGAATCGTAGAAAGACAGGTTGCCGACTTTGTCGCTCATTCCATAATACTGGACCATGGCATAAGCCATTCCCGTCATCCGCTCGAGGTCGTTCAGGGCTCCGGTAGAAGGTTCTCCGTTCAGGACTTCCTCTGCGACGCGGCCACCGAGCAGCATGCACATCTGGTCCATCATGATGCTGCGGGACCAGTTCTTCCGTTCTTCCGGAAGGCTCCAGGTGACGCCCAGGGCCTGCCCTCTCGGGATAATGCTAACCTTGAAGACCGGGTCAGCATACGGGAGCAGCCATCCGACCAGTGCATGTCCAGCCTCATGGTAAGCCGTAGTCCGGAGCTCGGCCTTGGTCCGGATGGTATTGGATTTGCGTTCAAGTCCGCCGATGATCCGGTCGACAGCGTCAAGGAAATCCTGCTGGGTGACCGCTTCATGATTGTTCCGGGCTGCCGTCAAGGCTGCTTCGTTGCAAACATTCGCAATGTCCGCTCCCGAGAAACCGGGAGTATGCTTTGCCATGAATCCCACGTTGAAATCCGGGCCGACTTTGACTCCCCTCAGGTGCACGTGGAAGATCTCTTCCCGTTCCTTGAGTTCGGGCAGTTCCACATGGATCTGACGGTCAAAACGTCCGGCACGCATCAGCGCTTTGTCCAGAATATCGGAGCGGTTGGTCGCCGCCAGGACGATCACGCCCGAATTGGTGCCGAAACCGTCCATTTCAGTCAGCAACTGGTTCAAGGTGTTTTCCCGCTCATCGTTGGAAGAGAATCCACCGTTTTTTGCCCTTGCGCGTCCGACGGCATCGATCTCGTCAATAAAGACAATGCACGGGGCCTTCTCCTTTGCCTGGCGGAACAGGTCACGGACGCGGGATGCACCCACACCCACAAACATTTCTACGAAATCGGAGCCTGAAATCGAGAAGAACGGCACATTGGCCTCCCCGGCGACCGCCTTGGCAAGTAACGTCTTGCCGGTACCAGGAGGGCCGACCAGCAGGGCACCTTTGGGAATCTTGCCCCCCAGGGCTGTGTATTTGCCAGGATTCTTGAGGAAATCAACGATTTCCATCACTTCTTCCTTGGCGCCGTACAATCCCGCTACATCTTTGAATGTGACTTTATTGCTGTCGTTCTTGTCCGCAAGCTTGCCCGTGGACTTCCCGACATTGAAGGGATTCCCCATGCCTCCGCCCTGGCCCATGTTCCGGTTCATTCCGCGGAACATCCAAACCCAGAAGAGAATCATGATCAGCAGCGGGAAGATCCACTGGATCAGTTCGCCCCAGACGTGATCCTCGTTGCGGATAACGACTTTGAACTGTTCTCCGACGGGGAGTTCCCCGTTGAGTGAAGCAAAGCTCTGCTCGGGATCGAATTTCGTGGATACCAGGAAATAAAAATGGGGAGCATGGCGAGGGACCAGGTTGCCGGGGAACTTGTCCTCGTATTTGGCCAGCCGGTCGGCGCGCATTTTAACTTCTCCCTTGAAATCGTTGCGGATGAAAGCGATCTCGTCAATGTCTCCATTGCGGGCCATGCTCTGGACTTCATCCCATTCGATTTTCTGCGGCTCGGCCGAGCGCTGGTTGAACAGCATGTAGCCGATTCCGAAAATCAGCAGGATGTACAGCAACCAGGAAACGTTGAAAGAGAATTTGATTTCTTTCCGTCCTCCGGAATCGTTCTTGTTATCAGCCATTTATTCTGCTTTTTTCGAGGCGGATTTCACCTTGCGTTCTTTGTAATCCTTGCGGGGTACGTCGGCCCAGAGGTCCTCCAGCCGGTAGAAATCCCTGTATTCCTTCAGGAAAACATGGACAACAATGTTGCCATAATCCTGAATGATCCAGAAATTGTTCCCTTCTCCCTGGGAACGGTAGAGGGTGTGTCCCTCTTCCTCCATCTTGAGCGCGATATTGTCGGCAATGGCACCGACCTGGGTGGTGTTTGACCCGTCACAGATGACGAAGAAATCCGTGATAGCTCCGTCTGTCTTTCTCAGATCAAGCGAAACCACATCCTGCCCCTTCTTGTCCATGATGGCATCGGCAATGAGCCGAAGGTCATGAGTAATCATATAATCTGTGTGTTTTTTTAGTATTTTTGCAATTAGGCATACAAAGATAATCAAATTTGAGACCAATGGAAAACGGGATGACAATAAAGTGGTTTGACCGTCTGGATTCGACCAACAGTGAACTTTTGCGGCATATCGATGAATATGACAATTTGTCAGTAGTGGCTGCCGTAGAACAGTTTGCCGGCCGGGGACAACGGGGCAACCGATGGCTCTCCCGCCCCGGCGACAACCTGACTTTCTCGCTGCTGCTCAAACCGAGGGACCTTCCGGCAGCGGAGTTCATGTCCCTGACTTTCATGGCGACCCTCGCGGTGCGCAACTGGCTGGAGGACCAGGGCGTCTCAGCCAGCATCAAATGGCCGAATGATATTTATGTGGGGAAGAGAAAGATTTGTGGAATGCTGATTGAAAACGGTATCTCGGAGGGGAAGATTACTTATTCCGTTATTGGAATCGGGCTGAATCTCAACCAGGAAGCCTTTCCCGGCGAACTGGTAAACCCGATATCGCTGAAGCGGCTGACCGGAAAGGAAACGGATCCCCGTGAAGCCCTGGAAGACATCCTGTCCCGATTTGATACGGCAAGCCTGGAAAATGGGGAGCACAGGAAAATGCTCCTGACTGAATATGAGGCTGACCTCTTTCAGAAAGGACAACTTTGTTTATACCGTAACCTTTTGAATGATAATGAGTTTTATGGAACAATCGAAGGCGTCACTTTGGGTGGACGCCTTCGTGTGGATGTGAATGGCACATCCTGTTCCTTCGCTTTCAAGGAAATCAGTTACATCCTTTGACTCCCCCGCATGGCGGCGATGACGCCTGCAGGATCAGCAGCCCGAAAAACTGCACTTCCTGCAACGAGTATATCCGCACCGGCTTCCGCCAGCTGGGCGGCATTATGCGGACTGACTCCCCCGTCGATCTCAATCTGTGCAGGGCTTCCTGTCCGGAGGCATTCCGCCTTGACGGTCCGGATGCGTCCGTAAGTGTCCTCGATGAATTTTTGACCGCCGAAACCGGCAAATACACTCATCAGGAGCACGTAATCAGCCTCTTTCAGATAGGGAAAGACCTTCTCAACGGGACAGTCCGGATTGAGCACGATGCCGGCTTTTGCCCCACACCCGTGAATCAGGTCAAGGACCCGTCCGGAATCCCCCAGGGCTGCTTCATAATGGAAACTGATCATGGAAGCCCCGACTTTTGCGAATCGCTCAACGTATTTTTCCGGATGGACGATCATCAGATGGACATCCATCGGCTTTTCTGCAACACGGGCGATAGCTTCGATGACGGGAAAGCCGAACGAGATGTTGGGCACAAAAGACCCGTCCATGACATCCAGATGGAACAGGTCGGCATGGCGGTTCACGATTTCCACGTCCCGTTCAAGATGCAGGAAATCAGCCGCCAGGATGGAGGGTGCGATCAGCATATCAGGAAAAATGGGAGACAATGTCATTCAACAGGGCCACGAACTTGTCCAGGGAAGCCAGTTCGAGTTTCTCTCCGGGAGCGTGGACACCGCGGAGGGTCGGGCCGAAGGAGATCATATCCAGATCCGGGAATTTCTCCAGGAAAAGGCCGCATTCGAGTCCGGCGTGGATGGCCTTCACCTCCGGTTCGACACCGAAAAGACGACGGTAGGATTCAACGGAAACGGCCAGGATATGGGAGTTGACGTCCGGTTTCCAGCCGGGGTACTCTCCCTTATGTTCTACGTCGAATTCGCCCATGAAGAACGTGGCTTCCACTTTTTCAGCAATGGCATGGAGCTCCGAAACGACGGAACTCCGCTGGCTGGTGATGACTTTGATGGCGTTACCCTCTTCTTTTTTGACGGCAGCCAGGTTGGTCGAAGTCTCCACGAGGCCGGGAATGTCCGTAGACATTTTCACGACTCCGTGCGGGCAGGCCAGGAGGGTCGTGATGATGTTGGCCGCCGCGCCCTCTTCTACGGCTTCCCGGGCAGGAGCACACGGCTGGCAACTGGCGGTGAGGCCGGGGTCGCTGGAGGCGAATTCGTTCCGGAGGATTTTGTCGAAAGCCAGGACGTCGGCCTCCATTTCCTCGGCTTCCGAAGCGGGAACGGCAATGACCGCTTCCGCTTCACGGCAGATCGCATTGGGCTTATTGCCTCCCTTGATGGAAACCAGCTGATAGTCGTACTGCAGTTCTGTATAGAGGAACCGGACCAACTGCTGGAGGGCGTTTGCCCTTTCCTTGTTGATATCATCTCCGCTGTGTCCGCCGATTCCGCCGGATACTTTGACCGACAGGGTTTTATATCCTTTGTGGACAGGCTCCGTGGCATATTCGAAGGTGGCCGTAGTGTCAAGGCCGCCGGCGCAGCCGATGAATAATTGTCCCTCATCTTCCGAGTCCAGGTTGATCAGGGTTTTCCCTTCGAAGAACCCGCTCTCCAACGCAAAGGCTCCGTCCATGCCCGTTTCTTCGGAAATGGTGAAGAGACATTCGAGTTTCCCGGTCGAAAGGTCTCCGTCCAGCAGGGCGAGACAGGCTGCGATACCGATGCCGTCATCAGCACCGAGGGTCGTATTCTTGGCGATCATCCATCCGTCCTCGATCTCAAAGGGAATCGCCTGGGTCAGGAAATCGAATTCGAAATCCGCATTCTTTTCGCATACCATGTCCTGATGGGCCTGCAAGACCAGCGGAGGAACCTGTTCCTTTCCCGGAGCGGCTTCCTTGACGATGACCACATTGCCGGTTTTGTCGGTACGGCACTCGAGGTTGCGCTGGGCGGCGAATTGCTGGAGATAGGCCGTCATGGGCCCTTCATGGCCGGATTCTCTGGGAATCCGGGTGATTTCCTTGAAGAAATGAAGTACAGATGCAGAATCCATAGTTACGAAAACGGTTGTTTCCGTAAAGATAGGCAAAAATCCGGGAAGAAAAAAGAAAATTACCGCTCGACAGGGACGACGATCATGTTTTCGATATCCGTCACATACTGGCGGAAGGCCTTGTCCGTGGACATGAGGTCCTGAACGGTCGTGCAGGCGTGCAGGACGGTGGCGTGGTCTTTTCCGCCGAGTTCCGCCCCAATCGTGGAAAGGGAACAGTTCGGAATGAGGTTACGGCATTCGTACATGGCGATTTGCCGGGCCTGGACGATCTGGCGTTTACGGGATTTGGAAAGCAGGGTGTCCCGGGTGATATTGAAATACTCACAGACCGTACGGACAATCAGGTCGATCGTCACATCGGATTCCGCTTCGCCGACAATCTTGCCCGTGACGCTCTCCGCCAGGTCGATCGTGATCTCCCGATGGCAGAGGGTTGCATTGGCGATCAGCGAGATGAGGGCGCCTTCCAGTTCCCTGAAATTCGATTTGATGCGGGACGCCAGGAACGAGAGGACCTCTTCATCAATGCTGACACCTTCCCGGAATGCCCGGGCCTTCAGCATGGAGAGGCGGGTTTCGTAATTGGGACGGGAAAGTTCGACGGACAGGCCCCACTTGAAGCGGGACAACAAGCGGTCTTCAAAGTTCTGAAGGTCCACCGGAGCCCGGTCGGAGGTGAATATCAACTGTTTCCCACTTTGGTGAAGGTGGTTGAACACATTGAAGAAGGCGTTCTGGGATCCCTGTCCGAGCAAGTCCTGGATATCGTCGACAATCAACACGTCGATTTTCATGTAATAGGCCATGAAATCGACCAGGCGGTTGCCCTTGACGGCATCGACATACTGGGTCTTGAATTCGTTGCCGGTCACATAAAGCACGACCAAGTCAGCGAATCGCTCCTTGATGGCGATGCCCACTGCCTGGGCGAGGTGTGTCTTGCCCAGTCCCGGCCCGCCGAAAAGGAACAGCGGATTGAACGGAGTCTTGCCCGGGGAGCGGGAAATGTTCTCGCCCGCAGTGATACCCATCTTGTTGCACTCCCCTTCTACCAGGTTGGCAAAACAGTAGACCGGATTGAGACGGGGATTGATCTGCACCCGCTGTACACCCGGAAATACGAAGGGACTGGGATTGCCGGAAGGCTGATAGGTGCTGATGGCGATGGTCTTGTTGACCGGAGTCGTCCCGTGGGCGGCAGGATAGACCATCGGTTTCTCGATCTGGACCGGGCGGACCATATAATGGAGTTTGGCATCGGCGCCGATCGCCCGGCGGAGCGTCAGCTTCAGCAAGTCCAGGAAAGCGCCTTCGATGTAATCCCGGAAAAAATCGGATGGTACTTCTATGGTGAGGGTGGAATCGACCAGGGAGACCGGACGGATCGGCTTGAACCACGTATTGAACTTCTGCGGATCAATGTTGTTGGCAATGATCTGCAGACAGTTATTCCATACCGCGATATGTCTTTCCTGATCGGTCATCGGATTTAGTCACGTTCGTATTGAATTTCAATGCAAAATTGGAGGAAAAATAATTCAAAAAAAATCAATTTTGCTATTGCTTTTTATTTTTATTTTCATTTTATTTATTAAGCAATTTGCTTGATTATCCTGTTTTTTCAAATTATTGATTTATAGTGTTTTGCAGGACGCAATGTGCGCCCTAATACTATTTGTTGGGAGTTTGTATTTAGAATTATTCTAAATTATAGAAATCGAGATAATTCGTTGTTTCAGTTGGTTCGGAAGGGGAAAAAAACTATTTTACCCTCTCCGTTTTTCCTTCTTCAATCCTGACAAAAAATGATTCCGGGAATGCGGATCGGAGCCGCCGGTATTCCTTGCGGGCCTCCTCGATGTCGGAAGAAACGCCGATCACGTATTTGAACAGTTTTCCGGAGGACACTTCAACAGGTTTGTTCCCCCGGAAAAAGGCATCATTCTCCGACATCCTGCGTCCGGTGGCGAGCACCTGGGTTCCATACAGGACCGACCCGGAAGGAACTTCGACGGAAGAGAGACCGGTTTCATCCTGCGTAGCGGCTTCCCGGGGCTGTTCCGTCTTTTCCACGCGCATCGTCCCGTCGTACCTTTTTTTAAAGGTCGTAAAGGCATCCAGCAGGTTCTGGGCGATCTTGTCGCGGCCGTCTGCGGAACGCATGGTTTGAAGGTCTTCCGGATTGGTGATGAAGCCGACTTCGATCAGAACCGAAGGCATCGTTGTCCGCCAGAGTACCCAGAACGGGTCCTGGGAAACGCCCCGGCTGCGGCGGATCGGACCTTTTTTCATGGCGCCGGCCACATCCTCGGCAAACATCAGGCTCTGCTCCAGGTGGGCATTCTGCATGAGGCTGAAGAAAATGTAGGACTGGGGGTCGGAGGGGTCGAATCCCTGGTATTTTGTCTGATAGTCGTCTTCGAGCTTGATGACGGAATTCTCGCGCTTGCACAATTCAAGGTTCTTGCTGAAAAGGTCGTTTCCCTTTTCCCTGGACTGCCCGAGGCAGTGAATCGAATATCCGTTCGCCGCCGTACCTTTGGACTGTGCATTGATATGGATGGAGATGAAAAGGTCCGCATTGGCATTATTGGCGATGTCGGCACGTCCGCTGAGCGTGACATACCGGTCATCAGCACGGGTCATGATAACTTCTATGTCCGGATAGGCGGCACGGATTTTTTCCGCGAACCGTTTGGAGATGTCGAGGGTCAGGTTCTTCTCGTAGGTCTTCTTGTCCCGACTGATGCACCCGGCGTCATGTCCGCCGTGACCCGGATCGATGACGACCTTGGTCAGGTTCATGGTGCGGTTGTCCTTTGCCGTTACAGGCATGGAGATTGCTATGAAAAGGGCGGCCGTAACGGCCGGTAACAGCCGGAGGAAAGACTTCATCATGCTTCAAGTTTTGAAATTATTGAAATAAGTCTTACTTTTGTAGGTTACAAATATAGCAATTTATTTAGGATTTGCGTTAGGATGCCAGGAAAGAATGTATGGAAATATCTGACGGTGATGATCATGCTGGTGGTCTGTGGGGAAACCCTCGTACATGCCCAGCTGTTCGGACGGCGCAGATCCCGTGTGCAGCCTCCTGTCAACGGCGCAGATACGACGGTCATCGCTCCCCTTCCGGATTCCGTGATTGCCTACCGGGATTCCGTCCACCGGGCGGATTCCGTCGCCCGTCAGGATTCCCTGAACATGCTCCGGAAAAGTTCCCTGGAACGTCCGGCTTTCTCCGAAGCGAAAGATTCCACCATCACTGATTTTTCGAACGGCCAGCGCAAGATTTACTATTATGGAGGGGCGTCCGTCACCTATCAGGACATGAAACTGACGGCCGACTACATGGAATTCGACATGCTGACCAATTCCGTGTTTGCACGGGGTGTCAAGGATCCGGCGACCGGAGAGTGGAAAGGGCAGCCGGAGATGACCCAGGGCGGACAGTCCTACAAGATGGAGGAGCTCCGGTATAATTTCGATTCCCAGAAGGCCCGGATTACCAACATGATTACGCAGGAATCGGAAGGACTGCTGCAGGGGCAGAAAATCAAGATGATGCCGGACCGCTCCATCAACATGGAGAATGGCATGTATACCGTCTGCGACTTGGAACATCCTCATTACTATATGCGGATGACCATGGCCAAAGTTGTCACCCGCCCCTCGCAGAAAACGGTTTTCGGCCCGGCTTATCCCGTGATTGCCGACGTGCCGATCCCGATCGGTCTTCCCTTCGGGTTCGTGCCCCAGAAGCCCACCCGTGCCACCGGTCTGCTGATGCCGACGTTCGGCGAGGAGCAGGCCCGCGGTTTCTATCTCCGGGATGCGGGCATGTATTTCGTGATCGGAGACTATTTCGACCTTTCCATCACCGGAGACATCTATACCATGGGATCCTGGGCGGTCGACATCAATTCCCGGTACAAGGTCAATTACAAGTTTAACGGTAATTTCGCCCTGAATTATTCCAATGACCAGACGGGAGAAAAAGGTTCCGCCGATTTTGTCCAGTCCAAGAATTTCGGTCTTAAGTGGTCGCATACCCAGGATTCCAAGGCGCATCCGGGTACGACCTTCAGCGCTTCCGTGAATTTTTCCAGCCCTTCCAACAGCCGGTATAATTCCCGTTCCGTGAACGAGGCCATGCAGAACCAGATTTCTTCTTCGATTTCGTATTCGCATAACTGGAATGGCAAGTTCAACCTTTCCATCAATGCGCTGCACAGCCAGAATTCGCGGGATTCCAGTTATTCGTTCACGCTGCCAAATGTGACGTTCTCCGTAACGCGTTTTTATCCGTTCAAGCAGAAGAATCGCGTCGGCAAGGAGAAGATATATGAAAAGATTTCCTTCGGGTATTCTACATCCCTTCAGAACAAGATCAATTTCAAGATGAAGGAAATGCAGGATTATGTGTACGACGCCAACGGGAATTACGTCCTGGATCCGAATACCGGCGTCCGGACAAAGGAATTCGGCGACTCGTTGGGAATCAAGGCGATGCAGCGCCTGACCAATGGCATGACGCACAATTTCCAGATTGGTCTTCCGAATTTCACCCTCCTGAAGTACCTGAATGTGACGCCGAGCGTTTCATATGGCCAGAACTGGATGTTCAGCTCGGGGCGGCAGTATCTCGAAGGCGAGGTGGATGACGAGGGGGCACCTGTCATGGTCCCGGATTCCAACGGGAACCTGGTCCAGGCCCAGAAGGTCGTTTCTGACCCGGGAGTGGCGTTCAATGCGTTCGGTGCCACCCATACCTATTCGGGGAGCATGTCCATGAATACGCGTATCTATGGGATGTTCCAGTTCGGAAAGCACCGCCGGATCCAGGCGATCCGCCACGTCGTAACCCCGAATGTCAGCCTGTCATTCAGCCCTGATAAAGGAACCGCGTTCAACGGGTGGAGAGAACTGGAAGGGTACTATGACAAACGGGGCACATACCACCAGCCGGCCTATTACAACATTTATTCGATTTCCGGGAACCATAACCTCAGTTCCCCTCCTGGCCGTGGAAAGACCGGCAGCCTGAATTTCTCGCTCGGCAACAACCTGGAGGCCAAGGTGCGGGATCTGAAAGATACGACCGGAACCGGGAACAAGAAAGTGAAACTCATTGATCAGTTGACGATTTCGACCGGATACAATTTCCTGGCCGATTCCCTGAAGATGAACAATGTGGGTATCTCCATGTCCACACAGGTATTCGGAAAACTGAGCGTAAGTGCCAACCTGAATTTCGATCCCTATGCCATTGACGAGAGGGGACGGAAAATCAATACATACAACATTGTTGCGACGGGGGTTCCGCTGCGCCTGACGAATGCCAGCGCTTCCCTCTCCTATTCCCTGAGCGGAAAAGGTGCGATCAACGGAAATGACGGAACCAGGGACGGGGGCGGACGCAGTGATGCCAATTCTTACCAGCGGATTTATTACCATCCGGTTACAGGGGAATACATTCCCGGCGGCTACCTGTACTACATGAACCCGAATGCGCCGTGGTCCCTGAACTTCAGTTACAGTTTCAGTTACAGCAAGACGTATCAGTACACCAATAACCAACTGATTCCCAACAAGCGCTTCACTTCATCGATTAACATGTCCGGCAATCTGAAATTGACCCCCCGGATGAGTCTTCAGGCTCAGTCCAATTTCGATTTCATGGCCATGAAATTGGTGTCTACCCAGCTGAGCGCCACTTACGATCTCCATTGTTTCAACATTTCTGTGAGTTACGTTCCTACAGGAACCTATAAGTCTTATAGCTTCCGGATTGCCGCGAATGCGTCTGCTCTTGCAGACTTGCTGCGCTTCAAGAAGAGTTCTTCTTACTACGACAATCTGCTCCGATAACCCTTTTGTCTCCGGACAAATTTGGTCAAGTCGTTTTTTCTCATTATCTTTGTGGAGTCATTCCGGTCGGAATGGCGTTCCTAATAACGATTATTTTTCACTTTCATAAATACTATGCCCCACAGCCTGATTGAATTGAACGGCATGAGCGAAGAGCAGCTCAGGTCTGTTGCCGAGACATTGAATATCAAGAATACCAAAAAAATGGAAAGGGCCGACCTGGGTTTCGCCATCCTGGATGCCGAGGCCGTGATCGAGTCCCAAAAACCTGCGGAAACGAAGCCCAAGAAAAGAGGCCGGCCCCGTAAGGAGGAGGCGGAAAAGTCCGCTGTTCAAGAGACCGCGAAACAACCGGGCGCTTCCGGGAAAAAGGCGGAAGGAAAGCAGGAGCAGAAAGCGCCTGTCGCATCCGAGGCCAAGGAGACTCCGGCTTCCACAGAGAAGTCAGCATCAAAAAAGCGGGGACGCAAGGCCGCGCAGAAAGATTCACAGCCGGCTTCCGCCGCTTCGAATGGAGCGTCCAAGGCTACTCCTGCCAAGGCTGCGGAAGAGGCGTCCGCTCCTGCCGAAAGCGAGGCAAAGGCGGAAAAACCAGCTGCCTCCCCCGCCCCTTCCGGACAGAAAAAACGCGGGCGTGTTAAGAAGGCGGCTGCTGAGCCCGTCAAGCTTCAGGAGGTGACTGCTCCCGTAGCCGAAGAACAGCCTTCCGGTGCTTCCCAGGAAGCCTCTGTAGATGGGAAACAGTTCATCCATGACATTTTCAATGAACTGAACCAGGATCAGGCCCAGACAGAAGAAAAGGCCCAGGAACGCCAGCAGCGCCAACAGCAGCGTCAGCAACAGCAGGCTGCACCGAAGCCGAAAATCGAATTTGAAGGTTCCGTCGAGGCGACGGGCGTTTTGGAAATCATGCCGGATGGGTATGGCTTCCTCCGCTCTTCCGACTACAATTACTTGAATTCTCCCGATGATATCTATGTCTCGCAGCAGCAGATCAAGGTCAATGCTTTGAAAAACGGAGATACTGTTACGGGTGAGATCCGTCCTCCGCGAGAAGGCGACAAGTATTTCCCGCTGGTGAAGATCAAGTTTATCAATGGCCGGACACCGGAGTTTGTCCGCGACCGGGTTCCGTTCGAATTCCTGACACCTTTGTTCCCGACCGAGAAGTTTGACCTCCTTGGCCATGGCCATGAAAAGGATCCTTCCTGCAGGATTGTGGATATGTTCACGCCGATCGGAAAGGGACAGCGCGGCCTGATCGTCGCCCAGCCGAAAACGGGTAAGACCATGCTACTCAAGGCGATTGCCAATGCCATCGCTGACAATCATCCGGAAGTGTATGAGATCGTCCTCCTGATTGACGAGCGGCCGGAAGAGGTAACGGACATGCAGCGAAGCGTCAAAGCCGAGGTCGTGGCTTCTACGTTCGACGAACCTGCGGAGCGTCATGTGAAAATCGCCAATATGGTGCTGGACAAAGCCCGCCGTCTTGTCGAATGCGGTCATGACGTGGTAATCCTGCTGGATTCCATCACCCGGCTCGCGCGGGCCTACAATACGGTCCAGCCGGCATCCGGTAAAGTTCTGACCGGTGGTGTTGACGCCAATGCCCTCCAGAAGCCGAAACGTTTCTTCGGAGCGGCGCGCAATATTGAGAATGGCGGTTCCCTCACCATCCTGGCTACAGCCCTGACGGAAACCGGTTCCAAGATGGACGATGTCATTTTCGAGGAATTCAAGGGTACCGGCAACATGGAGCTTCAGTTGGACCGCAACCTTTCCAACAAGCGCATCTTCCCTTCCGTCAACCTCGTTCTCTCGTCTACGCGCCGGGATGATTTGCTCTATGATCCGTATACCAACAATCGGATTTGGATTCTGCGCAAACTCTTGTCGGACATGAATCCGGTTGAGGCCATGACATGGATGCAGCAGCATATGGACGAATTCAAAACCAATAAGGACTTGATTGACAACATGTCGAAGTTCAGCCGCTATGAATAGCCGTTTTGAAGACACGATCGTTGCTCCGGCCACCATCCCTGGGACCGGAGCAATTTCCATTATTCGCATCAGTGGACCGGAATGCTTCAGTGTGGTTGATGCTGTGGTTTCATTGAAGAGTGGAACCGTTTCTGATAGTGGCGGTTATACTATTCATTTGGGAGACGTTGAGGGCTTGGATGACGTGCTCGTTTCTGTTTTCCGGGCTCCGCACAGTTACACGGGAGAGGATTCCGTTGAGATATCCTGCCATGCTTCCTTGTACATCGTATCAGAACTGATCCGGAGACTGGTCGCCGCCGGATGCCGTATCGCCGGCCCCGGGGAATTCACGCAGCGGGCCTTTTTGAACGGGAAAATGGATCTTGCCCAGGCGGAAGCGGTGGCAGACCTTATCTCTTCCTCAACGGAGGCCGCACACAGGATTGCCCTTCATCAATTAAAGGGTGGCTATTCGTCTGAATTGGCAAACTTGCGGAATGAACTGCTGGAGATGACTTCGCTTCTGGAATTGGAACTCGATTTTTCCGAAGAGGATGTGGAGTTTGCGGACCGTTCGCGTTTGCTTTCATTAGTCGATACGACCCGTGCCCACCTTGAGCGGCTCATCGATTCTTTCCGTCTGGGAAATGCCATCAAGAATGGAATTCCGGTCGCCATTATCGGACCTGCGAATGCCGGGAAAAGCACACTGCTGAATTCGATGCTTGGAGAGGAACGGGCCATTGTCTCGGATATCGCCGGCACAACGCGGGATACAATCGAAGAGCGGCTGAACCTGGACGGTATCCTTTTTCGCTTCATCGATACCGCCGGCCTTCGGGAAACCTCCGAGGTGATTGAGCGCATGGGAATTGAGCGTACTTTCAAGGCTTTGGATGATGCGGAAATCGTGTTGGCGGTGGTGGATGCATCCCTGAAAGAATTCGACCTTTTGG
>JAGAHD010000013.1 GCA_017627255.1 Bacteroidales bacterium | reverse complement strand
CATCAAGCAGTACAAGCCGAAGTACAACATCCTCCTGAAGGATTCGAAGACGTATCCCTGGATCTGCGTGACGGGTGACGAATTTCCGAAAGTGTTCATTACGCGCCGTATCGACAAGGGACGCGGCAACCGGTATTTCGGACCGTACAGCAGTGTGATGCATGCCCGCAACCTGGTGGATTTTTTCAGGGAGATGTATCCGCTGCGCACCTGCAACCTTGCGATTACGTCCGAGGCCATCCTCCGGAAAAAATTCCGTCCGTGCCTGGATTTCCACATCGGCCGGTGCAAGGCTCCATGCGTGGGGGCTTTTTCCCGCAAGGAGTACAGCGACAACATCGACGAGATCGTCCGTATCCTCACGGGCCGGGGCGGGGAAGTGATCCGCCACTATAAGGCGCTCATGACGGAGGCGGCCGGGCGGCTCGACTTCGAGGAGGCGCAGCGCCTGAAAGAGAAGATGCAGACCCTGGAGAAGCATTATGCCAAGTCGATTATCACGTCTGCCGCGGATACGGATGCCGATGTGTTTTCCATGGTGTTCGACGGCGGCGAGGCGTTCGGCAATTTCCTGCGGATCCGCAGCGGCGCCATCATCCAGTCGTTGAACCTGGGATTCCGGAGCCAGATCGAAGAGGAACCGGCTGCGATGCTGAGTACGTTCATTGCGGAGATCGAATCGAAATTCGGGACTTTGTCGCGGGAAGTGATTGTACCGTTCCTGCCGGATGTGGCGATCGACGGGGTGGAGTTCCGGATTCCCGTGCGGGGCGACAAGCTCTCGCTGCTGGAGCTGAGCGCCAAGAATGCCAAGGAGTTCCATTTCAACAGCATCAAGCAGCGGGAGCATACCGATCCGGACAGTTTCCGGATGTCGGTGATGGAAGAGCTCCGGAAGGCATTGGGGATGAAGGAACTGCCTCGGCATATGGAGTGCTTCGACAACTCCAATATCCAGGGGACGAATCCGGTGGCCTCGTGTGTCGTTTTCCGGGATGCAGAACCTTCCAAGAAGGATTACCGCCGTTTCAAGATCAAGACGGTCATCGGCGCCAACGACTTCGCCTCCATGAAGGAGGTGGTGAACCGGCGCTATTCCCGGATGCTGGCCGAGGCGCCGGACGACCTGCCCCAGTTGATCGTCATCGACGGCGGAAAGGGCCAGCTGGAGTTCGCCCACCAGGCTCTTGCAGAACTGGGCATCCTGGACCGGGTTACGGTCGTCGGCCTGGCCAAGCGGCTGGAGGAGGTCATCCGCGTAGGCGATCCGTATCCGCTGTTCATCGACCGCAATTCCCAGGCGCTCAAGGTCTTGCAGCGCATCCGTGACGAAGCGCACCGCTTCGGTATCACCTTCCATCGCAATCTCCGCTCGAAGGCTGCCATCCAGAGCGCCCTGCGGGAAATCAAGGGTGTGGGAGAGAAAACGGAACAGCGGCTCATCCTCCACTATGGCTCTGTGGCGCGGATCGCGTCGGCCCCGCTGGAGGAACTGTCTTCACTGGTTGGCGCGGAACTTGCTATGCGCATTCACGACTATTTGAACGAAGCATGAAAGACGACAAACGGTTCAACAAGATTTTCAGTACGGTGCTGATGACCCTGATGGTGGTGGTGATCGCCGTCACCACGGCCTTCAAGATGCAGTCGCCGGAGGCACGGGTCGGGATGCTGCTGGTTGCGGCTTTCGGTTCGGTGATGGGGGTGGCTTCGACCGTGCTGTCGGCCAACGGCATCATCTGGACGTTCATTTTCGGGATCCTTGACGTGGCCCTGTGCTGTATCGTCGCTTTCGACAACGGCCTGTGGGGGAATTTTGCCCTGCACGCTTTCTATTTCCTGCCGATGCAGTTTGTCGGTATCTGGCAGTGGCGCAAGCGGGGGGCATCCGGGTCGAAGACCGAAGTGAAGGCCCGCCGGCTCACCGGGAAGCAGCGGGCGTTCGTCGCCGGGGCCATCGTGGCGGGGCTTGCCGTGAGCTATGCCGTCCTCCTCTGGGTGAAACTGCGCACGGCGACACCGGAAGCTGTCAGCCGCCCGCAGGTGTTCTTCGACGCGGCCGTCTTCACCTTCAACATCGCCGGCCAGATCCTCATGTCCCTGGCCTATTACGAACAGTGGATCGTGTGGATCCTGGTGAACATTTCTTCCATGCTCCTGTGGGGCAATACGATGTTGTCTTCCGAGGCTTCCAGCTACACGGTCGTCATGTTCATCAAGTATTGTTTCTATTTCCTGAACTCCCTGAACGGGCTCCGTATCTGGTATAATCTGAGCCGGGAAACGGCCTGATTTGTCGGTTTTGGGGCTGAATCCTTTTATTTTCGAGAATTTTTTACTTACTTTGTGCGCTAATATGCGGCAAAACGGTAATAAAACATAAACTAAAATCTAAGTATCATGACAAACGAAGAAATCGTAAAGCAGGTCAAGGACATCATCGTTGACAAGCTTGGCGTGGAGGAATCAGAAGTGACTGAGACCGCCAGTTTCACGAACGATCTCGGTGCAGATTCCCTCGACACCGTCGAACTCCTCATGGAATTCGAGAAAGTATTCGGTATCAAGATTCCCGATGAGGAAACAAGTGGTATCGCTACTGTGGCCGACGCTATCGCGAAGGTCCAGGAGAAAGTCGGAGCATAATTCCAATCTAAGTAAAATGAAAGCCAGCCTTTACAGGTTGGCTTTTTTCGTTGTCTGTGCCTTGCGCAGGATTCAGTCCTGAGGGATGGAGAAGGTCAGGCGGAATTTCGGTGCGCGGGCGGAGCCGGGGGCGTTGAGGATGGCGCGGTAGTACCGGTCCTTGTCCAGTTCCTGGGTCGTGGACACCGTACTGGAGGAGGAGTTCATCATCTGGGCCATCATCATGTAGTTGTAGTAGTTGTAATAGCTGCTGCCGTAGCCGTAACCGCCGTATCCGTAGCCGCCATAGCCATATCCGCCGTAACCGCCGTATCCGTAGCCGCCTCCATAGAGATTGTTGTAGTACATGGCGTACATCATCTGGCGCTGGTAGTCGTCATAGGCCGAGCCGGTGGCCTTTTCCACCGTTTCGGTGTGGACGGTCAGGAGCCAGACGTCACCGTCGTCCTTGGTGTCCAGGTCGTCGCGGGTCAGGAGTTCCTGCATGTGGTAGGTGATGTCCGGGGCGTAGTACAGGTTGGCCCGGTCGATGTCGCCCTGGTTCTCGCTGGAAGCGCTGGCATCGGTGAGGCCGCCGAACGAAACGGAACCGCTTTCTTTGTCCGTCAGGCGGATGGTCGGGCTGAGCACGGTCGGATACAGGTCCATGAGGGTATAATCCTCCGGCATCTCGTAGGGAAGGATGAGCGAGGCCTTGTTGATGATGGCTTTTGCCGGGTCCCCGCCGCGGGCAGTGATGGCGGAAACAGCCTTTTCCTGCAGTTCCCGGGCAGAGAAAACAGGCTTGATACCGGTTCCTCCTTCAATGTACACGGCGTCCGTGACCGGCATGTTTTCCGTTTCATGGGTGGTACGGTTGAACGCGTACTGGTAGAATTTCTGGTTGTTGGAGATGTATTCGGCCTCGTCGTAGAAGGTCGGTTCTCCGGGGATGAGGATGAAGGTCGTATCCTTGCGTACGCCGTCGTATTCGGCATTGACGGTCAGGGTGCCGATGTTTCCGTTGCGGGTGTAGTAATTGTTGCTGACGGAAAGGCAGGACAGCTGGATGAGGTTGATGCGGCCGCCGTATCCTTCCGGGATGTCGCTTTCGAGGTAGATGCCGGGAATGAGCCGGATGAAGTCTGAATACTTGTTGAAGCCGTTGTCTTTGTTACGGTTCACGAGGACGTGGGACGCACCGCCGACCTCCTGGATGGCCTGGATGTAGCGGCGGGCGAATTCATCCGTGAACTCGAAGGAAAGGGAGTCGGTGCCGGCATAGACGGGAACCCCGCGGGTGATCCGTTCGGTCCCGTGCGGAATGTCCCTGCTGGCCCGGGTATCGTCCAGGCTGAGGGTGTCTGTGAGGGCGTAGACGTAAATGTTCTGCAGGATGTGTTCTTCGGCGGGGTCGGCACAGGAGATGCTGTCGGCAGCGAAATGCAGCGCGAACTTGACGGGAACGGGGTCCTTGCCGAGGTCAAGGGTGTCGAGGGTGGGGACAAGGGTAAAAGCACTCGAGCGGGTCGTAAGCCCGAACAGCTCGTCCCGGATGGCCCCGACGGCGATACGGGAGTCGGAGTAGCCGGACAATTCATCCGAATGCTTGAGCTGGATGTCCTCCAGGTCGAATTCGACCGTATAGGTATGGTAAAGCAGGCTCTTGTCGAGCAGTTCCTTCCCGAGTTCGTTGTCCACGGTGACGCAGGCGGTCAGGGACAGCGCGGAGCACAACAGGAGCGCGGCCTTCTTCAGGATGCGGTTCATTTCAATAAGCTGTCGTAAAAAGCATTGTACTGGTCCATGTAGCTTCCGTCGGCATACGAGGCTTCGTCATAGGGAAGGACCGGGACGGAAAGCTCCCGGCAATACGCCCCGAGGGCAGGATCGATCCCCTTGGCGGCCATGATGACGCCGTCGGAATACTGCGCGGCAAGTCGTGCAAGTTCCATGCCACCGGCCTTTTCCGGAAGGGGGGCATCCTTGGGCTTGATGCCGCCGAACAGGATGGTCATGTCAAAGCCGGGGGCGAACGGTCCGGAAGGGGTGTCGTCGAACAGGGACAGCACGACCTTGGATCCGGAGAAAATCGGATCGTCCTTGTAGGCTTTTTTCAGGTAAAGGGGAAGGACCTGGGTGATCCAGCCCTGACAATGGATAATGTCCGGGGCCCAGCGGAGCTTCTTGACGGTTTCGAGAACGCCGCGGGCGAAAAAGATGGCCCGTTCGCCGTTGTCGGCAAAATAGGCACCGGAATCGTCCTGGTAGATATGCTTGCGCTTGAAATAGTCCTCGTTGTCGATGAAATAAACCTGGATGCGGGCGGAAGAGATGGAGGCGACCTTGATGACGAGCGGACGGTCCACATCACCGATGATGATGTTCATGCCGGAGAGCCGGATGACTTCGTGGAGCTGGTTTTTCCGTTCGTTGATGCAACCGTACCTGGGCATGAAGGCACGGATTTCCTTCTTCCGTTCCTGGATGCCCTGCGGCAGCTCCCGCCCGATACGGGCGACAGGCGTCTCCGGGAGGTAAGGATACATCTCGGAATTTACGAACAGGACTTTCTTGACGGAATCAGCCATATTAACTCTTATTTAACATACAAAGTTAAGAATTTTTTTTGAGATTCGGTCCGAATCACTAACTTTGGGGCGAAATTCGGTGGATTATGTCGACTTCGAACAGCAGAATGATCCGTCGCCGTCTGGTAGGATCCTGGATCTCCACGGTCATCAGCATCAGCCTTGTGCTCCTGCTGGTGGGGGTGGCTGCGCTCCTGCTGGTCAACGCACGGAGCGTTTCGGATTATTTCAAGGAGAACATGCAAGTGTCGGTTCTGTTGCGGCAGGATGTGTCCGAGCAGCAGGCCCGTTCGTTCGAATCTTCCCTTTCTTCGGTTCCCGGTGTCCGGTCGACTTCGTTCATCTCCCGGGAGCAGGGGGTGGAGGAAATGGCCCAGATGCTGGGCCGCGATTTCCTGGATGTGTTCGAGTCGGCTCCCGTTCCCATTTCCATCGATGTGAACCTGGATGCGGATTATGTGTCCACGGACAGCCTGGAAGTCGTGAAGGAGGCCCTTTCCGCCTCACCGCTGGTCGACGAAGTGGTGTACCAGACCTCGCTGGTCGAAGCGCTGAATGCCAACCTGGAAAAGATTTCGCTGGTGATCGGCGTCCTGGTCATCCTCCTTCTGTTCATTTCCTTCGTGCTGATTTCCAATACGGTCCGGCTCAACGTATTCTCCCGCCGCTTCACGATCCACACCATGCAGCTGGTCGGGGCGACGCGCGGGTTTATCAGGGCGCCTTTCCTGCTGCAGAGTGTCCTGCAGGGGCTTTTTGCCGCTTTCCTGGCCATTCTCATGCTGGTGGGCGGACTGTTTATCCTGCGCGGGGAATTCCCGCAGCTTTTCGAGATTTTCCGCCTGGATGCCCTCCTGCTGGTCATGGGCATCATCGTGGCCGCCGGCATCCTGATCTGCCTGGTGACCACCTGGTTCGTCGTGGGGCGGATGGTGGGTTACAACAGGGACCAGCTTTACAGTATCTGATATGGCGAAAAACAAAGACAAGATGGCCGTTACCTCCCGTGGGCTCAAGCTCATGATCGGCGGCCTGTTGGTGATGGCGGCCGGTTTCGTGTTGCTGTCCGGCGGCGGATCCGACGATCCGCAGGTATTCAATTATGCCATGTTTGATTTCCGGCGCCTGGTGGCAGCTCCGCTGGTGATCGTGGCGGGTATCGTAGTGGAGGTCGTTGCGATCATGCGTAAACCCAAGGAGGGGGAGGAGTAGGTGATGGAGTGGTGGCAGGCGATTCTCCTGGGCATCGTCCAGGGACTGACGGAATTCCTTCCGGTGTCCAGTTCCGGACACCTGATGATTTTCAAGGAACTGCTCGGCGTGGATGGAGAAGGGTTCCTCGATTTTACGGTGACGGTGCATTTTGCAACGGTCCTTGCGACCATCGTGGTGTTCTGGAAAGTGATCTGGGATCTTCTCAAGGGCTTTTTCCAGTTCCGGTACAACGATGAGACGGACTATATCTGCAAGATTCTCGTGTCCATGATTCCGGTGGCCCTCGTGGGTTTCCTGTTCAAGGACAAAGTGGACGCCCTGTTCAGCGGCACGCTGCGGGATGTGGCCATCGGGCTTCTTGTCACATGCGGCCTTCTGCTGCTGTCCGACCATGTCGGGCGGCGGATCAAGGCGCCCGTGGCGAAGGACCGCCGCAACGGCATTTCCTATCCGCAGGCGTTCCTGGTCGGCCTGGCCCAGGCCTTTGCCGTCGTCCCGGGCGTTTCCCGGAGCGGCGCGACCATTTCGACGGGCCTCCTGAGCGGGGTTCGGCGGACGGAGATGGCCCAGTTCTCCTTCCTCATGGTGCTGGTCCCGATTATCGGGGAACAGTCGCTGGACCTGCTGAAAGTGGCTCTCGGCCATGAGACGTTCGGCGGCGGCGTGGGACCGGTTGCCCTTGTGCTCGGATTCGTATTCGCCTTCCTGTCAGGCCTTTTTGCCTGCCGGGTGATGATCGCCATTGTCCGGAAGGCCAAGCTGACCTGGTTCGCCCTGTACTGCCTTCTCGTGGCGATACTGATTTTCTTCCTTGGATAGGGACTTGTCATATTTCGTTTCCGACGTGCACCTCGGGCTCCGGGTCGGCGATCCGGAAGGCCGGGAGGCGCTGTTTGTCCGTTTCCTGCGGAGCATTCCGCGGGAGAGGACGGAAGCGGTGTACCTGCTCGGGGACATCTGGGATTTCTGGTATGAATACCGCGACGTGGTCCCGAAGGGCTACGTGGGGGTTTTCGCCGCCCTGCAGGAGCTGATGGAAGCAGGAGTGAACGTTTTCTTTTTCCAGGGAAATCATGACGTCTGGACGTTCCGGTATTTCGAGGAACTCGGAATGGTACGGCTGGTCCAGCCGGCCGTCGTCAGCATTGGCGACGCCTGCTTCTGCCTCGGCCACGGGGACGGCCTCGGGCCCGGGCAGCGGGGCTACAAGCTGCTCCGGCGCATTTTCCACAGCCGCTTCCTGCAGCGTTGTTTCAGCAGCCTGCACCCGTGGGTGGCCTTCCGGCTGGGGAACGGCTGGTCGAGGCGCTCGCGTCTCGGGAAGAGCCTCGGCTACACGTTCCGGGGGGCTGACGAGCCGCTGTACCGGTTCTGCGAGCAGTTCGGGGTGGACCGTCGTGCGGCCTCCCTGCCTGAGGTGGATTACTATGTGTTCGGGCATTATCACTGCCGGGTGGACATGCCGGTCCTTTCGGGCGGGCGGCTGGTGATGCTGTCAGACTGGATCAGCGCTCCGAATTATGCCGTGTACGGGCGCAGGACGGGTCTCTCCGTTCAGGATTTTTCGCCCGAGGAGGGGCTCAGGTACATGTCCGGGACCTTGACCACGGGCGGATCCTCCCAGAAAATGGACCGGTAGAGGGAAGGGAAGGTTCCGTTGTGCCACATCTGCACGAGTTCCTCCAGTTCGCGGTCTTCGCCTTCGGGATCATATTGGGACTTGAGGTCGTTGTCGAAGAACTTGGCGATGCCCTGCCAGAATCCGGCGGCTATCCCGTTCTTGTATTCCTTGATGATCGAGTAGGATGACTGGCCTGTCTCACGGTCGATGAGTTTCAGGAGGACGGCGCCCTGGGAAATGGTCATCTTGCGGAGCGCCCCTTCGAAATCCCTGAACAGCTGGGCCTGTACCTGGTTCATGTAACGGTCCTTCTTCATGCGGCCGTAGTGGCCGGCCTCGATGGTGCTGTCCACGACCTCCTGCAGGCGCCCCGAAGCGAGGGCATAGGGATATACGCGGGAAAAATTGTAGACCAGTTTGTAGTATTTCTTCCAGTCTTTCTGCTGCTTGCGGCCGAACACCCAGATCGGGTTGATGGTGTCGAAGTAGGTGGTGTCCCCGTCGATGATCCGGTACGTGAGGTATCCGCTGAGGCCTTGCCCCTCTTCTCCGAAGATGATTTTCCTGGCCATGGCTTCCTGCCTTTCCCGGGCTTTTCGCATGGCCCTCTCCACATGGCTCTGCCCGGCGGCGGGAAGGACCGCTGCCAGAAAGAGACCTGCTATGACAAACCAGCGTTTCATTTTGCAACAAAGATATCCTGCAAAAAGTTCGCCAAACCACATGGGCGCATCCCGGAACCTCAGAAAACGCCTCGGTCGAAAATGAAGGCAAAAATTTTTCAACACTTTCCGTAAGTTGCGTTAAAACCATGCATTTAGGGTTCAAAAATGCCGGTCGAAAATAGTGAAAAAAGTTGCAAAAACCCTTGGTGATTCGGAATTTTTTCGTAACTTTGCAGTCCCGAAATTGGAGCAATATGCACCCAACCAGCTGAGTTTCAATGAGTTAGGGAGTAATAAGGAAAATTTTAAAACATTACAGCAATGTTACAGCCTAAAAGAACAAAATTCAGAAGGGAACAGAAAAACCGTATGAAGGGCAATTCCGGTCGCGGAAACCAGCTCGCATTCGGTTCCTTCGGTCTCAAGAACCTTGAGAACTGCTGGCTGACTGCCCAGCAGATCGAGGCCGCCCGTCAGGCCATTTCCCGTCGCATGAACCGTGAAGGTCAGATCTGGATCCGTGTCTTCCCTGTCAAGCCGTTCACCGCGAAGCCGCTCGATACCCGTATGGGTAAAGGTAAGGGTGACCCTCAGGGTTTTGTCGCTCCGATTACCCCGGGCCGTATCCTTTTCGAGGCTGAGGGTGTTTCCCTCGAGACCGCACGCGAGGCCATGCGCCTTGCCGCCCACAAGCTCCCTGTTGCCACCAAGTTCGTGGTTCGCAGAGACTATGTTGAAGAATAATTTAATGGAGACTGGAAAATGAAAGTATCTGAAGTACGCGAAATGTCCATCGCCGACCTCCGCGACCGCATCGAAGTCGAGAAGAACAACCTCGACACCATGAAGCTCAATCACGCTATCTCTCCATTAGAGGATACGTCGAAAATCAGAAAGACCCGTCAGGATATTGCTCGCATGATCACTATCCTCGCCGAGAAAGAGAAACAGCAGAATTAAACAGCAGCAAGTCCTATGGAAAGAAATCTTCGCAAGGAAAGAGTAGGTATCGTGGTCAGCAACAAGATGGACAAGACCATTGTGGTCGCCGTCGCGACGCACGAGAAGCACCCTATTTACGGCAAGTTCGTAAAGAAGACCACCAAGTTCGTTGCTGAGGACGCCAAGAACGAGTGCTCCGAGGGCGATACCGTCCGTATCATGGAGACCCGTCCGCTCAGCAAGACCAAGAGATGGAGATTAGTTGAAATCGTTGAAAAAGTCAAGTAGTTATGATACAGCAGGAAACACGTTTACAGGTGGCTGACAACAGCGGTGCGAAGGAAGTGCTTTGCATCCGCGTCCTCGGTGGTACCCGCCACCGCTATGCCTCGGTCGGCGAGACCATCGTCGTGACGGTCAAGAGCGCCATCCCCGGCGGTGAAATCAAGAAAGGTACCGTTACCAAGGCTGTCGTCGTCCGCACCAAGAAGGAAATCCGCCGTGCTGACGGCTCCTATATCCGTTTCGACGAAAATGCATGCGTCCTTCTGAATGGCGCAGGCGAACTCCGCGGAACCCGTATCTTCGGCCCTGTCGCCAGAGAGCTCCGCGAGAACTACATGAAGATTGTCTCACTGGCACCGGAGGTCCTTTAATCAAGCAAAGATCATGAAAAAGTTCAATATCAAGAAAGGTGATACCGTGTATGTGAATGCCGGTAACGACAAGGGCGCCACGGGCAAAGTCCTGGAAGTGCTCCGCGAAAAGGACCGCGTCATCGTGGAAGGTGTCAACATGGTGTCCAAGCACACCAAGCCGAACCCGAAGCAGCCGCAGGGCGGTATTGTGAAACAGGAAGCTGCGATCCATATTTCCAACGTCAGCCTGATGGACGCCGCCGGCAAGCCGACGAAGGTGGGCCACAAGGTGGTGGACGGAAAGAAGATCCGCTATGCTAAAACAACCGGAGAGGAGATCAAGTAATTATGGCAAAGAAGACTAACAAACCCGCGGAAGTCCAGGCACTTCCCAAAGGATATGTTCCTGACCTCAAGAAGGTCTACAGAGAGGAGATCGTTCCCGCTCTCATGAAGCAGTTCTCCTACACTACCGTGATGCAGGTTCCGAGACTTGTCAAGATTACCCTCAACGAAGGTGTCGGTGACGCTACCCAGGACAAGAAGATGGTTGAAGAGGCCGCTGAGGAGCTCTCCATCATCGCCGGTCAGAAGGCGGTCATCACCTCCTCCCGCAAGGATATCTCCAACTTCAAGCTCCGTAAGGGCATGCCGATCGGTGCGAAGGTCACCCTCCGCGACGTCCGCATGTACGAGTTCCTCGAGCGTCTGATGCGGGTCGCCCTTCCGCGTATCCGTGACTTCAACGGTATCTCCGAGAAGATGGACGGCCAGGGCAACTACACCCTCGGCATCAAGGAACAGATCATCTTCCCTGAAATCGAGATCGACAAGAACCCGCGTATCCACGGTATCGAAATCACTTTCGTGACCACCGCCCGCACTGACGAAGAGGCTCACGCCCTTCTCAAGGCCTTCGGTCTTCCGTTCAAGAAACATAATAACTAAGATAGAAGCATGGCAAAGGAATCAATGAAAGCACGCGAGGTCAAGCGCGCAAAATTAGTGGCCAAGTACGCTGCCAAGCGGGCTGCCCTCAAGGAAGCTGGTGATTACGCCGCCCTTGACAAGCTCCCGAAGAACGCGAGCCCGGTCCGTCTCCACAACCGTTGCTCCCTTACCGGTCGTCCGAAAGGATACATGAGAGACTTCGGTCTGAGCCGTATCCAGTTCCGTGAGATGGCATCTACCGGTCTCCTCCCGGGCGTCAAGAAGGCCAGCTGGTAAAAAAATTATTCATCATTAACAATCGGATATCGGGCGCTTATGCGCCGGTCCACAAAAAGACAAAAAAATGACTGATCCAATTGCAGATTATCTGACCAGAATCCGTAACGCTTACCTCGCCGGTAAGAAGATTGTCGAGGTCCCTGCCTCCAACATGAAGGTGGCCATCACCAAGATTCTGTGTGAGAAGGGTTACATCCTCAGCTACAAGGTAGTCGAGGGTTCCCCCGTGAGCACCATCAAGATCGCGCTCAAGTATCATCCCGAGACCAAGGCCGCTGCCGTGAAGAGCATCGTCCGCGTTTCTTCCCCGGGCCTTCGGAAATATGCTGACGTGAAGAGCATGCCGCGCGTCCTCAACGGCCTCGGCATCGCCATCCTTTCCACGTCCAAGGGTGTCATCACCGACAAGGAAGCCAAAGAGCAGAATGTCGGCGGTGAGGTTATTTGCTATGTTTACTAATCCTAAGAGAATTCATACATTATGTCAAGAATCGGTAAATTGCCTGTAGTCCTTCCGGCCGGTACGAAAGCTGAGCTTCTCGACGGCAATATCGTGAAGGTGAAAGGCCCTCTTGGTGAGATGTGCCAGAAAGTTGATCCGGACATCGAGGTCACCATCGAGGGAAATGAAATCAAGTT
>JAGAHD010000066.1 GCA_017627255.1 Bacteroidales bacterium | reverse complement strand
GCCAGGTCCGGGTAGCGGCTTTCGGCCCCCGGGACGGCGCTCCGCACCGCGGCGGGAATCTCGTCCATGCCATAGACCGACCGATAGATCCGGTCGTCCCGCACCTCCAGGAGCGAAAGGACGTCCCCATCCCGGTCCAGCCGGCCCTGGATCTGCTCCAGGCGTGACAGCCAGTCCGCATTCCGGCGCTTGAGGATCGCCGTCTTGGGAAGATCCTGCCCCAACACATGCCCGTAAAGCCAAATATACAGCGCGAACAGCACCGCCCCCCCGACAAGCACGCCGAGGACCTTGAGAAGCCGGTAATGCTTCTCGTCCTTGACGACCAGCAGGGTCTGGGGATTCAGACGGTATTGGGGTTCCTTGGCCAATGCTTTCCTTCCTGTGTAGTTTGCAAATATACGGATTTTTACCGTAACGCCCTTTCCGTGCACATTCCGTGCCTTTCCGTTCCGTTCATGGAGGCACCGCTTTTCTTATTTCCGCGTCGTCAAGGATCCCATATCTGGGCAAGGTTTGCAGGAGTTTTGAGCATGGTTTGAAAAATGATGGCAGACCATGCCCCTGGAAATCGCCTTGTAGAAGCCTGCACGGCCGATTGGGCGGGCAAGGTCTGCAACAAAAAAACAGACTATGCCCAAATATTGGACAGACCTTGCCCACAACCATTACAGACCTCGCTCACAACCTGTCTTGGCAGCTGCCTGGGGATACACGTATGACCGGATGAACCGCCTGGAGGATGCCGATTTCTTTCCAGGTCCTAGTTTGTCTCCGGCACTTTCATTACAGAGAAAAGCATTGCCTACGACCTGAACGAAAACATTACCGCATTGAAAAGGTACGGATCGTCGGGTCTGGAAAACGATCTGTCGTTCACCCATTCCGGGAACCGGATGACGTCGCTGTCAGATGCGCACGCGACTGGAAGCGGTGCCGGCCCGAAGACTTTCACCTACGACGCCAACGGCAACCTGACCCACGACGGCCGTCAGGATTTGGATATCCGGTGGAATATCTTTAACTTAGCATCCGGTGCGGAGACGCACGATGATGGCTCTTTGACATTGGCCCGGCTTTCCGACGGGACGCTGTTTGCGCAGCAGAAGGTATCCGGTGGCAATACGACGGGGAAACGGTACTGCGGTTCGTTTGTATTCACGACCGGCGCGGGAAACACGACGCCGCAGGTGGAGAGTGTGGCGTGGGATGAGGGGCGGATCTTCGCCGACGCTGCTGGAAACTATCACGACTGCTGGTTCGCGGGAGATCATCTGGGAAACGTAAGGTCCGTGCTGGATATCACGCCGGATGTAACCGTTCCCATCCCTCTGGAGCAGAACGATTACCTCCCCTTCGGAACGAAGATATCCAACCCGCTTCACGTCCAGATGAACACCAACCGCTGGCGGTATGCGGGTAAGGAGGAGTTCCCGGATTTGAACCAGTTGGACTTTGGTGCGAGGATGTATGATCCCTTCATGGCAAGGTGGACGGCGGTGGATCCTCAAGGGAAAAAGGTTCCGGGTTTCAGTACCTATGCCTATTGTGGAGACGATCCGGTATTTCACAAGGAATTGGATGGCGAAGTCTGGGATACCTTCATTGATGCCGGTTTCCTTGCCTACGATGTCGGTTCGGCCATATACCAAGGCATAAAGGGTAACCGCGATGCGGCCAAAGCTTCTTGGAAAAGCGCGGGTGCCGACTTTGTATTTGCCATTGTTCCTGGCGCATCGGTTGTGATGTTCAAAGGAGTAAAAGCGGCACATCGGGTCGGTGAAATAGTTCGAGGCGAGTCGGAGGCCTTCAAGGCGCTGAAGTATGCGGGTGAGTTTGGTGTTGGAAGGCATTCACAATTAAGGAAGATTGTGACGGATGTTTTTGGAACCGGGTCTGGTTTAGAAGTTCATCATTTGATTGAAAGGCGCTTCGCAAAAGGATTGGGAATAAGCGAATCTTCTATTCCTTCGGTTGTCTTGACAAAAGATGAGCATAGAGTGTTTACCAATTTGTGGAGGGAGACTATTCATTATGCGAAACAGGGTGAGGAAAGTGTTAGAATAACAAAAGAAATTGTCTTAAAAGCGGCAGAATACGTATATAAAGACTATCCAGAGTTTTATAGAATTGTAAAGTAGTTTCTTAAATGAAAAAGATACATATACTCAAAAGTCGATGGGAGCCTGATGATATTGCGTATATGAGGCGACAAGGTGTTCAAGTGAAAGAAGGAACCACTGCTATCTCGTCCGCCAGGATAGAAGATGATGATGTCTATTATGATGTCAAGAATCGCTTTGAAAGGAAATATAATGGATTTCTGGAGTTCCTCTATTATGAGTACACTCGGGAAGAGATACTTTCAGCTCCTTACTGCCTGCTGGTAAGAACTCTCCATTTTGCTGGTTACCCAAGACCATTGAATTCATATATGTCAAAAACATTTGACATGTCTAACGCATGTCCTTCTTGCCATATGGGGAGAAATCAGAAGGGACCATTTCGGATAGCAAAAGTGGCAAAATCCGGTTTTTGGCAATTCTATGCCTGGGAACCAAGTGTTTTTTTTGTCTCAGATAAGATATATGAGTCTGTTTTCGCGAATTATGGTATTGAACGTATTCCCGTCAAAAGAACTTCCGGGGAAATTGTCGAGGGTTTTTCACAATTGGTTTTTCCTGTTTCATCAGAGCCATTGGATTTGTATGCTTACGAGTATGAAATATGCCCAAATTGCGGTAAGAAAAGGTTTTTGCCAGGAGAATTTGTGAACCACCCATACTTCCCGCTCCATAATACTCCTCTTCGAGGAGGATATGCTGTGAAAGAGGTTTTCGGGCAGGGATGGATTGTAAGTCAACCTATTCTTCTTTCTGCCGAATTGATCGCGATGTTGATTGAGTTGAAAGAGATTGATTGCAACCTTCTGATTCCCTGCACGTCAAACATCGAACAGTATTGGGGCCCTAAATCCGACTATAGTGTCAATCATCCTAAGTGATGCTGATGGTTGATAGCTAATTCAGTTTGCGGTGACTGGGATCAGTCACCGCAAACTCTCTCCTAACGTTACCAATGGCAACCTGACCCACGACGGCCGTAAGCACCGCTTTTCTTATTCCCGCGTCGATAAAGATCCCATTTCTGGGCAAGGTCTGCAGGAGTTTTGGGCATGGTTTGAAAAATGACGGCAGACCATGCCCCGGGAAATCGCCTTGTAGAAGCCTGCACGGCCGATTGGGCGGGCAAGGTCTGCAACAAAAAAACAGACTATGCCCAAATATTGGACAGACCTTGCTTACAGCCTGGCATGCGGTCACAGATCCGCCCATGAACGGATCTTCCAGAAGTCTTTCCGTTTCCGAAAGATTGTGTACCTTTGTCCCCGTTATGGTAAAAGCGATCGTATTCGACCTGGGCGGAGTCCTCATCGACCTGGACTTCGACCGCTGCGTGAGGGCCTTCCGGGAGATCCTCG
>JAGAHD010000065.1 GCA_017627255.1 Bacteroidales bacterium | reverse complement strand
CGATCGGATACTTGGTGATGAGCTGCTCGAGATAGGCGATCTGCTCGTCGGTCGTGAGCTTCTTGCCGTTCGGATCTTTCTGCTTGCCGTCCTTGAGCTGCTTGTAATCATAATAGAAGGAACCGTCCTCGTTCTTAAAGCAGAATTCGGAAGCGGCGCAGTCCATAGCGATCTTCACATCCTTGCCAGGCTCGTAACCGGCCTTCTTGATGGCCTCGATGATGCAGTCAAGCGCATCGTCGATACCGTTGAGCTTCGGGGCGAAACCACCTTCGTCACCGACGGCGGTGGAAAGGTCGCGGGCCTTCAGGATCTTCTGAAGAGCGTGGAAAACTTCGGCACCGATACGGACGGCCTCAGCCTCGCAGGGAGCGCCGACCGGACGGATCATGAACTCCTGGAAAGCGATCGGGGCGTCGGAGTGGGCACCGCCGTTGATGATGTTCATCATCGGGACCGGGAGGACATAGGCGTTGGTACCGCCGAGATAGCGGTAGAGCGGAAGGCCGAGTTCGAGGGCGGCAGCCTTGGCGACGGCGAGGGACACGCCGAGGATGGCGTTGGCGCCGAGCTTGGACTTGGTCGGAGTGCCGTCGAGCTCGATCATGGTCTTGTCGATGGCGCGCTGCTGGGTGGCGTCCATGCCGACAATGGCGGGAGCGATCACCTCGTTGACGTTCTTGACAGCCTGGAGGACACCCTTGCCGCAATAGCGGGAACCGCCGTCACGGAGCTCGAGGGCCTCGTTCTCACCGGTGGAAGCGCCGGAAGGAACCGCCGCTACGCCGACAAAACCGGAATCAAGGGTAACTTCAACTTCGATGGTAGGGTTGCCGCGGGAATCGAGGATCTCTCTACCGAAAACTTGTACGATCTGCATAGTTGTATGGAATTAAAAAAGTTTTGCTTCTGACAGCGGCGCAAATTTACTAAATAATTTGAAGAATACCAATCACAAGGGGCGGAAAACCATAATCCCGGAAATGGATTTGCGCCCTTCCAGATAGGCCGGCAGCGGCCGGGCGTCCACAACGACTTCCATGGGGCCGGTCGAAGCGTGCAGCAGGCGGACCGTTCCGTCCCCGTCGCAGAGGGCCATGCCGACATGGGAAACGTCCAGACCCGCCACCGTCGTGGTCAGGCAGAGGATGTCGCCCGTGCGGATCCCCTTCAAGGCAGCGCCGACACGGCTTTTGGGAATATAATACCGCGGCATGGCATTGATGCGCTCTTCTGCGGAACGGATGGCCTCCGGGTTCCGCATCCGGGGATACGCGTCCGGATGCGAGGACATGTAGGAAACCGGATGGTCGCAGGGAATGCCGCCCAGTTCCTTCGTCACATCTTCCAAGACTCCCCGTGCAATGCCCTGCAGGGCCCATTCCGTGGTATAATGCAGACGGTCCTCGTAGCAGGTTACCCGCCCCTCCCGGTAACGGGCCTTCCGCAATTCATCCGCAAACATCTCGAAATCACCGTCCTGCTTGGCGGTACGGGCAAGGCACAGGCTGCTTTCCACAAAGAGGATGCAGTCTGTCCGGGTAAGGTAGATGCATAGTTTCTCTTCGGCGGTTTCCTCCAGCGTCCCCGCCACATAGGACTGTCCGAGGAGCCTCCTCCCGGCACGGGCGGCCAATTCTCCGGTCGGGAGCCGGTCCGCCTCCGGACGAAGGGATTCCAATACATCCTCGGCAAGAATCCTGTCCTCCGGGGTTGTCACATATCCGCGCTCCTCCCTGCCCTGCGCCAGACACAGGAGCGAAGACAGAAAGAACAGCAGCCATATCCACTTTTTCATCCCTATGCGCAGCCGGGATCAGTCTATGGCAACCTTTTCAAGTTCCGCATGATTCCGGGCGAGGGTCCTCCGTACGGAGGAGGGAATGGCGGCCTGCTGCGACGCCGTACCACCCGCCAGGGAAGACAAGATCGTTCCTGGAGGGACTTCCACATTGGGGATATCCTGCCCGGCAGCTATGTAAATGACTTCAAGGGGAGAGACGTAGCTGTCCAGGTTGTAATGGGTAACACAGTCCAGAAGGGTCAGCGAGCGGTTTTGGCTGACATCCAGCGAAGTGAAATAGTTTCCTCCGCAGCGGAGCGTCTCAAGATACGGGCTCCCGCTCACGTCCAGGGAAGTCAGGTTATTGGAGTGACATTCCAGCAGAGTGAGGCCTCCCAAGCCGGTAAGATCCAGTTCCGCCAGGTGATTGACGCTGCAGGAGAGTTCCTTCAGCGACTTGTTACGGGAAACATCCAGCTCGGGAAGGTTATTCCCTTCGCAGTAAACCTCTTCCAAACCGGGACAAACGCTCAAGTCCGGGTTAAGATGATTGTTCCATGAATAATAAAGGTATTTCAGCTGAGGGGCTTCTCTGATATCCAGGGACTCGATGTCATTTCCCTCCAAACCGAGCAGTTCCAGGGAAGTACAGCCATAGATATACATTCTTTTCAATTGGCCGTGGTTGCAATACGCCCTTGTCAGGTTTTTCAGGCCGCTCAAGTCAAGCTCCTCCATTTCCAGATTACCATCGCAAAGCAGCCTGTTAAGCTGATTCTGGCCTGAAAGATTGAGTTCCGACAGGTGATTCCGGTCCACCCAGAGATCTTCCAGGATGGAGTTTTCGGGCAGGATCAGTGAACGGAGACCGGCAGCACGGCAATACAGGATGCGGAGTTTCGGAAGACACGAAACATCCAGGATACTCAGGTCATTGCCACCGATATCCAGGTAATACAGATCGGGCGAGTGGGTGAAATCAAATTGGGAGATCTTGTTGGAATAACACCGGAGAGCCTGCAGTTTCGGGAAATAGGAAAGGTCCAGATATCCCAGGGCTCCCCGTCCGATTTCATCGACGGAAGGAGTCAGGATCAAGACCTTCAGATTCTCGAAATAGATCAGTTCAGAAAGGGCGCCGAAACTGAAATGAAGATTGTCGGTCTCATGGAATTCAATACGGGTTACGGCCAGCGCCTCGGCATAGCTGATTTCTCCGTCCCCGTCCGTATCGAAATTCGCGACACAGTAGTCCTTGAAGGTCTCGTCCTCAAAGGGAATGTTTCCCTCCACCGGCTTGAACTCAAGCCCTTCATCCCGGTTGAGCAGCTGGCTGAAAACAGAGCGCTTGATCTCGAAACTCCCGGAAATCGTATAAGTGGCTTCCGTACTCGGCGTGCGGAAGGTGACGGCCATCCCTTCCGTATAGGTCTTCGGGGGGAGGACAAGATAGAACGGTTCTCCCGGCTTGAAGAAAAGATAGTCATCGTCCTCATAGCCCGGCATCGCCCAGACCTCGTCGACGCCGTTTTCGATGCTTCCGATCACAGGATGCCCGTCAGCGTCGAAAGATACCTGAGCAAGGCCGTTGACCGGGGTCCCGTCCAGGTTCTTGAAGCAGACCGACCTGAGATGATCATGGGAAACCGTGAACCGGATACCGCCACAGACATTGAAAAAGGACAGGTCACTGTCTTTGGAGCGGGCGACCATGGGGAATTCGTAGACATTGTGCGGCATCACTCGCTGGACGGCGAGATTCTGCTGGATATCGTCGAAAAACTCCTGGGTTCCGCCTACGGGAACCGTCAGGACATCACCCGTCCGCGCATCCTCCCATGAATAGGGATAGATCGCATACAACCAGCTGTCCCCGTCCATTCCCGACAGGTCTGCCTCGCCGGTAAAAGTGGCCGAAGTGGCAGAAGTGTTGGCGTCGGCGCGGAAAATGGCCCGCGGAGCATTCTCTGCATAGACGGAAATCCGGTCGTAATCTCCCCAGAGGATCTTGCCATCCTCTTCGCTCAGGAGGGTACGGGAAAGGGGGTTGTCGACCATGCGAGCCTGCAGGGTGGTCAAGACCGGTCCGGAAGTCCGGTCAAGGGCCGGATCATCCTGTCGAAGGGTATCATTACAGGAAACGAGGGCAGAAACAAGGACCGCCCCGCAAACAACGGAAAGGAAAAAACGCTTTGCCATAGGAGAGACGGTTAAAGTTCGGGGCCATAGATATCGACATCTTCCGTGCCGGTATCTCCTTCAAATTCGTACGTAGAAGCACAGAATGCCTCTTGCGGAAGAGGAATGGACCGGACGACTTCCGGCTTTTCGTAATGAAGTACCATGTTTCTGACAGGATAAAAGGGGTTAGCTGGTCCCTGGAGGGATCCTTCGCAAAGATAAAACTTAATATCCAATCATCCAACACTTTGCAAGACCGTCTACGAAATGTCCGACAAAACAAAAGAGCCCGACCGTCATCTGACGATCGGGCTCCCGAAAAACGGCGGCGACCTACTCTCCCAACTGGTGGGTCAGTACCATCGGCGCGGGTGAGCTTAACTTCTCTGTTCGGAATGGGAAGAGGTGGAT
>JAGAHD010000064.1 GCA_017627255.1 Bacteroidales bacterium | reverse complement strand
TGTCCGATCTCCCGCGAGAAAGCCCGCAGTGTCTGCTGGAAAAACTTGTCGATCGTAGACACCGAAAATGCCGAATAATCGTGAAGGATGCCGCTGAGCTGCATGGAAGCCCGCCGTCGAAGGGCGTCCTCCGACGGAAAGACCGACGGGATGAAATCCTCCCGGTAACCGGATGAGGCCGGATCCGATGCCAGCAGGAACAATTCCTGGAGGATACGGCGCTTCATTTCGTCCGTAGCCTTGTTGGTGAATGTCACGGCCAGGATATGCCGGTATGCCTGGGGATCCCGGGCCTGCAGGAGCAGCCGGATATATTCCCGCGCGAGGTTGTATGTCTTGCCGGACCCTGCCGACGCTTTCAGGATCTGGATCATCGTCCGCAAATCATCTTGAAATCACAATAACTGCAAGTATGTTCATCCTCCGTCCGACGGAAAGGCACGGCGGGATCGACCAGTTCGGCCAGCATTTCCCGCAGGCGCTCCCCGGCCAGGCGGGCGAATTCCCGGCTCTGCACACGGTCCTCCAGCGGAGCGGTGAACAGCCGGGAGACCGAGTACACCGAATTCACGATCGTCCCGCCTGAAAGATCGGGCGATGCTCCTGCGAACATATCGTACAGGAACAGCTGGAGGGCAATCTTCGGACGGCCCTGGTTCGAAGGGCCGAAAAGCTTCTCCACGACTGCCGCCGCATTGTCGTCGGTGATGTTGATGTCTTCATCCTCCACCCGGCCCGTCTTGTAGTCCACAATCCGGATTTCCCCGTCCCGGTAGCTGTCGATCCGGTCCACGAATCCCTTGAACCGGAAGCCGGCGAACTCACCGGTCATCCGCCGCTCCAGGCCGAGGATCCGGAATCCCCCGGCTCCGGAACGGGAGAGCAGGTCCAGGTCATGCCGGAGCGTCTGGCGGACATACTGGACAATCACTTCTTCCACAACAAGATTGCGGCCTGACACCTCGATCGAATGCATCTGCTCGAGGATCAGTTTCCGGACCAGGGTCTTGATCCGGCGGGTATCCTTGCCCATCCGGCGGAGGTCGTCCGGCGTCAGGATCCCCTTCCCGTCGTAAAGGGTCTGCATGGCCTTGTGGAACACATCTCCGATCATACCGGCATCCAGGGACTCCGCCACATCCTCCTCCACTTTCAAGTGGCGCACTGCCTGATAATAGAATTTGGCAGGACAGAACAGGTAGCTCTGCAGGACCGATGCGGACAGGGGATTCCTTCGGATTTCCGCGATATCCGCAGCTGTCTTCGGAATCTCGTCCGCCCCGTAGGCCGGACGCAGGGACGAAACGGCCACCATGCGGTCCAGCCGTGCCCTGAAATGGTACTCCAATTGCTTGATATACCGGCTTTCCTCACCGATTTTCAGGCCTTCGGTCCGGCTGTCATACACCAGCCAGACCTTTTCCGCCCGCTGGATCATCCGATAAAAATAGTAGGCCCAGATGCTGTCCTGGTACTCATACGTCGGCAGGGAGAATCCCTTGCGGAGTTCGGGAGGGATGAACGAAGCGCTGACGCTGCGCCGCGGAAACGTGCCCTCGTTGGCAGACAGGATCACGAGATTCCGGAAATCAAGTGCCCGGGTTTCAAGCGGTCCCATTACTTGAAGCCCTTCCAGCGGCTCCCCCTGGAACGGGACGGAAATACCGGAAAGCAGCTGGTCCAGCAGTCGCAGCCATGTCCCGGGCTGGACGGCCACCTCCATCTCCCGCAACGTATGCAGTGCCATCAGGTACCGTTTGGCAAAGTCCAGTTCCAGGATCATCTCCTCCATGCCCCGGAGTTTCCAGCCCAAGTAACTCAGAATCTCCACGAACGCATCGGCAACGGCTCGGTTTACGGCCGGATCCGTACCTTTCGGATCCGTGACGAGGACCCGGAAAACCAGGTCCAGGAACGGCCCGCCACGGAGATCCGTTTCGGGAATGTAGTATTTGGCTTCCGTCTTTACCCGGTCGATGACGGCTTCTTCCTCCGGCGTCAGGACCGCCCGCAGCAGGCTGCTGGAAAAAACGGAATACACCTGGCGGTGATAGAAATACCATCCGTCCGGCCGTTTCCGCAAATGCATCTGGAGGGATGCGATGTCGGTCATGAGGGAATACACGGCTCCCCCCGTCATGGGATAGCCCATCGTTACGTTGATGCTGGCGTATTCCGGAGGAATGGCATTCAGCAGCGGCATCAGCAGCTTTTCATCCGGAAGCACGAAGGCAGTCTCCACCGGGTCACCTTCGCATCCGGCCAGGATAGAGGGCGCCAGCTTGGCCTGTCCCACAGAAGAAGGCACGCTGACGACATGGAAAACGGGAAGGGGAAGTCCTTCCGGATCCGGCGTGAAAGCCGGAGGGAATGACCGGACCTGATCCTGCAGGAAGAACGAAGACTTATTCTGCGGATCACGGATCCAGTCGCTGGAATAATCCCAGCAGAATTCGGCGAGAGCCGCATCCCGCATTTTTCCGAGCACCAGTTTCTCGCAGGTGTTGAGCGCATTGAGGCCCACGAAGACGAAACGGGACGTATGAGGGAAGCGCCCTTCCAGCACATCCCGGACCGAACCTCCCCCGCGGAGCGCTTCCGCCAGGGACCGGTAGACCATTCCTTCATAAGCCATTCCCTTCTCCTCCAAGTGTTTCCGGTATAGTTCATACAGAGGGAAGAGAATGTTCCAGACCTGGAGGAAACGGCCCTTGACCCCCGGATCGTCCGCCTCGATATGGACGGTGAGCCGTCCTGCATGGTCCCGGAAATGTGAGACAAACTGGGCGATGGCCTTTTCCTGGACCGGGGTCAGATGGCTGTAGTCATCCTGGATACCCTTGAAATCCGCGACATTGGTGAACAGGTTCCGCGCATCCGCCATATATTTGTCCACGTCATCGAAATCGGACAGGATGATATCCCCCCAGAAAACGAACTCGTCGAGCGGCTCCGCCTTCGGATATACGGCCTTGTAGCAGGCATACAGTTCCAGCACGAGGCGGATCCGGTCCGTGACGTCCACGTCATACGCCCGGTAGAAGAAATCATTGACGGTGTACAGGTCCGGTACGATCAGCGGACGGTCCGCTCCGCTTTCCCGGAGGATCTCACCGAGGTACTTCCGGAAAAAAGCCATGGAGCGCCGGTTCGGGAACACGAAACACGTCTGCTGTATGTCTGTCGCGTAATAGTGGGCGGCGACTTGCTTGAGAAATGGGATCATGCCGCATCTTTTTCTTCTGCTAATTTAAGAATAATGCAGGACTGTTGCAAGTTTTGAAAAAAAACGCTACATTTGCATCTACCTCATATTTAGAATTATTCAAAACTACAACATTAAAAGGAAACGGATATGAAAAAGAGATTCAGATGCCTGGTCTGCGGTTACGTTTATGAAGGGGAAAACCCTCCCGCAGAATGCCCTGTCTGCCATGCCAAGGCTGACAAGTTCGTGGAAATCAAAGAAGAAGGCGACAAGCCCCAGTGGGCTTGCGAGCATGTTGTCGGCGTTGCCAAGGGAGTGGACGAAGAAGTCCTCGCCGGTCTGCGGGACCATTTCACGGGCGAATGTTCGGAAGTGGGCATGTACCTTGCCATGAGCCGCCAGGCCGAGCGGGAAGGATACCCGGAAGTGGCCGATGCCTTCCGTCGCTATGCCTTCGAGGAAGCGGACCACGCCGCCCGCATCGCCGAGCTCCTCGGCGAGGTCGTATGGGATACCAAGACCAACCTCAAGAAGCGTTATGAAGCCGAGGCCGGAGCCTGCGAAGGCAAACTCGCCATCGCCATGCGCGCCAAGCAACTGGGCTATGATGCCATCCACGACACGATCCATGAGATGGCCAAGGACGAAGCCCGCCATGGTGCCGGCTTCCTGGGCCTGTACAAGAGACTGTTTACGAAATAGCCTCCAGATCCTCGTCGGAGAGCCCGAACCGGGCCGCCACATCATCCGGGATGTCATTGAAATCAATGGCATCCCATATTTCTTCTATCTCCCGGCGGTCTTTCTTGGTAGGACGACCCGCCCCGCGGTCGCGGGTCAGGAAGAACGTCTCGACAGGAGCGCGGAGTTTCTCCAGTTCGGACTCCGGTGTCAGGTTCTCGGCATACTCGGGAACCAGCCTGGCTCCCACCCGGCGTTCCAGGGGACGCAGGACCCTGTAGGTAAAAGTGACGGAGCCTTTCCTCACCTGCAGGACATCGCCCGGCCTGACCTCCTTGGAAGGTTTCGCATTGACCCCTCCAATCTTCACTTTCCCGCCCTTGCAGGCATCTGTAGCCTCGGTCCGCGTCTTGAAGGCACGGATGGCCCAGAGATATTTGTCAACGCGCGTATCAGCCATTGTTCCCTTCCTGAATATAACCGTCCGGTTCCGTCCTCGGCTCCATCATGACTTCCAGCAGGACCGTTCCCTTCCGGAGCGGAACCAGGTACAAGTCATCCAATTCTGCCGGGACCAGCAGCACTTCGCCTGCCTTGACGGGATACTCGTCCGCCTTTCCGCCGGACGGAATCCGGATGACCGCCTCCCCTTCCGTACACACATACAGCAGGAAACTGTTCCCCTCTCCTCCCTGATACCGGAGGGGATCCGTCAGGGAGAGCCTGGTCACGGTAAACTGCGGCGTCCGCGCTATCTTGCCCGGCACCGGTTCCGAAGCCTGCCAGGCCTTGAAATCAATCAGGTCGAAAGCCTCCTCCAAGTGCATTTCCCGCTCCGCGGAGCCCCAGTCATGCAGACGGAACCAGAGTTCGGATGACTCCGCAATCTCCAGCAGCTGCACGTCCGAAGCCGCATGGACCATGCCCGGAAGCACCAGATAGGCACTTCCGACTTCGGGACGGATGCAGTTCAGCAGGTCCTCCACCGTACCGTCCATGCATTTCCGGTAAAATTCCTCCGCCGTCACATCCCGCTTGAATCCCAGGTACAACCGGGCGTCGGGCCCCGCCTTGGTAACATACCACAAGGCGGTTTTCCCGAATGCGTCATAACGCTGTTCGGCACTCAAGTCATCGGGATTGACATGGAGCGAGGTACGTCCCTTCACGTCCAAGGTTTTCACCATCACCGGGAACTGGGTCCCGTAATACTCGAAGGATGTTTCGCCGACCATCCGCTCGAGGTAAGTCTGCATGAGGTCGCTGACCGTATTGCCGCCCAGCCACCCTTCCCGGGCCATCGAATCGATGAAACCCAGATCCGCCAGTTTGTATTCAACCGTACCCCAGGGCCGTTCCACACTGTCGGGAAGGAACCGCAGGGGATGAAGCTTTCTCTCTTCGTTTTCCATGGATCAGCGAATCTCGATGTCAAACGGAAGCCGGGCAACAGCCTGGAGGGACTGTCCTTCCTGCAGGGACCTGAGCAGTTTTCCCATTCCCTCGAAAGGAGTGCCGGAAAGGATCTCCGGTTCGGATTTCTGTCCGCCGAACATCGCGAGGAGCTGCTCCATCTGGGAAGGGACACGCGGACAGGTCGTCACAGAATAATCATCCCTGGAAACAAACCCGGCCAGCGAAGCGGCATAATTCACCGCATCGCGAAGCGTGCCGATCTCGTCGACCAGCCCGATGCCGATTGCATCGCTGCCAGTCCATACTCGTCCCTGGGCGATCTCGTCGACCCGTTCCGGTTCCAGCCCGCGACCCGCGGCCACCAGATTCACGAATTTCTCATAGACGTCTTCAACATAAGCCTGCATGTACGCGGTCTCTTCGGCATTGAACGGCCGGGTAAGGGACAGCATGTCGCTGTGCTTGTTGGAGCCGACAGTAACGATGTTGACGCCGATCTTGTCCGTCACTTTGGAGAACTCCGGAATCAGGCTGAAAACGCCGATGGATCCCGTCAGGGTCGTCGCATCGGAATAGATTTTCTGGCAGCCGTTGGAAATCCAGTAGCCACCGGAAGCGGCGTAGTTTCCATAGGAGGCAACCACCGGTTTTTCCGCCTTCAGCAACTCCAGGGCGGCACGGATCTTCTCGGAAGCCACCACGCTCCCGCCCGGGGAATTCACCCGCAGGACCACGGACTTGACGCTCTTGTCTTTCCGGATCCGGTCAATCTCGGTCACGAACCGGTCGCCGGCAACCGCATTCTCCACACGACCGTCCACAATGTCTCCGTCCGCAAACAGGATGGCCACCTTCTCCTTCGCCGTGCCGGGAACCACCTTGGCGGCGATATAATCGGCAAAAGCCATCAGGTGAAGGTCCTCTTTTTTCTCCACGACAGCCAGGTCGCACAACTTGGAGACCAGTTCCTCGTGATCGAAGAGTTCGTCCACCAGTCCCGCCTGGAGGAAATCCTCGGGAAAATTGAGTTTCAGCTCATCCACAAGGGCATTGAACGCCTCCTCGGAAAGGCCGCGCGCTTCTGCCATGACCGAAGAGTATGCCTTCCAGATCGAGTTGACCATTACCTGGTTCTGTTCCCGGTTCTCCTCCGAAGGAGAGTCCTTGATGTACATTTCGCCGGCCGATTTGTACTTGCCGTGCCGGATAAGCTGGTAGTTGACACCCACCTTGTCCAGGATGTCCTTGAGGAAAAGCATCCGGCCGGATACGCCGACCAGCTGGGACATGCCGCCATGATAAGAGGTCATGTAAATCTTGTCCGCAGCAGTGGCCAGATAATAGGAGCCGTTGCCGGGATTCTCGGTATAGGCCACAACGGCCTTGCCGCTCTTCCGGAATTCGACCAGGGCCTTGCGCAGTTCTTCCAGTGAGGCGGTCCCGCCCGATGCGGCATCCGGTCTCAGGAGGATATATTTGACAGAGGGATCGGCCGCGGCTTTCTCCACCGCCTGGACGGCATCCCAGAGGCCGATGGTAGGGACAGGGCTGAACGATCCCAGGGACATGCCACCCATCGGATTGTCCAGTCCTTGTTCACCCAGTACGAACTGGGCCATGTCGATATCCAGGACACCCTCCCGGGGAAGGACGCTCTTGCTGCCGCTGCCGAGAGCGGCCATGCTGCCGAACGATATGATCAAAAAGAAAAAGCCGATGATCTGCATCACAAGAAAAGCGCAGATGACGGCCAGCATGGTCTTGACGAATTCTTTCATAATGAATCAGTTGTTCTATTGGAAACACAAAAATAATAAAAAACGGCCAAATATTATCCGGAATCGCCTAATTTTGTACTGTCATCATGCGCAGGACCATCTTTCATATCGACGTCAATTCCGCCTTCCTGTCATGGACGGCCGTCCGGCGTCTTCAGGACGGCCTGCCGGACATCCGGGAGGTCCCTTCCGTCGTTTCCGGCGACCCGTCGGACCGGCGCAGCATCATCACGGCCGCCTCCATCCCAGCCAAACGGCTCGGCATCAAGACCGCCCAGCCGGTTTCCATGGCGCTGCGGATCTGTCCGGACCTTGTCCTTGTCCGGGGAGACTGGGAGTGGTACCGGACCTGTTCAGAGGGATTCATCTCCATCTGCCGGACTTACTCGCCTGTCCTTCAGCAGTTTTCCATCGATGAATGCTTCCTGGACATGACCTTCCGGCTGCAGGGAAAGGACCCCGTGGAAACCGCGACGGCCCTCAAGGACGAAATCCGGTCGAAACTCGGATTCACCGTCAATGTCGGCATCGGATCCAACAAGCTCCTCGCCAAGATGGCTTCCGACTTTGAAAAGCCCGACAAGGTCCACACCCTGTGGGAAGAGGAAGTGCAGGAAAAGATGTGGCCGCTGGGTGTCCGCGACCTGCTTTGGGTGGGAAAGAGGACCGAAGAGCGCCTGCTGGCCTACGGAATCCGAACCATCGGGGACCTGGCCCGCACGGGGACGGGCGCCCTGACCCGGCTGGTCGGCCGGAAAGCCGCCCTCCAGCTGCATGAAAACGCCAACGGCATCGACTTCTCCCCCGTAGAGACCGAATTCCGGGAAGCCAAAAGCTACAGTGCGGAGAGGACCTTCCCGAAAGACATTTCCGATCCCAGGCAGCTGGACCGCGCCCTGTTCAACGTAACCTGCATTGTCGCCCACCGCATCCGGAAGGACGCCTTCAAGGCATCCTGCATCAGCGTTTTCATCAAATACCGGGATTTCAGCGTCGTCCAGCGGCAATGCCGGATTTCCCAACCCACCGACATCACCGCCCTCCTTCTCCACGAAGCCCGCCGCCTTGTGTCCGAAATCTGGGACCAGGCCACTCCCCTCCGCCAGGTCGGCGTGGGCCTGTCCAAACTCACCCATGACGACTCCGACCAGCTGTCTCTTTTCGAAGATCCCCAACTGGAGTATTACCGCGCCTGGGACCGGTCTTACGACGAATCCTACCCCGCCAAGCCCTGATTCTCCCGGAAAATGCCTATATTTGTAAGTTAAACCGATTGATCATGGCACAGAAACCATCCATCCCCAAGGGGACACGCGATTTCGGGCAGCGGGAAATGGCCGAGCGCAACTATATCTTCGACACGATCCGGAGCGTATTCCGGACATATGGATACCAGCAGATTGAAACCCCTGCCCTGGAAAATCTTTCCACCCTCCTCGGTAAATACGGGGACGAGGGGGACAAGCTCCTGTTCCGGATCCTCAATTCCGGAGACGCCTTTTCCGGCATTGACTACGGGCAGTTCCGTTTGGAAGGTGACCATTACAACTCCAAAGCCCTTTCCCTGAAAGTCTCCGAGAAGGGGCTCCGGTATGACCTGACCGTTCCCTTTGCCCGCTATGTCGTCCAGCACCAGAATGACATCTCCTTCCCTTTCAAGCGTTTCCAGATACAGCCTGTCTGGCGGGCCGACCGTCCCCAGAAAGGCCGCTACCGCGAGTTTTACCAGTGTGACGTAGATGTGATCGGGTCCCGTTCCCAAGTCAATGAGCTGGAACTGGTCCAGATCGTGGACCGGGTATTCACCTTGCTTGACGTGAGGGTGGGCATCAAGATCAACAACCGGAAAGTGCTGACCGGCCTCGCCGAAATCTGCGGTTTCCCGGACAAGGTGGTGGACATTACCGTTGCCATCGACAAACTCGACAAGATCGGTCTCGGGAACGTCGAGGCGGAGATGATGGAAAAGGGGCTGACGCCCGAAGCGGTCGAAGTCCTGCGCCCGGTCCTTCTCCTGAGCGGTACCACGGCGGAGAAACTCGCCGCCATGCGGGCCCTTTTCGGAGGCGGCTCCGTTTCCGGAACGGTTTCCGAAACCGGCCTCAAGGGTATTGACGAGCTGGAAGAGCTCTTCGGTCTCATCGAGGCGGCCGGTATCCGGCATGATGTCCAGATCGACCTGTCCCTCGCCCGCGGCCTCAACTATTACACCGGCGCGATCTTCGAGGTAAAAGCCCTTGATTTCCCCATCGGCAGCATCTGCGGCGGCGGACGCTATGACAACCTGACCGGCATTTTCGGCCTGCCCGACATGTCCGGCGTCGGCATCTCCTTCGGCGCCGACCGGATCTATGATGTCCTCAAGGGACTCGACAAATTCCCCAAAGACCTCGGAAGCGCCACCCGCCTGCTCTTTGCAGTCATGGGCCCGGAAGAACTCCGGTATGTCCTTCCCGTCGCCAAGGCCCTGCGCGAAGAGGGCGTGGCCGTCGAGATCTATCCGGAAGCCACCAAGCTCAAAAAGCAGTTTGACTATGCCGACCGAAAATCCATCCCGTTCATTTCCATCAACGGATCGTCCGAAATGGAAGCCGGGACCATCAATTTGAAGAATCTGGAAACGGGTGAACAAAAGGCATTTCCTGCCCATGAGACGGACCAGATCCTGAGTTTTATCAAATAAATTTTGGTTTTTCAGGAAAAAGCCGTACCTTTGTAGTCAACATCGCGGAGTAGAGCAGTCGGTAGCTCGTCGGGCTCATAACCCGGAGGTCGTAGGTTCGAGTCCTGCCTCCGCTACTAAACAGGCCAGCCTTAGGGCTGGCTTTTTCTGTTTAGTAGCGGAGGCTGCGCCTCTTTCACCCTCGCCGCTACGCGGCCGCCCCCAGGGGCACGGGGGAAAGGATTCCCCCACAGGGCTTTGCCCTCCCCCTTCGGTCGGCCTGCGGCCTCCGATATTCGTCAAGTGCTCGTTACAGGTCCGTTGCTTGGACCTGTAACGAGCACTACGGTTCAGGGAAATCCCGAACCCGGTTTCGATTCTACATCTTTGGCTTCCGTACAATACGGATGATCAGTGAAATGATGTAAACAATCAAGCCGAAGGCCGCTGGAATCAAAGCGGAAGGGACGGCCGCCCAGACGATGTACATATCCACGTCAGGTTCACACTCCACGATGGCTTTTGCCATAGCCATGAACTCACATACAGTCCAAAGCCATCCGGTAGCAAGTGCTGCAAGGCCGGTTTCCTTCACCCAGGCCGGAGCTTTCCAAGCGACGAAGAAAAGGGCTATGAGAAGTAATGTAATTACGCCTATCCCGAAGGGATCGGAAGAGAAGACCAAATTAAAGAGGTTGGATGCAAGAGTAAGCATGACATTTTGACTTTTTAGTTGAACAATCAGGTTCGGAATTCCTTGTTGCAAAGGTACGCACGCTCCATACAGAAATGCAAAGTTGAAACCGCAAACACCGATGTGAAATCCCCAAACATGGCCCTGGGCGGTTTTCTATTACTATGAATTCGAGGAAGAATGCGTATTTTTGTATCAAGAATGAAGAAAGGATTCATCATCGTCGCTTACTGGCTGGCCGCAATCATTTTGACGGCCAGCATCCTTACGAGTCTTGGCTATGATTTGGGACATGCCGTCATCATGAGCCTGTCATTTCTCCCGGCCGCTATGGCTCTGTCCTATTTCCTTCCCAAACTGGAGGATACCATGGACCGGAGAGAACGGGTCTTGGGGACCATTTTTATCATTCTAGGGGTCATGACGATGACCTTTTTCTTCATTTACCTGTTGCAGTTGCTTTTTGCCTTTGTTATCGACCGGGCCAGCAACTCCAGATGGGATATGCCTTCCGTGCTCTGGAATCCGGTTTTCGTAGCTGCTATCCTCGCCATACTTTCATATGGGCATTATCAGCTGGTAAAGTGGTTGGACAAGAAATATCCTACGGATCGTCCAATAACTTTCTACTCTGTCTATAAGAAGATTTCCCTGAAGAAAGAAGATATTCTCTACATCGAATCCAGAGACTCTGAGGTCTGGATCTATGCCCGTGACGGACAGCAGTATCGCAACAGAACGGGAATCAGCCAATGGGAGGACGTGCTTGGGGCCGGTTTTGTACGGATTCACAGATCCTATCTCGTCAACCGGACCTATGCGAGCGTTTCTTCTCCGGAAAGCGTGTGCATAGCCGGAAAAGAATTGCCCGTTTCCAGGAAATACAAGGATGATGTGCAATACGCATTCTCTCGAGAAACCCCTAACCTCGGTCACGATTGTCAATAAAAGACTGGAGGAGGATCATTCTTTCGAAGAAAGCGAGGTTCAATAGTTTATTATAGTAGTGTACTACAGAGGATAAATCGAAAGATTTGTCCTCTTTTTGTTTATGTCGGAATAAATAGTATCTTTGTGTCGGAATAAATGTCGGGATAACCGGCGGAACAAAATGACGGAATAACCCATGTACAAACCACCCTTCACCGTATCGGCCAAGGCCATCAATCTGATTGCGAAGATTTCCGGTCAGTTGGAAAGATATGCAATCAGGATGGAACAGGAGGACACCTTGCGGCTAAGGAGAGCCAACCGGATCAAAACCATCCATTCTTCTCTGGCCATCGAGGGCAACACCATGTCTGAAGGTGAAGTTCAGGCTGTTCTGGAAGGCAAGAAAGTGGTTGCGCCGTTGAAAGA
>JAGAHD010000063.1 GCA_017627255.1 Bacteroidales bacterium | reverse complement strand
CTACCTGAACCAGAAGGGTACGCTGAAAACCTCTGCAATGGACCGTGGAACCCTCGCCCTGAACCTGAATCCGCAGCTGCTGGACAAGCACCTGACGGTTTCCCTGAACGGAAAGGGCATGGTGATCCGGAACAATTTCGCCAATACCGCGGCCATCGGCCAGGCGGTCCAGTATGACCCGACCCAGGCCGTCTATGACCCGAACGGCATCCATGGATACCGCAGCTGGGGCACTGCCAACACCCTTGGCACCAACCCGGTGGCATCCCTGGACGAGAAGTTCGACAAGTCGAACGCCCGGCGCTTCATCGGCAATGCCCAGTTCGATTACAAGATCCATGGCTTTGAGGACCTCCGCCTGAACCTGAACCTGGGTCTCGACTATTCCAAGTCCAACGGGACCGTGGACATCCTCCAGGGCTCCGAGCAGTCCTGGCATTCCCAGACTGAGGCCGGCGCCGGCCGTCATACCGATTATGACCAGGTCCGTCGCGACCGCACCCTCGAGTTCTATGCCGATTACAACCATACCTTCGCCGACAAGCACTTGGTCGACGTGATGGCCGGTTATTCCTGGCAGCACTTCTGGCACAAATCCAACAGTTTCTCCACCCATGCGCTGACGGATCCGGACGGAAAGGACCTCGGCATTGACATCAACGATCCCGCCAATGTCTATGAGGACAAGCAGAATGCTTTTGAGAACTACCTGGTGTCCTTCTTCGGCCGTATCAACTACACCTACGACGAGCGGTATTTCCTGACGGCGACACTCCGTGCGGACGGTACCTCCCGTTTCGCCAACAACAAGTGGGGCCTGTTCCCGTCCGTCGCCTTCGCGTGGAACGCCAAGAATGAGGAATTCCTCCGCGGGGTCGATGCCATTTCCGCCCTCAAGGTCCGTCTCTCCTGGGGCCAGACCGGCCAGCAGGATGTTGCCGGCGATTCCTATCCGACGCTTCCGACCTATACGATCAGCCAGCAGGGCAGCTACTATCGCTTCGGCGACCAGATCGTCGTCCCGATCCGTCCGGACGGTTATAACGGCGACCTCAAATGGGAAACGACGACGACCTACAATGCCGGTGTCGACTTCGGGTTCCTGGACGGCCGGCTGACTACGTCCCTGGATGCTTACTACCGGCTGACGACCGACCTGCTGAACTATACGCCGGTCGCCGCGGGCGCCAACCTGAAAAACTACCTGAACGGCAACATCGGTTCCCTGGTGAACAAGGGTGTCGAGATGGACGTGAACTACATCGTCTTCCAGACCCGTGACCTGTTCTGGCAGGTGGGGGTCAACGGTGCTTACAACCATCAGTTGATCATCAAGATGACGGCCAACGACGGTGACGGCTACAAGGGTGTCACTACGGGCGGCATCGCCGGTGCCGTCGGCAATACGATCCAGCGCCACATGACAGGTTATGCCCCGAATACCTTCTATGTCTACCAGCAGATCTATGACCAGGACGGAAAGCCCGTCATGGGTGCCTATGTGGACCGGAACGGAGACGGAACCGTCGACGAGGATGACATGTATTACAGCAAGAACCCGCATCCGAAGTTCACCTTCGGCTTGAATACCACCCTCAATTACAAGGCCTGGACTTTCGCTGCATCCGCCCATGCGAACCTCGGAAACTATGTGTATGACAATAATTCCGCACAGTTGAGCCTGATGTCCGACCTGTGGACGAACAACTTCATTGCCAACCGGATTCCGCAGGGAGTCGAGGATGCCTTCACCAAGGCCCAGTACTTCTCCGACTACTACATCAAGAACGCGTCCTTCTTCAAGCTGGACAACGTTACGCTCGGATATACTTTCGGCCTGCCGAAGGACATGTCCCTCAATCTCTTTGCCACAGTCCAGAACGTCTTCTGCATCACTCCGTACAAGGGAATCGATCCGGAAGTGTTCAACGGCATTGACTCCAACCTCTGGCCGCGTCCGCGTACGTACGTCGCCGGTATCAAGTTCAACTTTTAATGCAGGAGGAACCAGAATATGAAATCAAGAATACTTTCCATCCTTGCTCTCTGCGCGCTTACCCTTACGGGGTGCGTCAAAGATCTGAATGTCACTCCGATCGACCCGAATGTGACGCTCCCCGAGACTATTCTCTCGAGCGAGCAGGCCTATGCCCAGCTGCTGGCCAAGTGCTATGTGAGCCTGGCAGTCAGCGGATCCGAAGACCCGGACCATGCGCCGGATATCGACGGTGTGGACGGCGGCTTCGGCCAGTATATCCGCGCCCTTTTCTACATGCAGGAGCTTACGACGGACGAGGCGTTGCTTACTTGGAATGACCAGACCGTCAAGGATCTCCACGCGCTCAGTTTTACAGCTTCCGACGTGTTTGTCACGGCGATGTTCTCCCGCATCTACTACCAGATCGGCCTTTGCAACGAATTCATCCGCCGTGCTTCTGCATCCGAGTTCTCCGGATCGGACAACATGAAGACAATGATTGCGGAAGCCCGCGCCCTCCGCGCGCTGAGTTACCTGCACGCCATCGATATGTTCGGAAGCGTGCCGTTCGCCGATGAGAATACGCCGGTCGGCGTAGCCGGTCCCGCCCAGATCAGCCGGGCCGACCTGTTCGCCTGGCTGGACAAGGAATGCGAGGAATTGATTTCCGGCGGCCAGCTCAAGGCTGCCCGTCAGAATGTGTACGGCCGTCTGGACGTGAACTTCGTCAAGATGATCCGCGCCCACCTCAACCTCAATGCCCGGGTGTATCTCGGTCTTTCCGGCGATGCGGCTGCCAAGCAGTATTATGATGTGGCGGCCCGGATGGCAAAGGAAGTCAAGGCCGACTATCCCGTCCTCCGCTCCCGCTATGCCGATCTTTTCTGCGCCCAGAACGACCAGTGCACCGACGAAATCATCTTCGGCGTGCAGGCGGACGGGGTTTATACCCAGACATACGGTGCTACCTGTTTTATCATCAAGGCCTCCTGCAAGGGCGGTGACAAGGCGACTGCTGCGGCACTCGGCATCGATGACGGATGGAACGGAACTCTGGTGACGCCCGAATTCATAGACAAGTTCGAGGACAAGGATGTCCGCAATCTGTTCTGGGCGACCGGTATGGACATGGAAGCTTCCAAGTCAATCGACGTCCTGGACTTTGACTATGGTTGGTCCTCCCACAAATTCACGAACCTGAACCTGGACGGTTCCACTCCGGCTGTAATCAACTTCCCGGAGACGGACTTCCCGCTTTTCCGTGCTGCGGATGCGTACCTGATCATGGCGGAAGCCCAGCTTCGGGGTGCAACGGAAGTGTCGGAAGCGGAGGGCAAGGCTGCCTTTGAGGCGGTCCGCGCTCGTGCCGGTCTGGACAAAGGAGACTATACGCTGTCCGGCCTGCTGGATGAGCGTGGCCGTGAACTGTACTGGGAATGCTGGAGACGCTCCGACCTGGTCCGCTACGGTCTGCTGACCGGCAGTGACTATCTCTGGACCTGGAAGGGCGGCCTCCAATCCGGCCGTGCCGTCGATGACAAGTACAATATCTTCCCGATTCCTGTGTCTGAACTGAACAGCAACAGCAATCTCAGCCAGAATGAATCCTGGAAATAATTTGCCATGCATATGAAAAGAATCATCAATACTCTTCTTGCCGGTGCGCTCCTTCTCTCTGGCTGGGCCTGCACCGAGGTCGAAAAGTTGTCTTTCGATCCTTCCAAGGCGACGGCTCCGACCCTTGCTTCTTTCGAAGAAGGGGAGAGTGAAATTGTCGCAACCTTTACTCCCGGCAGTTTTGATGTCAAATCGCCGGTGTACCATACCCTTTCCCTTCTTGCTGTCAACGGACAGGCAGTGAACCGTGTCCTGGGAACCTCCGTGAAGGATAACACCATCACGGTGCGCTTCTCCGAAATCAACAAGGCGCTGTATGCCCTCGGCCACCAGAACGGGGAAACCGTTTCGATTGAGATGGCTGTGAGAGCCTCCCTGCAGAAGGCGTCCGCGGACAACGGTGTCAACGGTTATATCGATTCCGACGGCCGTATCCGGATCGCTGATTTCCTGATTTTCCAGGCGGGCGGAGACCCGTACGCCCGGTATACCCAGGAGAGTGCCTGGGGCCTGGTAGGTTCCTTCAACAGCTGGGGTGACAATGGTGATGAACCGATGTATACCGACGGCAGCGGCATCCATGTCGCCAAGCAGGTCGAACTGGCCAAGGGTGACGAGGTCAAGTTCCGCAAGGACAAGGGCTGGGACGTGAACTTCGGATATGCCGAAGGCGTCAATTCCTACACGCTGGATGAGGAATTTGCCGTCGCCCAGGGCGGTCCGAACATCGTCATCGCCGAGAGCGGCACCTACTACCTCGTGCTGGATGAGGAGAATGCCAAGGCTAAGATCGTTGCGGCTGCTGCCGGTGACGACTCCCTGCCGGACATCGACCTCGGCAGCTATGAGTTCAACGATGCCATGGCAGGTGCTGAAACCTGGGGTATCATCGGACCGGCCGTCCTGGACTGGAATACCGACGTGGACATGGAGAAGGTCTCCGAGGATCCCGAGATCTGGGTGGCTAAGAATGTCCCGTTCCAGGAGGACAAATTCAAGTTCCGCGGCAATGACGAATGGGGCGACTATGACCTCGGCGGTGCGCCGGAGTTCGCCCTTGACACGCCGCTCCAGCTGTCCAAGGGCGGCGGCGACATCTTCGCTTCCCCGGCCGGCGTCTACAATGTGTACCTCTATCCGACCTACATGCTGGTTTACCTGACGGAAGGCAGCGGCGACGCTCCGCTTCCGCCGGCCAAGCCGAAGGCCTGGTCCCTCGTCGGCCGGATCGGTGATACCAACTGGGATACCGACTTCGACCTGGAGAATGTCTCCGGCGACAAGTGGGTGATCAAGAACGTGTCCCTGAAGGCGGATGATGAGTTCAAGATCCGTGCGGACCATGACTGGGCCAAGAACTACGGCGGTCCGGAGGCCAATGATGAGAGTACCCTCAATGAAGGGGAAGGTGTGTACAAGCCGGAAATCGGCGTGGAATTCACGGCCGGCAGCACGAACATCCGCGTCGGTGTGGAAGGAAGCTACAACGTGACCTTCAATTACGGTGACGAACCTACGATCCTCATCGAGGAATACAAGGAATTCCCGGATGCCCTCTATATGGTCGGTGCCGACTTCGGCGGCTGGGACTGGAATTCGGATGGCGTCGTGAAACTCATTCCGGTGATCAATAAGCCGGACTGGGGCTCCGAAGCGGAGGGCCAGTTCTGGACGGTGCGTTATTTCAAGGCCGGCAACGGCTTCAAGTTCAACAGCGCCCGCGCCTGGGACGGCGGCCAGTTCGGCGCCCTGGAGACCAATGACGGCTTCACCAACGACGGTGACGGCAATGTCCAGGTTCCCGAGGACGGTGTCTATCTGGTCCATATCGACATGAAGAGAAGCATCCTGCACATGGAACCGGCCCGCATCTACGGTATCGGCGCCT
>JAGAHD010000012.1 GCA_017627255.1 Bacteroidales bacterium | reverse complement strand
GACTTATGCCGAAATGAACGGTAATAAGGGCTACATCGTAAAGAGTAACGTGTCCGGAAATAGTAGCAGCATTATATTCCTTCCGGGCGCGGGAATACATTTGAATAGTCATGGCATGACTGATAGATGCTACTACTGGTCCTCGAATGTGTCCACGGATACTTATTCGAAAGCCAAGTATGCCGTGATTTATGAGGAAGGCGGTAAGAGTATGAAAGAACAGACTCGTTGTTATGGCTTGCCCGTTCGTCCAGTTTACGAACCCAAGCAGTTCATCAACGGACACGAATATGTGGAGATGGGCGACGGTTTGAAATGGGCGACCTGCAATGTCGGTGCCGCTACTCCTGAAGAATTCGGCGATTACTTCGCCTGGGGCGAGACAACCACGAAGACGGACTATAGTTGGAGCACCTATTTCGACAATCCAAGTGGCGATGGAGTCACCTTCACGAAGTACGCAATGGACAAGAAGACTGTACTCGACCTTACCGATGACGCCGCAAGGGTCAATTGGGGAAGCACCTGGCGCATGCCCACCGATGCGGAGTGGTTCGCCTTGCTTGATTCCGCCAACTTTGATTGGGATTGGGACGATGTCAGGAAAGGCTACAAGGTCACCAGCAAGGTCAGCGGCTACGAAGGCAATAGCATCTTCCTTCCCGGAGCCGGTTACATGTACGATGATATCTTCGATGGTATATATGCCGGCAACTACTGGTCATCATGGAACGGTGCTTCGTACGGATCGGAATACGCGTTGTCCGTGTACTTTTATTCGAAAGAAGTGTCAAGAATCCTCAGGGAACGCTACAACGGCCTTTCCGTGCGTCCCGTTTCAGATTAAACGGAGTAGTAGTGACTTGCAAGGGTAAACTACTCGGCAAACCAGCTGACTGCGCATGCGGTCAGCATCAAAGAGTCAAGTCTTGGGCAAAGCCCAGAAAAACGGCCGCAGGCCGTTGAAATATATTGGAGGGCGTATCCCGCGAGGTGGATACGCCCTTCAACTGTCTTTTAAAAAAAGATAAAGTAAAATTTGCATAACCAAAAAGAATCCTTATATTTGCAATGGATTGGCAAGTCCAATCAGATGGACTGGGGTGTCCCCGGTCGGAAAAGGGTTGAAGAGAAATCTCAACTCTTTTTTTGTTATACCCCTTTCTCCAGCCTCGGAATCACTTTCAACCCCAGTTTCTTGTCATCGCTCACATAGATATTGTCCTTCACGATGTCATAGGCGAAGTTTACTCGGTCGGGATAAAGCAGATACTGCGTAATGGGGTAAGCAATGAGGTCGGCCAACTGGAGGCCGGTGACATTCTGTTTCTTGGACAGGAAGTCGAATTTGCGGATATGGGACTGAAGACGCTCCGGCGTAACCCAGTGCGTTCCAACATCCCTCAGTTTGTTGTAGTAATTCAGCAGATTCTGGTCCTGCTGTTTGCCCCGCATTTCTGCCATGACGTGCATGTCAGCATTCTCGGCTACGTCATCCAGGAAAAAGATAGAGCGCTCAATCAGGAAGGAAAGCGACTGGCCATAGATGTCGTTGAATCGACCGAATTGACGGATATATGGCTCTTTCAGGATGGAACAAGAGACGGCGGTATAAGCGTTTGGTTCACCGAGAATAGCGTCCAGGTCCTCATAGAACCGTTTCTTGACATCCAGGTCGAAAAGGATCTTGAACTCTTTGTCACACTTACGGATGTCTCGGGAATGCAGGATGACCGTCTTCTCGCCCCAATACTTTTTCTTCAGTGTCGCAATCTTGGCCTCCATTGCCCGCAACTGGCTATGTGACATCAGGACACCACAAAGAGTGAATATCGGGAAGTTCTCATCAAATGCGGATAGATTCTGATCCCCGCATTCGTCAATGAACATATAGTATTTGTTCTTTTCGCTCATATTCCAACAGTTTCTCCCGTCTGGTAAGAAAGATTTGTAAAGATACGATTTGAAGTCCGGAAATTCAAGTCTGAAGTCGTACTTGAGCTCTGTTTGCTCTTGACACACCGTTAATCGAACAACCCCTTTGTCAGATTAACTGCCTCGATCTTCTTCTCAAGGTTCACCTTGGCATAGACCTGGGTTGATACCAGGTTCTTGTGCCCCAGGATCTTGCTCACCGAATAGAGTTCCGCACCTGCGGAGATGGCCAGTGTCGCAGCCGTGTGGCGGCTGCAATGGTAGGTCAGTTCCTTACCTGTAATGCCGGCCTTGTCGCGGATGTTGCGGATGTATTTTGTCACCCTGCCCGACTCCCTCGGCAGATGAAACACGTTCTGGTCATCATTTTCCGGACGTGCTGGCAGTAGGGAGAGGGCCAAATTATTAAGGGGTACCGTCACCGGACTGCCAGTTTTCTGCTGGACAATGGACACCGCCCATCTGTCTCCCATGGGCTTGATGTCGCCCCACCTGAGTCGCTGAACGTCACCCAGCCGGAGACCCGTCATGCAGGAGAAACCGAAGGCTTTCTGAACTTGGCGCTCTGTCTCCGTAGCCGGCTCAACAGCGAGGAACCTTGTCAGTTCATCCGGGGTAAGATATTCACGGTGCTTGTCGGGTACGTGGAACCGTTCAAGCGTATTCAGCCCCCGTAACGGGTTATATCCTATCCTGCCTTCCCGGAGGGCCTTGTTGAACAGGGCATTGACAGTCTCTCCGAAATGGCGCAGGGAGTAATCCGACAGCCTGCCTTCCCGCACCTTGATTTGACCGGGGTTCCGGTAGTCGTTCCGCATGTGGTCATACAGGCCGCGGATGACTTCCGTAGTCACGTCCTTCAGGAGGATGTTCGTCCTCCCAATTCGGTCAAGATACTCCTTTATTC
>JAGAHD010000011.1 GCA_017627255.1 Bacteroidales bacterium | reverse complement strand
TCCCTGCTGCATTTCGGGCAGACGGTCAACGCCATATTCAACAAGGCGCTCCGTGAAGGTCGGATAGGGTTCAACCCGTTGCGGGGACTGAACAATCTTGAACGGTTCCACGCCCCGGACAAGCATCGTGAATACTTGACGCCTGATGAACTGAACCGGTTCCTTGCCGTGGAGGCGTCAACGGAAACTGAGCGACAGATTCAGATAGCCTTCGGCTTTTCCAGCATGACGGGACTCCGGCTGGGTGATGTCCGGCAGCTCAGGTGGGGAGATATCAAGCCGATGGGAGAGGGCTGGGCAGTGTCCATCGTCCAGCAGAAAACTGGCAGTCCGGTGACGGTGCCCCTGAACGAACTTGCCCTCTCCCTGCTGCCGCGATGCCCGGAAAACTCTGACGGGAATGTATTTCATCTGCCAGGAAAAGTAACAAAGTACGTCCGCGGCATCCGGAACAAGGCCGACATTACTGGGAAGGAATTGACCTTCCATTGCGCCCGCCACACGGCTGCGACACTGGCCATCTCCGCAGGTGCGGAACTCTATTCGGTGAGCAAGGTCCTCGGACATCGAAACCTGGTGTCAACGCAGATCTACGCCAAGGTAAATCTGGAAAAGAAGATAGAGACAGTCAATTTGACCAACGGAGTGTTCGGTTAGTGGATTATATGGGCCATTTGCATAATATTTGTGATGCAATGAGAAAAAAAGATTACATTTGCAGTGTATCCTGCATCTATAGAGCAGGAACACAAAAGAAAAAGGAGAAACGAATTATGGCAAAACCGATCAAAGAAACGCCCGTCCTCTATGACGATGACGCAGAGCGCCTGGAAATGGCCGCCCACAATGTCGTTCCTCTGACTGATGAGGAGCGGAAGGAAATTATGAAAGCGTACGAAGACGTGAAAAGGTGCTGTGCGCTATGAGCTACTCGTTCCGTAAGTTCAAACCCGATACGGATGTCCTCAAGCCGTTCGACTGCGGCCACGCAGACCTGAACGGCTTTTTGCTTGAAACCACCGGAGACATTCCCAACGCCACCACCTATGACCAGCAACTACTTGCCGCTACATACGTGGTGGAGGATGATCAAACACATGACATCCTGGCATATTTCAGTCTGCTGCATGACAAGTTGGAAAGGGAATTCGTCAATCCTTCGAACTGGAACCGCGTGTCGCGCAAGATTCCCAATTCAAAGAGACGGTCATCCTACCCAGCCTTGAAGATCGGCCGCCTCGCCGTAAATAAGCGGCATAGCATGCACGGCATCGGGACGCACATTATCCATTTCGTGGAGGCCATGTACCTGATGAACAAGCAGGCCGGATGTCGGTTCATTACTGTCGATGCCATTCCCTCTGCCGTGGACTTCTACAAGAAGTGCAAGTTCTTCACCCTCAAGGAGCCGGATCCGTTTCCGGAAGGTGCTGATGTCGACGAACTGGATCAGACCACCCTTATGGGATTTGACCTGAAGTCGTTTTAGACTTGTCAAAGATTCATACAAAACTGCCGCTACCCCGATTTAATGAGATAGCGGCAGTCTTTGATGCAGACCGCATACGCAGTCAGCAGGACGGCTGGGCCTAAGGCCCTTGCCGTCCGTTATTGCTCTGCAATGAGCCGGCGGCGCCTCGGGAGAGCACAAGCAAGCTTGACTCTCCGCTCGGCTTGCACGGTTATTCTGAGACGGGACGGACCGAGAAGCCGTAGAAGCGGCTGTCGAAGTTCCTGTACACTCCTCCGTAATAGAAGTGCACGCTCCTCGCGTTGTCCGAGTAGTCCTTGTGCAGGGAGGAAGACCAGTAGTACCCGCGGGAGCCGGCATCGCCGAGGGAAGTGCCGCCCCGGCCGCCGGCGGCGGGAAGGAAGATGCTGTTGCCCGCATAGCCACTTACCATGCTGGTGACCTCGTAACCTTTCCGTACATCGTCCCAATCCCAATCGAAGTTGGCGGTATTGAGTAAGGCTTCCCATTCGGCATCTGTCGGCATTCGCCATGTTCCGCCCCAGTTGGCCCTTGCTGCATCATCACTGAGATCAAGTTGGGTCTTCTTGCCAATAGCATACTTTGTAAAAGTCTCTCCATCTCCGCTCGGGTTGTCAAAATACGTGCTCCAATTATAGTTTGACTTGGGCGACGTCTCACCCCAGGCGAAATAATCTCCGTGTTCTTCCGGACTGGCGGCGCCGATATTGCAGGTCGCCCACTTCAAATTATACCCCTCTCCCATCTCCACGTACTCGTGGCCACCAATAAACTGCTGGGGGTCGTATATGGGCCGGACAGGCAAGCCATAACAACGTGTCTGTTCTTTCACACTCTTACCGCCTTCCTCATAAATCACGGCATACTTGGCTTTCGAATAAGTATCCGTGGACACATTCGAAGACCAGTAGTAGCATCTATCAGTCATGCCATGACTATTCAAATGTATTCCCGCGCCCGGAAGGAATATAATGCTGCTACTATTTCCGGACACGTTACTCTTTACGATGTAGCCCTTATTACCGTTCATTTCGGCATAAGTC
>JAGAHD010000062.1 GCA_017627255.1 Bacteroidales bacterium | reverse complement strand
TTGATAAACTTTACTTTGACTCCTTCCTGCGCCTTCTTGACCAGCATGTTCCGAACAGCCTGGCTGCCTTCGTCGATTCCGAAGTGGAAATACTCCATGTGGATACTCTCCTTCGCATTATCAAGGTCGTGGAGCAGCAGTTCATACTTTCTGGCTCCGTCCGTGATGATTTCCACGCGGTTATTTCCCCTGACCTTCATATTGAACGGACTTCCGACAATTTCCGTGAAAGGCCGATACTTACGTTCAACCAAGGATGAATCCTGATTCCCGAAAAGGCGATTCTGCAGGGTTTCATCGGTATGTAAAAGGAAATTGTCGAAAAACTGGCGGTGCTTCTTTTCTACGGACCAATGGGGCTGGAGGTTCAGCACGATGACAAAGGCGATAAAAAGAAAGAGCATGATGTGCAGGAACTGCTGGTGGCTGATGTTCCCGCTCTTGAAGATGAAAACGAAGACGATGCCGAGAATCATCGCCATCAGTGTCAATGATACGAATATTTGGATAATCCGCTCTTTCATGGGATTCTGTCAATGGTGAACATTTGCCGCAAAAACTGCAAATATCGTGCTTATATGACAGCCCTTCCCGGCGCATCAAGGATCGGCCGTGCGGAGCCCGGACCGTTCCCGACGGGATCTGTCCCGATATTCCGGCGACGATGTCTGTCTCGGCCGAAATGACTATATTTGCACCACCTTTACAACAAACCATGAAATATAGTACCCTTTATCCGATCACAGCAGCGCAAATCAATGCGCAGTACCGTCTCACCATCGACGGCCTCCTGACTTTCCATGAGAATACCATCGCCCGGTATCTGACCACCCTGAACCTGGCAGCCTTCGACGTCCAGAAGGTGGACAAGACCTGGGTTGTTACGGAGATCAACCTGGAACTTCCCCAGCCACCGACCATGTGGTCGGAAGACGTGGAGCTGACCGTCTGGATCAGCAAAATCAGCCCTCTGAGGGTCTGGTTTGACTTCGAGGCCCGGGAGGTCCATTCCGGAACGGTAACCGCCCATGGAAACAGCTGCTGGTCGTTGATTTCTATGTCCGGGCGGAAACTGGTCTCGTGTGAAGGGGTCATCCCGCCATCGGAACTGGTGTCGGAACTGGCGGCGGGGCCGCACAGGAAACGGTCTGTCACGAGATTCGACCCGGAAGTAACCGGCCGCCTGGGACATACGGTCAACTTGATCGACCTTGACTTCAACGGGCACATGAACAACCGACGTTATGTCCAGATGGCCCTCGCGTGTCTCGAGCCCGGATTTCTGGAAAAGCACCGGCCCGATTTCCTGAACATCCGTTTTATCAAGGAATCCCGGCTGGGCGATGAGATTGCGAATGAAACGCACCGGACCGACGATCCGTCGACTTTTGTCGGCCGTGTCGTGAACGCATCCGGCGAAGAACTCTGCCGTGTCAGCAGTCACTGGCGGGAGAAAGACCCCCTCCCGGATATCGCGGAAGTCAATCTGGTGCGCGGGTAGCTCCGTAATCGATAATCCCGGGGTATACGTGCAAAAAAGACTGGCGCGCATTGCGTCAGTCTTTCTTCGTACCCCCGCTCGGAATCGAACCGGGACCAACGGAACCGGAATCCGTTATTCTATCCTTTAAACTACAGGGGCATCCGGATAGGACTGCAAATTTAATAATTTTTGCGGACTTCCCAACTATTTTTCTTCATAAATGCGATCAGCGTTTGATGACGGCTTTCCCGGCTTTTCCGTCGATGCATATCTCCAGGGGAGCATCCAGATGGATGTGCCTCCAGTAATGCGTTTCGCATTCGGCGGGCATGGCGTCCAGGGCGGAAGTGTCCAGCCGGTCTTCCCGGCGGGCGTAGGGATCGACGTGGATAAACCCGACATTGAACGAAGTGAGGTTCTGGAAGAAATGGGAACCCTGGCTGGGCTCAATGCGGAAATCCGGCAAGGTACACTCCACCAGGGCCTTGACTTCCGAAATGTCGCTCCACTTGACAGGGATACCGAGGGAGGGGATGCTGGATCCCCAGCGTCCGTATCCGATGAGGACATAGTTGCGTCCCTCCTCCCGCATGCGCGCGTTGATGGCAGCGATTTCTTCCGCCATTCCGGCCGTTTCCATCTTGTCGAACCGGCTGGCCGGAATGTACACAATGTCCTGAATCCCTTTTACCCAACCGGTGCCGAGGGCGCTTGAAGAGGTGACGATGGCATTGCTGGAATCCACCTGCCGCCAGTCGACATCCGTGTCGAGGCTGTCGGAAGAAATGGGACGGATTTGCAGGACATGGAAGGTGCTGGCCGTTCCGGAGGGTTTGTCGAGGTTGGCGGCGAATTCGATTTCCACGCAGCATTTCATCTCGCGCTGGCCGATGGCAAGCAGTTCCTTCAGGATGTCTGCCAGCGGGAAGGTCCCGTAACGGAGAATGTGTGCAAACGTGATGGCTTTCGGACCTTTCGGGAAAGGAGAGTCCACGATCCGTTGGTTTTCATAGTCATACGTGGAAGCAACCTTGGCAAAATTCCGGAAGCCGGTACAGGCGGAAACCGGCAGCCGTTCCAGGTTGACGGCGTCGTCGACCGACGTCTTGAACCGCTCCGGCTTCAGGCTGAGGGCATACATGTACTGCTGGGTATCCCGCATGGTCAGTTCCGGGGTGGAGGTCTGGATCACATTCTTGGGATAGCTGGGGGAGAAGCGCAAGGTCTGTTCTCCGTCAACGACGGCTTTGCCAAGCCCGAAGGCAAGGCGTACAATCCCTTCTTCGGGACGTTCATGGCCTACCGGATAGAAATTCAGCGAGCGGGCGACGCCGGAGAGGGTCGGGAACCAGAGGCCGCTGTCTTCGCTGCCGCATACTTCCTGGAGGATGATGGCCATTTTCTCTTCGGAAATCACGTTGGCTGTCGCCGTGATATATCCGCGGGAAGAAGCAAAGTAAACCGATGCGTAAACGCTCTTGATGGCTTTGGAAAGCAAGCGGAGCTGCTGGTCCTCATTCTCGGTGCAGGGCACCATATAGGTGGAATACACTCCGGCAAACGGTTGGTAGTAGGAATCTTCCAGTTTGGAAGAGGAGCGGACGGCAATGGGTTTCCGGACATGGCGGATGAAGACCCGGAGCGCCTCGGTCAGTTCCCGGGGGAGGGTCGAGGCGACGAACTCGGAAAGGATTTCTTCGTCGGAACTGT
>JAGAHD010000061.1 GCA_017627255.1 Bacteroidales bacterium | reverse complement strand
GCAGGACAAGGCGTTCCAGTCCGTATCCAACAATGGTGAGAATGTCGGCGCCCAAATGTCGAATCGTTTTGTATCAACCTGGAAGACTGAGCGTTACTCGTTGTACTACTATGATGACTGGGACGGTTCCTGGGTCGATGCTGCGGAACATGCCTACCGGTATGAATGGGACAAGGCCATCCGGTTATGGACGGGTCTTGTCAAGACGAAAAATTACGAAAAACGGGCGTGCGCTTCGTATAACATTGCTCTTGCTTTCTATATGCTCGGTGACCTGGATCTGGCTGAAAAATGGCTGGACGAGGCGGACAAGGCGTACGGCCTCTCCCTGTCTCCGGGACTCCGCAAACGAATCGGGGAACGTCGCCGCTGATCAGCGGATCGCTTCAGCCAGGATGGAAATCGGATGCTTCACCGGATAACCGGTGGACATTTCGATCTGCCACTTGCAGGTTTCACAGTCGCAGGCCACTACGTCCGGATTCACCGAGCGGATCTGGTCGAAGAGCGGTTTTCCGATAGCCTGTGACGCCTCGTAATTTTCCTTTTTAAACCCGTAGGTGCCGGCAATGCCGCAGCAGGAGGAATCCAGAAGCGTGAATTCCACTCCGGGTATCATTTTCAGCAGTTCGTAGGAGAAGATTCCCCAGCCGAGTTTCTCGAGGTGGCAGGGCGTATGGTATGCAATCCTCGCGTGGTAGTCCGGACGGAAATCCAGGGTGGCTTTTCCGGAGGCCAGCAACTGATAAATATAGCGCGTTGCCAGTAAAAGGGAATCCCGGACCGCGGAATTGTCCACCTTCAGCAATTCAGGGTACTCGTCCCGCATCGTGAACGTACAGGTCGAGGACGTCGCCAGTACGGTAAGCCCCTTGTCGACCGCCTTTCGAAGGGCGGCGATGTTGTGTTCCGCATTCTTCGTGGCTTGCTTGGACATCCCGTTCGAGATCAGGGCAACTCCGCAGCATTTCTCCTTTTCCAGCAGCTGGACGCCGATGCCGATAGCATTCATCACTTTCACAAGATCCTTTCCCAGCTGCGGGTTGTTGTAATTGACATAACAGCCGTGGAAATACGCGACCTGACGCTCATATTTGGCCTGTTCCTTGGCATGGCGCTTGAGCCAGCCTTCAAAACTCTGTCCGCTGTATTTGGGAAACGTCCTGTGGCGGTCGATAGCCAGGGTGGCATCCAGGACTGTCTTTGTCAGGTTCATCCCGGTCACTCCGTTGACGATGGGGGCGAAAGGCCGGGCCAGTTTTCCCATGAAATCGGTATTGGCCAGTATCCGGTCCCGAAGCTTGGGAGGGGTGTGGTCATATCGGATTCTGGCAGACTGGATGATATCGGCTACTTTGACGCCGGAAGGGCAGACGACTTCGCACCGTTTGCAGTTCAGGCAGTACTTGAGCGCCTGATTGAAAAAATAGGGATCTTTGAGACGCAGCCGTTCTGCGTCGGGTCCGGCCTGTTTAGGACCGGGGTAGCGGGGATTGACCGGTACGACCGGGCAGTAGGCCGTACAGATGGTGCATTTCATGCACTCTTCGAAATTATGCGCGCTGGCAGTATATTCCTGGAGTTTCATGGCAGCTGTTCTTTCTGGGATTCCTTGATAGCGTCTGCAACGGCAAAGGCCGTACTGACGGCCAGGCCGGCCGCGGTGCCGAAATCGTCCTTCCGGGTGTTTCCGAGCACCGAGCCGATGGCATACAGGTTCTTCATGGGTACACCATCCTTGAGTGCATGCAGGGAGGTATCGGTCCTGACGCCAAAATCCATGTAGGGCTGGTCCTGGAAGAAGTCGGTCCGGTACCATTGGTTTCTGTCGGAAGCCTGGAAAACATCCAGCCCGAACAACGGTTCGACAATCCGGTTCGGCGTCGCGACCAGTCCTTTGGAAAAGTATCCGCCACTGGCGAGGATGAAGTGGTCGGCAAAAAGGCGGACCGAATCCAGGTTCCGCGTCGTGACACTGCTGACCACCCCCTCGTGGAGGGCGGCGGATGTGACCTCGTCACCCATCAGGAATGTCCCGCCCAGCACTTCGAAACGTCGCTTGAGTTTCATCTGGGTGCGGATTCCCGGGACCGAAGGCGGCATCGTGCCGACAAAAACGACATGGGCAGGAAGGGCGGAAGCGATTTTTTCAGGGACTGACGCATCCTTGAGACCGAATACCTGGGGCAGGATGATCAGGTCCTCGTCCTTGTGGAGGACACGGATATCGGCAACCGCCTTCTCCCAGCACTCATCCAGTACGCGGGCGATATTCACGGACCGCATTTCACTGGGACTCTGGCGCAGATGCTCCATTTCCGGAAGACGGATGAAGCGGATCCGGCAGGCCGTGCCTTCTTTTTCCAGTCCTTCCGCAAGGAAGGAGGAGAAGAAATCATGGAATCCCATGAAATTCACGATAAGAGCCCGTTCTGCGATCTTCTTCTCCGGAAAGGAGGCCACGTCTTCCAGGGACAGTCCGGCTTCCCGGAAGGTGCCCATGGGCATCAGGTGGTAGCCGGGGATGTCCTGGACCCGGATGCCTGCTGTCGAGAACAGGCGGATCAGCCTTTCCCGACAGGTCTCTGAGGATTCGAAAATGCCGGAGAAGAAATGGAGGGCATTCTGTCCGGAACTGATGATGGCTGTATGGATGCCTGCCTGCTGGAGGCTGATTCCGGCGGTGAGGCCGGCCAGGCCTCCGCCGATGATGATCGTGTCGAATTTCATACCCCCAGTACGTGTTTATAGACCCATTGCGTATATTCTGCTTCCCGGAGGGCGTCCCCCCAGCCGATCGGATACATGCCTTTCCAGCGCTCCGTCATGAAATCCCGGATGTCCTCCCTTTCCCGTTCCACACAGTCATGGGCTTTGACGAGCAGTCCGGCTGCCCGGCAGGCACAGAGTTCTCCCTGGCAGGTACCCATCCCGACACGGGTGCGGCGGCGGAGATCCGTGAGGGACGATACGTCCAGCCGTTCGATGGCCGAGTTGATTTCTCCGACAGAGACCTCCTCGCATTCGCAGATGAGCGACTGCTCCAGGACGCTGTTGTCCTTCATGCGGGCAGCCCCCGATCCCAAGCGGCCGACCGTCGCCTTTTGGATGGTTGTCGGGTTTTCCCAGATTCTTTCCGCCACTTCCCGGAAACTCTTTCCTTCGGATCCGGGCAGGGGAGTGACCGCCGTTTCACAGGTCTTGTCTATGTGCAGTTTCCGGCAAACGAGATCGGTAGCCTCCTCTGCCATGAGGCGGTAAGTCGTCAGTTTCCCACCGGTGATGGAGACGAAACCTCCCACGCCGTCCCGGACCTCATGGTCAAGACAGACCGTGCCACGGCTGATGCTGCGTCCCGTAGGATCGTTGTCGGCGCTGACCAGCGGCCTTACGCCGGCAAATGCCCGAAGGATGCGCGTGTTCGCAAGGGAGGGAGCCAGTTTGGCCCCTTCTTCGATCAGCAGGTTGACTTCATCCGGTTCTACATGGAGGTCGTCGCAGGCTTCGAACGGAATCCGGTCCGAGGTGGTTCCGATGATGCAGACCGTGTCGCCCGGGACCAGGATATCCGCGTTGGCCGGTTTGCGGCAGCGGTTGATGACGACGTCGTTCACCCGGTGGGCGAAAATCAGCAGCGATCCCTTGGCGGGGAACATTCCGATGTGGACACCGGCCATCTCCGCGACGTGGTGACCCCAGATGCCGGATGCATTGACCACGACGGATGCGTAGTATGCTCCTTTCCGTTTTGTCTGGGTATTATACGTCCGCACGCCCTTGATCGTATTCCCGTCCTTGATGAATTCTGTCACTTCGGTGTACAGCAGAACCTGGGCTCCATGCAGTTTGGCATCCAGCATGTTGGCGGCACAGAGCCGGAAAGGGTCTACGCTGCCGTCCGGTACCTTGACGGCACCGATGATGTCGGGATTGACGGATGGCTCAAGGCGGAGGGCTTCCTTCGGATCGATGATTTCGGCCTGGATTCCGGCATTCCGGCAGGAATCGACGAATGTAGCCTGGTAATTCAGGTCATCTTCCGGCAGTGTGATGAACAGGCCTTCCGTCTGGTCTACACAGTGCGAGGCAATGTTTCTCAGGATCTGGTTTTCGCGGATGCACTCACTGGCGGATTCCGGATCCGTAACGGCATAACGGGCTCCTGAATGTAGCAGGCCGTGATTCCGGCCCGTTGCTCCCGCCGCTATGTCGTGCCGTTCGATCAAGAGGACCCGCAAACCGCGCATCGCGCAGTCCCGGGCCGTTCCGGCTCCGGTTATGCCGCCTCCGACAATAATGACATCGTATTCGTTCTTCATCTTATATTCAGATACTTGTGTGTCTGCAAGGATAATCTCCACCCGGGATGTGAAAGGATATAGTCAACGGTTTCCCGAGTGTTGGAGCATGAGCAAGGTTGCAGGAAATGCCAGGTGGCAGGGAACCTTGCCCAGCGCTCTACGTCGTTCCCCAGGTAAACGACCTTGATTTCATCAGCCTTTTCCAATACGACAGTTCCGTTCCCGACGAGGTCCGGGACGTCCGCCTTCGGGCTCAGGGTCACCCAGTCGATGCCTTCGGGAAGCGGACGGGTTCCGTTCGTCTCCACATGGATCCGGAAGCCGGCCCGGTGCAACGCTTCGGAGAGCGGAAGGTCCAGTTGCAGGGACGGCTCTCCTCCGGTGATGCAGACCCTCCGGCAGTTCGGCGCAATTCGGAGAATATCCGAAACGATTTGTGCTTCATCCATTTCCTGGAAACGGACATGGTCGGTATCACAGAAGGGACAACGGAGGTTACAGCCGCTCATCCGGACGAAGACAACCGGTGTCCCGGTCCAGTACCCCTCTCCCTGGAGGCTGTAGAATATTTCGTTGATCCGGTACATTCCGCGAATGGGTCAGTCTCTTTCGTAGGCGGCCATGTTCATTTCGGACTCCCACACCTCTACTCGGTAGGCGTTGTCGACATGGTCACAGATCCAGCGGGCGATGTTTTCGGCCGTCGGGTTGAAGGGTAGGACATCATTGAGATTCTTGTGGTCCAGGGCATTCGAAATCTCGCGTTTGATGACCGTAAAGTCCGTTACCATGCCGTCCGCATTGAGGGTTTCGGACTTGCAGTATATCTTTACGATCCAATTATGGCCGTGCAAGTCCTCGCATTTGCTTTCATAGGAAAGCATGAGGCTGTGGGCGGCCGATATTTCCATTCGTTTGCAAACGTAATACATAGGCTCTTATTCTTCGTATTCAGTGGGGTCAAACCCTTCCAGGGCTTCTTTCCTTTCCGTGCAGGTCCCGCAGCGACCGCAGTGTTTTTCTCCGCCCTTGTAGCAGGAATACGTCAGGGCGTAATCGATGCCGAGATCCTTGCCGCGAAGCGCGATGTCCCGTTTGGTAAGGTGACAGTAGGGGGAGACGACCCGGACTCCGTTGTAGGTGCCCGCATGGGTCGCCTCGTCGAACGCCTCGACAAAGGAAGGGCGGCAGTCGGGATAGATGTCATGGTCGCCGCTGTGGTTGGCAATCAGGACGGTGTCCATGTCATAGCTCTCAGCAAGGCCTGCGGCAACGGCAAGCATGATGCCGTTGCGGAACGGGACAACGGTCGATTTCATGTTCTCTTCGGCGTAATTTCCTTCCGGAACGGCCCCTCCGGAGAGCAGCAGGTCGCTGCGGAAATACTTCCCGATGAATTCGAGTGGAATGACGATGTGCCGGATTCCCAGCCGGGCACAGTTCTCCACGGCACAGGCGATCTCCCGGGCATTGTGCTTGGAGCCATAGTCGAATGTGACGGCAAGCCCGATCCGGTCGCGGTATTCATACAGGAGGGTGGTGCTGTCCAGCCCTCCGGAGTAGATCAGGACTGCTTTCATTGGGCGAAACGGTTAATAATGGCATTGACCGCCGTCTTGGCGGAGGCGACGGCCTGGACGACCGTGCTGGCACCCAGGATGAAATCGCCGGCCATGTAAATGTTGTCGATGCCGGGAATGCTTACCTTCTGGTTCTCGTCCAACTGGGGATATCCCGCTTCATTCCATTCCGGTTCGGAGCCGGTGAAGACTCCGTATTCGGGTTTTTCGCTGATGGCCGTGATCAGGGTGTCGCAAGGTACCTCATGCTCGGTTCCTTCGAGGATGCGTGTGGATACCTTCCCGGTTTCGGGATCGGTGACATTCTGGCAGTCGCAGAAGACGACGGAGCGTTCGTTCACCTGGACGGGCGCCTGGAAAATCCTGATTTTCACGCCGTCCCGCTGGGCTTCCTCGACTTCGATGGGGTTCGCGGGCATGTTCTCATAGGTTTTCCGGTAGTAGATCCACGTATCCGCACCTTTTCGGATGGCCGTGCGGCAGGCATCCATGGCAACGTTTCCGGCGCCGATGACGATGACATGATGCCCCAGTTCATAGGCATTGGGGTTCTTCAGGAACGGGAGGGCCTGGATGGAACGGGCCTCTCCGGGAATCTGGAGGGTAGCGGGTTTCTCCGCCCCGGCGCCGATGATGACGGCATCGTACCGGGTGGCCAGGAAAGCCAGGGTCAGGTCCGTGCCTACGCGGACGCCGCCCTGGAAGGTGATACCGGCTTCCTCGAACATGCGCTCATACACATTGACGAATTTCTTGTCCAGGCGGAAGCCGGGGATTCCGTAGCGCAGGACGCCGCCGATCCGCTCGTTGGAATCGAACAGCGTGACATTCGCTCCGGCCCGGTACAGCCATATCGCGGAAGCGATGCCGACAGGGCCGGCGCCGATCAGGGCAACACGGCGGCCCTTCAGGCGGTTATCCTTGCGCTTGAGCCGGTAGGTGAACAGGTAACGTTCGGAAATTTCCTGCTCGATCTGATACCAGCGGACCGGCATTTTCTTTACGTGGAGGACGCAGTTTCCGAAGCAGAACTGGCGCCAGTCGCAGACGAGCGACGTGATGGCGGACAGGGGATTGTTGTCAAAAAGGATCTCGCCCGCTTCATCCAGGCGGTCTTCCCGGTACAGTTGCATGCATTCGGGGACGGACGTATGGACGGGGCATCCCTGGATCGAGCATTTCGGCTTCTTGCAAAGCAGGCAACGCAGCGCTTCTGTGTTTTTCATATTTCAGTCGTGCATTTCTTCTCTTGATTCACAAATATAATCATTTTTTAGAGAAAGAGGGCATGGGTGTTCTTGATTTCGTCCATCACGAAGGAAGACTGGATGCTGCCGATGGCTCCGATGGTTCCCAGGACATTGATGATAAATTCGTTATAGTATTTCATGTCCGGGGCATGGATCTTCAGCAGATAGTCATATTCCCCTGAAATGTTGTAGCATTCCGCGACCTGCGGAATGTCCTTGATGACGGAGATGAAGTCCCTGGCCACTTCCCGGCTCATCTGCTTGAGCTTGACGGAACAGAAAACAGTGAAACCGAGGTGTAGTTTCTCCGCATCCAGTACAGCTACGTATTTTTGGATGAAGCCCGCCCGCTCCAGGCGCTTGAGGCGTTCGAAGACCGGAGTGCTGGACAGATTGACTCTGGCGGCCAGTTCCTTGGTCGTCAGCCGGGCATTCTCCTGCAGGCAGCGGAGGATGTTCAGGTCCGTGGAATCGAGGATGGTGTCGGTCATGGCAGGGATGTTATTCTAAAAAATTTAAAAAATCAGTTTTGAAATTCTGTTCATGCTTATATTCTTCGCAAAAATAGAATAATTTTCCGTATTAAAGAAGATTCTTGGATAATATTTCCAATACTTGTAAATTTGCCGTCAAATGAATGGAAAAAATGAGCAAGATTGATACCCTATGCGTCCATGCCGGCTATACGCCCGGCAAAGGAGATCCCCGCCAACTTCCGGTCATCCAGAGTACGACATTCAAATATGAGACGTCCGACCAGATGGGCCGCCTGTTCGACCTGGAGGAGAGCGGTTACTTCTATTCCCGTCTGCAGAATCCTACCTGCGATGCCGTCGCAGCGCGAATCGCCGCCCTGGAAGGAGGGGTAGGGGCCGTCCTTACGTCATCGGGTCAGGCAGCGAACCTGCTTGCCTGCCTGAACATCTGCAGGGCCGGAGACCATATCATCAGCCTGAACAATATTTATGGCGGTACGTTCAACCTCCTGGAGGTGACGCTCCGTCAGATGGGCATTGACGTCACGTTCATCGACCAGCGGAATTCCGACGAGGAAATCGCTGCGGCATTCCGGCCCGGCACCAAGCTCCTCTTTGCGGAGACCCTCTCGAATCCTGGCGTGGAAGTGCTTGATATCGAGAGATTCGCGGCTATCGCTCATAGCCATGGTGTCCCTTTGGTAGTGGACAATACCTTTGCCACGCCGATCCATTGCCGTCCCTTTGAATGGGGAGCTGACATCGTCACTCATTCCACGACGAAGTATTTCGACGGCCACGGAACAACGGTCGGAGGCTGTATCGTGGACAGTGGGAATTTCGACTGGGAGGCCCATGCCGACCGGTATCCCGGACTCTGCACTCCCGATGCCTCCTACCATGGGCTGACCTACACGAAAAAGTTCGGCAAGGCTGCCTATATCACCAAGGCGGTGACCCACCTGATGCGGGACCTGGGTTCCTGCCAGAGCCCCCAGAATGCCTTCTATCTCAACCTGGGACTCCAGACGCTGCATCTTCGCGTACGCCGGCACAACGAAAGCGCCCGGAAGGTTGCTGCCTTCCTCCAGCAGCATCCGGCAGTCGCCTGGGTACGCTTTCCTGACCTCCCGGATGATCCGGAGCATGGGAAAATGCTGAAATACCTGCCGGAAGGATCCTGTGGAGTCATGTGCCTCGGACTGAAAGGTGGACGGGCCTTCGATGAGCGTTTCATGGATGCCCTGCGCCTTGTCACCATCGAAACCCATGTGGCTGACTGCTATACCTGTATCCTTCATCCTGCCTCCCATACCCACCGGCAGCTTTCCGATGAACAGCTCCGTGCGGCAGGAATCGCCCCGGATCTGATCCGCCTGAGCATCGGCCTGGAGGATCCCGATGATATCATCGCCGACTTGTCGGCTGCACTGGATGCCGCTGCCGTATGATCCGGCAGGAGTGTACGGCCGACCTCGCCCTGGAGGCAGGAGGCATCTTGTCCGGTGCACGGATTGTTTACCACGTCTCTTCAGCCGAGTATGACGGAAAACAGAATGTGGTCTGGATCTGCCACGCGCTGACAGCGAACAGCGACCCGGAAGACTGGTGGCCCGAGATGGTCGGCCTCGGAAAGGCCATCGACACCCGGCGTAATTTCGTGGTCTGCGTCAATATGCTGGGTTCTGCGTACGGTTCCGAAGGACCGGCCACTTTCCGCGCCGAACTCAGCCGGCCGTGGCTCCTGGATTTCCCGAAAGTGACGGTGCGGGATATGATTTCGGCGTCAATCGTAGTTCGCAAACGATTGGGAATCAAGCATGTCGATATGCTGATTGGAAGCTCGATCGGCGGCTTTCAGGCAATGGAATGGGCTGTTACGGAACCGGAAGTGTTCGGACACTGCTTTTTCATTGCGACAGCTCCGCGGATTTCTCCATACCTGTCGGCTTGTGTGGAAGCCCAGCGGATGGCCCTGGAGGCGGACCCGACATTCCGGGAAGCATCCGGTCTTTCCGGCGGTGAGGCCGGGCTCAGATGTGCCCGTGCCCAGGCCCTGATCTCGTACCGGAGTTTCGAGGGCTATGGCCTGACACAGTATGAGGAGGATGCTGACACACTTTTTGCCGGAAGGGCAGCCTCGTATGAACGGTACCAGGGGGAGAAACTGGTTCGCCGCGGTTTTGATGCGTATTCTTATTATACCCTCTGCAACGCCTTGGACAGCCATAATGTCGGCCGCTTCAGGGGAGGCGTTGCGGCTGCCCTCGGCCGGATCCGTGCCCGGACGACAGTGGTTTCAATCGATTCGGACTGCATTTTCCCTCCCTCCGAATCTTCCGCCTGGGCATCGATGATTCCCGGTGCGGAATATTATGAGATTTCCTCCCGTTTCGGCCATGACGGATTCTTGTTGGAGACTGCCAAGCTGACGGCTATAATCATGAAATAAACGAACGATGCAAGTACTTAAATTTGGTGGCACTTCTGTTGCCAATGCTGAAGCGATGCTTCAGGTAATAGAGATTGTCGGGAAAGCCCTTGAATACGACCGGACGATTGTTGTGACTTCCGCTATCAGCGGATGCACCGATACGCTGGTGGAGATCGGACGGAAAGCTTCGGCAGGGGATGCTTCCTGCTTTGAAGTGCTCCGCGACTTGAAGCAGCGGCACCATGACGTGATCGATGAACTCCTTCCCTCCGGGTACCGGGAGCGGACGACGGATGCCGTCAACGCGCTGTTCGCCGCTTTGGAGAATACGGTGCAGGGGGTCCTGCTCCTGGGGGAACTGAGCCCCCGGAGCCTGGAGGCCATCGAGAGTTTCGGAGAACTGTTTTCTTCCCGGATCCTGACGGATAAATTCCTCTCGCTCGGGGTCGCCTGCCATTGGCTGGACGCCCGGCAGATTGTCAGGACGACTGCAGGTCAGGCGGACCAGAAAACCACCTACCGGAATGTAAGGGCCGCTGTTGACGCCCATGTGCAGACGGAGCTTTTCGTCGTTCCCGGTTTCATCGCTTCCGATGCGGAGGGGCATCCGACCACTCTCGGCCGGGGGGGATCCGACTACACCGCATCCCTGTTTGCCGTGGGAATCCATGCCCGCCGGGTGGAGATTTGGACCGATGTGCCCGGTATCATGACGGCTAATCCCAAAGTCGTCCCGACGGCACGTCCGATTCCGAACATCTCTTACCGGGCCGCACAGGAACTCTCCCATTTCGGGGCGAAAGTCATCTATCCTCCGACCATCCAGCCGGTGGTGGAGGAGGGGATCCCCATTTATGTCAAGGATACATTCCATCCTGACGAACCGGGTACGCTGGTCGAAAAGAATCCGCCGAGGGTACGCGACGGCGTGACCGGCATCGCCTATTCCGACCGCATCGCCCTCATTTCCCTGGAAGGCAGCGGGATGGTCGGCGTCCCGGGGTTCTCTTCACGCCTTTTCGACGCGCTCAGCCGGGAAGGAATCAACATCATCCTTATCACGCAGGCCTCTTCCGTCCATTCCATGTGCATTGCCGTGGCCGAAACGGACGCGGAAAGGGCCCGCAGTGCGGCAGACAATTGTTTCGCCTATGAGATTTCCCTCGGAAAGATCAATCCGCTCAAAGTGGAGACGGGGTATTCCATCGTCTGTGTGATAGGTGATGACATCCTGGGGCACAGCGGCGCTACCGGCATGATGCTGGCCGCGCTCGGCCGCCACAGCATCCCTGTGCGCGCCACCGCCCAGGGCTCATCCGAGCGGAACATCTCCGTTATCGTCCCTTCCGGACGGGCCCAGGAAGCCATCCGTGCCATTCACCACGAGTTTTTCGACCGGTTCAGCACCCGGGTTATCCACTTGTTCATCGCCGGCTACGGACGTGTCGGCAAGGCTCTTGTCAAGATGCTCCATGACAATGCGGAAGCCATTGCACGCCGCTCCGGTAAGGAACTGAGGGTCTGTGGACTGGCCAACAGCCGCCACTATGTCATCAATACGGAGGGTATCGACCTGTCCCGGGCCGGGGAAATCCTTTCAGAGGGCCCGTCCGGCTCGTATCCAGATGCGCTCTGCAGCCTTTCTCCGGAGAATGCCGTCTTTGTGGATTGTACGGCCAACGACGAGATCGGTTTCCGGTATCCGGACCTGTTCCACAGCGGCTATTCCGTCGTCGCATGCAACAAGATCCCCTTTTCCGGTACGTTGGCACAGTTCCGGAACCTCCAGCGGGAGGCCAAGCGCTCCGGGGTGTCTCTCCGGTATGAAACCACGGCTGGCGCGGCGTTGCCAGTCCTGGTCACCCTGGACCGGGTCGTGCAGAGCGGAGATACCCTTGTCCGGATGGATGCCGTCCTTTCCGGTACACTGAACTACTTGATGGATAATTATAAAGGTACAGGCTTTGAGGACTTGGTTGAGGAAGCCCGGATCAAGGGCTACACCGAGCCCGATCCGAATATCGACCTGAGCGGGGTGGACGTGCTGCGGAAAATCCTCATTCTCAGCCGATAGGCAGGCATTCCGCTGGAAGAGTCCCAGGTGGAACTGGAACCGATTCCCGCCGACATTGCCGACCGCTATGCCAAGGCTTCCGAAAAGGGACTCAAACTCCGGTATGTCGCATCCGTCGATGCGGAAGGACATGCGAAAGTCGGCCTGCAGGAGGTAGGACCGGATTCTCCGCTGTATTCGCTTAAGGGAACGGACAACGCCATCCTGATTACGACAGGGGACTATCCTTCACCGATGCTGATCCAGGGTGCCGGCGCCGGGACGCGGCAGACGGCCGGCGGCCTGCTGAACGACATCATGCTGTCGATCTGACACCTCTTCCGGTATCCCCATAAATAGGGATTGCGTTTTTCGGCGCAATCCCTTATTTTTGTATCCGAAATGGAAGACAGTACCCTTATATCCCTGATGGAGCATCACGGCGTCAAACCGACGGCGAACCGGATCCTTATCGCACGGGCCCTCTCCGGTGCGGGACGTCCCATGTCGATGACAGAACTGGAGGAGAGGCTGGAAACCATTGACAAATCCAATGTTTTCCGGACTTTGACGCTCTTTCGCGATGCGCATCTCGTACACGTACTGGAAGATGCGGGGGATGGTGTGCGCTATGAACTGTGCCACAGCCATCACGATGACGAGGATGATGATGTCCACGTCCATTTCTACTGTGAGAAATGCCACAGGACCCTCTGCCTGGAGGATATTCCGGTGCCGCCCGTATCTGTTCCGGAGGGATTCGAGTCCCATACGGTCAGTTATCTGCTCAAGGGTATCTGTCCCGACTGCCGGTGACGGCTTTCACCCTCTGCAGATATCCTGGATGACCAGACCGGCAAGCGTAAATCCGAAAAGGGCCGTAATATGGGCCAGCGTTCCGTTGTGGCTGACCTTGTTGAATGCCAGATCTTCCCGAAGGGCCGTTTCCTCACCCTTGTTCTGCAGGACTTCTTCGTCATAGACGCAGAGAATCTTCTGGGCGGGAGCCTTGCCCTCCCTTCTCATTTTCTTGCGCAGCGCTGCTCCGAGCGGGCAGCCACGTACTTCCCAGAACTCTGCGACCCGGATCCCGGTCGGATCCAGCTTGAGGGCCGCCCCCATCGAAGAGAAAACCTTCGCAGGGGTCTCGCTAGCCCGCAGGAGAAGGGATGCTTTGTCTTTGAGCGAATCGATGGCGTCGATGACATAATCGTACTCCGCCAGGTGGAAACCCTCCGCCGTATCGTCGTGGTAGACGGCCTGGACCGCGTGGATATCGGCCTCCGGATTGATTTCCAGCAGCATTTCACGGAGTGCGTCCACCTTGACCTGGCCGATGGTCCGGACAGTGGCAACCCGCTGCCGGTTGACGTTGGTGGCGCTGACCCGGTCGGCATCGACGATCGTCAGGTGGCGGAGGCCGCTTCGAACCAGCGCCTCTGCACACCAGCCGCCGACCCCGCCGACTCCGAAAAGGATGACTCTTTGTTCGCCGATCCGGCGAAGGGTATCGGCTCCAAGGAGCAGTTCCGTCCTGTTAAAAAGGGATTTCTGGAGATCCTGGTTCATCGTCCGGCCATCCACGTGTCGAATAGATCTGCCAGGTCGCGCCAGACATCCTCCCGGCCGGTCTCATTCAGGATTTCGTGACGCATCCGGGGGTACAGCTTGGCTGAAACATTCCTGTATCCGCGCTTCCGGAGGAAACTGACGGCTTCGGAAAACTTCCGGGTATTGACAATGCACGGATCTTCCATGCCGGCGACGAAGTGGATCGGGATTTCCGGGTGCTGTACCTGCCAGCCCGCTTCGGAATAGATGTCTTCCATCAGGGAGAACAGTCCGCTCCGATATCCGTTGACCGTAAAGGTAAAACCGCAGAGCGGATCGTTGTTATACGCCTGCACATTGGCGCGGTTGGTGGAAAGCCAGGCGTTGGTGATTCCGTCTTTCCGGAATTTCTTGTCATAGCTGCCGGTACTCAGGCGGGCCAGGAACGCAGAACGGTAGTGCTGTCCTTTCAGCAGTCCGATGCATCCGGCCAGGAAATTCCCGAAACCTGCTGCGGAATTGGCGCTGGGACTGCCGCAGACGATCAGGCCGGCAAGTTCCGTATCGTAACGTTTCAGGTAGCTCCTGACAATCATCGAACCCATGCTGTGGCCGAACAGGAAAAGGGGAAGTCCGGGGAACCGGGCCTTCGCCCAGCGGGTTACCTGCAGGACATCATCCACCAGCCCCTGTCTGCCGCTGGCTCCCATGTATCCAAGGTCTTCTTTCGAAGAAACGGAGGCTCCGTGACCGCGGAGATCGCAGATGACGGCCGCATATCCCCGTTCGGAGAGCCAATTCATGAAAGGGATATAACGCTCTTTGTGCTCCGCCATGCCATGGACCAGCTGGACGATGGCTTTGGGAGATTCGGGGGCGATGACGAGGGTGCTGAGCTGGACCTGGTCAGAGGCACCGGGGATGAAACAGGTTTCCATTAGGGTTCAAAACGTTCAAAAACCTCCGGAAGGGGAGACTTGCATCGGATAACGGTATCGGAAAGGGGACTGCGGAAAACCAGGCTGGCCGCATGGAGGGCCAGGCGCCGGACCGGGTCGGTGTCCGCACCGTATTTCTCGTCTCCGGCAATGGGGTGGCCGATGTCCGCGGCATGGACACGGATCTGGTTCTTCCGGCCGCTCTCGAGCGAGAATTCGGTCTTGGTATAGACGCCTTTCCCTTTGTGGAAATAACCGAGGACCCGATAGTGGGTGATGGCCAGATGGCCGTCACGGATCTCCTCGGGAGATGAATAGACTTTCAGTGACTTGGGGTTCTCCACCAGCCAGCTTTGGATGGCACCGGATTCCTTTTCGAGCTTATTTTCCAGGAATGCGATGTAACGCCTTTCGATGACAAGCTCTTTCCAGCGGCTCTGTAGCAGTTCCTTGGCCCTTTCATGTTTGGCGAAGACCAGCAGGCCGGATGTGCCTTTGTCGATGCGGTGAACGATCCAGACCTTGGCGGTACTCCGGTCCGGCTGTCGGCCGCTGGCCAGGTCTTCTTTCCGACGGGCACGCGCCGACGCCTTGACATAGGCATTCAGCAAGGCGTACAGGGTCTTTTCCTTGTGCCCGGTTTTGCTCTTCGATCCCCGGGCGGAGGAAATGGTCAGCAGGCCGCTGGGTTTGTCGACGACCAGATAATCGTCATCTTCATACACGATCTTCACGCCTTCCTTTTCGATGTCGGACCGCACGTCGCCCACATCGGCACGGGCCATGGACACGGTTTTCGGAAGGACCAGAAGGCGGTCTCCGGCGAACAGCGGCTGGTCGAAGGCTGTCTTCTGCTCTCCGTTCACCAGAACCTGCCCCTTGGACAGCATGTTTTTCACCCCCGTCTTGGATTGGGAGGGGAAGATTTCATACAGATACTTGAGAAGCGGGCCGTCATGAGTGACGGTGAACCGCTGTCCGGCGGTGTCGATCATATTTCTTCGATGCATTCGTGAAGTTCTTGGGGAAGCAGGGCGAGGAACCTGTCCAGGGTTCCGGATGGAATCAGGATCGTTTCCAGGGACTCGCAGTCGTCAAAAGCGTCCTTTCCGATGGCTTCCAGATTCTTGTTCAGGCGGACCTGATACAGGTTGATGCAGCCTTGGAAAGCCCTGGGGCCGATGACGCGGGTACTGGCCGGAAGGCTGATCTTCTCCAGGTTCCAGCAGTCGCAGAAGGCTTCTTCTCCAATGGAAAGCAAACTCTTCGGCAGCCGGATAGACTCCAGGTAGCCGCATTCGTTGAAAGCCCCTTTCCCGATGTGGGTGACGGAGGAGGGCAGGGTAATCTTGTCCAGGAAGGAATTGCGTTCTTCCAGGGGGATCTCGCCGTCGGGATGCGACGTTTCGGCCATGTAATCCTGAAAGGCGAAAACACCGTCACAGATAACTTGGCAGCCTTCCCGGACTTTCACAGCGGAAGGGAAGTTTTCGGCATCCAGCAGTCGGGTCCCATCCTGGGAATAGGAACAGCAATAGCTGTCGTCCCATTCATCTTCAGCAAGTTCCGCAGGAGTGGGAGCCGTGGGAACGCGGAGAATCTCTTCAAGGGTCATGGCTCAGAAATTCTTGACGAATTCGATATCTTTCTTCAGCATGATCTTCGGTTCCATCACCGAGACTTTCTGAAACAACTTGAACTGGTAGGCGGGCGACAGGTGAACGACGTGTTCATGCTTATTCTTTCGCCACCATTTGTAAAAGGCGATGGGATCTGTGTCATAGGGAATCTTAGCTTCGATTTCGGACGTATAACCCGGAAAATCGATCATCATCTTGAGACCGGTAATCCGCTTGTAATACTCGTAGTCCGCTCTGCGCAGCTTGGAAACCAGCGGGGCGAAAACCTCCATCTGGTCTACGTGAAGTGTCTTTTCCTTGATGACCATCTTATGGATACGGACCGGATCGACCTGAAGCCATTCCCCAATCTTCCGAGTCTCGGGACCATTGTCTCCCTCCAAAGTCAGCATGTCGGAAGAATAGTAAATTTTTTCAGTGTCAAGCGGGTGGGTATCCATGGAGTTTAAAGATTTGCGCAAATATAAGAAAAAAAATACTATTTTTTTTGAAAAATGATTATATTTGAGGGATTGAAAACCGCAACAACCTTAAACACACACTGATATGACGTACAAAATTATCGACATCCAGGGTATCGGCCCTGTCTATGCAGAGAAATTGATTGCCGCCGGCATCGAAACAGTCGACCAGCTCCTCGAAAGAGGTGCTTCCCCCAAGGGGCGTCTGGAAATTGAGGAAGCCACGGGCATCGACCATGGTCGCGTGCTGACCTGGGTCAATCATGCTGACCTGTTCCGTATCAAGGGCGTGGGCCCGCAGTTCTCCGAGCTGCTTGAGGCTTCCGGCGTCGATACCGTTAAGGAGCTCCGTAACCGCAACGCCGCCAACCTGGCTGCCAAGATGCTTGAGGTCAACGAGGCCAAGCACCTTTGCAAACGCACGCCGGTTGAAAAGGAAGTCCAGAAGTACATCGACCTGGCCAAGCAGCTTGAACCGGTAGTGACCTACTAGTCGCCGGCTTCCAAGAAAGAAGAGAGGTTCACATCAAACGTGAGCCTCTCTTTCATTAGGGAAGGGGATGACCTGGCCTACAGGATCAGGTCATCGATCCTGATTTTGGGGACATAATGCACCCCGTCTTTCCGGTAATATGCGAGGTCTTCTCCTATCGAAACGGGTTTCAGGAAAATGTGTTCCGCCCCTTTCCCCAGGGCGATGACGGCGAGCGGCGGAATCTCCAGTTGCAGGGCTGTCCGGACGGCCTGCCTGTCGAAGTTCAGGATGATGATGCCGTTCAAGCCTGCCTCTACGGCTTTCAGGAGCATGCTTTGGGCGGAAATGCCGAGGTCGATGTCCAGGACAGGATTCTCCGGTACGGCGGAACAGATGACGATGAAGGCGCGGGGTTCCGTACCGGGCAGCGGCAGATGCAGTTCGGGCAGGGCGGCTCCCAGGTGGATGTGCGGAAGGACTTTTCCGGCATCTTCTTCCGTGACGAGTTTGAACCGGAGCGCCTGCCGGTTCATTCCCGATGCCAGCCATGGATTGACGGAGACGATACGCTCCAGTTCGTCACGGGACACCTTGCGGGAGGGATCATATCCCCTGTAACTGCGGTTCCTTTTCAAAAGGGTGTCCAGCGATACGTTTGTGCGCCGGATGACCGGACGCCGTTCGGTCAGCGCTTGTTCTTTCTTTTCCAGATAATTGTCTGCCATGGAGAATCAAAATTTGAGGGGAACCGGATAAAGAACCGGGTCCCGGTACATGTCATTGGGGTTGGTTCCGGGAAGGCCCTCCGGAATATCCGTTCCCATTTTTTCGTAATAGTCCATCCAGAATGGGGCGATATTTCCGGAAGAGTCCCGGAAAGACATCGGGCGCGCCGTGAAGGCTGGGCTCCCGTCCGGGAGGCGGAAGGATTCATACACCAGTTCGCTGCAGTACAGTCGCTCTGTCCCCGGCGAAAAGGCGAAATCATAGCGTTTTCCCAGGAAGGAGGCGGCTTTCCGGACGGCGTCGTCCAGCTGCTCCGGCGTCCATCCCCGGAGCCGGCAGGCTTCCACGATCGGTTTTCCTTCCGAAGTATGCGCGGCCTCATCCAGGAATTGCCGGAGGGGAGTCCGGACGACACCCTCTTTCGAAGAGGCCTCCAGGACAAAAACCTTCCCGTTTTTCCGTTCTATGATGCCGACGTGCGAAAAAACACCGTCCGTCACCGCCTCGATGGCATCGGTGAAATCACCTTCATTGGCCTGGAACAGCAGGTCTCCGTTCCGGAGGGACGGGGCCGTGCAGGCGGTCATGAAGGCCGCAAGTGCAATGGGAAGCAGGATTCGTTTCATGATACAAAAGTAAGAACATCTTTTCATAATTCCCGGGAAATCCTTATTTTTGTCAGGACAGAAGAATCGTGATGCCATGAAAATTACCATGTTACAGACGGATCCGGTCTGGGCGGATCCCGCAGCCAACCGCCGGGAGGTGGAAAGGATCCTCTTGTCCGTTCCCCCGACAGATTTGATTGTGCTTCCTGAAATGTTCTCGACAGGATTTGTCACCCGACCGGAAGGCGTGGCTGAAAGTGATGACAGCGAGAGCCTCCACCTGATGAAACGCCTCTCCCGGGAGCGTTCCTGCGCCGTGGCCGGCAGCCTGTCCGTCCGGGAGGGGGAGAGTTACCGGAACCGGTTCTATTTCGTATGGCCCGACGGGAGGGAACGGCATTATGACAAGCATCACCTGTTTTCATTCGGCGGTGAACATCTTCGCTATACGGCCGGCGGGGAACGCACGGTCGTGGAATACGGCGGTTTCCGGATCCTGCTCCAGGTCTGTTACGACCTTCGCTTCCCGGTCTTCAGCCGGAACCGGATGACGGAAAACGGGGCGGAGTATGACCTTATCCTGTACGTGGCTTCGTGGCCGGAACCCCGGATTGCTGCCTGGGACGCCCTGCTGAAGGCCCGGGCCATCGAGAATTTGTGCTTCGTTGCAGGAGTCAACCGGGTAGGAGAGGATCCGGACAACCGGTATCCCGGACATTCCACTTTGTACGGTCCGCGCGGAGAAATGCTTACAAATTGTAAGGAAAACAAGGTGGATTACGCAACATTCGATATTTCGCACGAAGACCTGAAGGCGTTCCGTACAAAGTTCCCTGCTCTCTTGGATGCTGATTGATAAATAATTTTTAAACTTTTTCTTGTTTTTTAAAAACTAAATCACTTACTTTGTACCCGGTTACAGTTTGTAAGTGTAATGAACAGCGTACTCGCCCTCATCCTTTCCATTATTCTCCTTGTCTCCCTGTAGGCGCGGACTTGAAAGGCATGACGGAACAGAATATGAACCGACTCCTTTTCAGGCCGCACTGAAAAGGAGATTTTTTTATTAAAGATATATGAAACACTCTTTGAGAAGCAGCATCACGTTCGAAGGTCGCAGGATGGCCGGAGCCCGGGCTTTGTGGACGGCTGCCGGCATGAAGCCGGAGCAGGTCGGCCGGCCGGTCATCGCTGTCGTCAACTCCTTCACGCAGTTTGTTCCTGGACATACCCATCTTCATGAGGCCGGCCAGCTGGTCAAGGCTGAAATCGAAAAACTGGGCTGCTATGCCGCTGAATTCAATACGATCGCCGTGGATGACGGTATTGCAATGGGGCATGACGGCATGCTGTACTCCCTTCCGTCCCGCGAAATCATCGCGGACAGCGTCGAGTATATGGTCAATGCCCACAAGGCCGATGCGATGGTCTGCATCAGCAATTGCGACAAGGTTACGCCGGGCATGCTGATTGCTGCCATGCGGCTGAACATCCCGACCGTCTTCGTATCGGGCGGACCGATGGAAGCCGGCGTCATGGGCAAGGATCGCCTGGACCTGATCGATGCGATGGTCAAGTCAGCCGATCCCTCCCTTTCTGACGGGGAAGTGGCTGAAATCGAAGCCCGTTCGTGTCCCGGATGCGGTTGTTGTTCCGGTATGTTCACGGCCAATTCGATGAATTGCCTGACCGAAGCCATCGGTCTTGCCCTGCCGGGAAACGGAACCGTCCTGGCGACCCACAGGAACCGTACGGAACTCTTCCGGAAGGCGGCTGCCCTTATCGTCGGGAATGCCCTCCGCTATTATGAAGAAGGAGATGAACGGGTCCTGCCCCGCAGCATCGCTTCCCGCCCCGCATTCCTCAACGCCATGGCACTGGATATCGCCATGGGCGGTTCGACCAATACGGTCCTCCATCTGCTGGCTGTCGCCCGGGAGGCCGGTGCCGATTTCACGATGGCGGATATCGACGCGCTGTCCCGCAAGGTCCCGTGCATCTGCAAAGTGGCGCCGAATACCGCCCGCTTCCATGTCCAGGATGTGAACCGCGCCGGCGGTGTGGTTTCCATCATGCGGGAACTCGCGGAAGGGGGATTGGTCGATACCTCTCTCTACCGGGTGGACGGAATGACTCTCAAGGAAGAAATCGACCGCTATTCCATCCTGTCCCCGAACGTGTCGGAAGAGGCCTTGACGCTTTTCCGCAGTGCCCCGGCCAACCGCTTCAGCACGCGGATGGGCTCCCAGGAAACCTATTATGACCAGTTGGATACAGACCGTTCAGAAGGCTGTATCCGGGATTTGGAACATGCCTACACCCGGGACGGTGGACTGGCGGTGCTGAAAGGCAATCTCGCTCCGGACGGATGTGTCGTCAAGACGGCGGGGGTGGATCCCTCCATCTGGAAGTTTTCCGGTCCTGCGCGCGTGTTCGATTCCCAGGAGGCCGCCTGTGAAGGGATCCTGGACGGGACGGTCCGCAGCGGAGACGTCGTCGTCATCACGCATGAGGGGCCGAAAGGCGGTCCCGGCATGCAGGAAATGCTGTATCCGACTTCTTACCTCAAGTCGATGCATCTCGGCAAGGCGTGTGCCCTCCTGACGGACGGACGTTTCAGCGGAGGAACTTCCGGACTGAGTATCGGCCATGTCTCTCCGGAGGCTGCCGCCGGCGGAAACATTGCGCTGGTCCGCGACGGGGATACCATTGAAATCGACATTCCTTCCCGTTCCATCCGGCTCCTCGTCCCAGCGGAAGAACTTGCGCTCCGGCGCGAGGCAGAGGTGGCACGCGGCACCCTGGCGTTCACGCCTCCCCATCGTCACCGGGATGTTTCAAAAAGCCTGCTTGCCTACGCCCGGATGGTGAGCTCGGCCGATCAAGGTGCGGTCCGGGTCATCGATTGATCATCCTGCAGAACGACTAACGACAAATAGATATGATTACTGGTTCAGAAGCATTGTGGCGATCCCTGGTCGAATCCGGTGTGGACACCGTCTTCGGATATCCCGGCGGGCAGATCATGCCCGTTTATGACAGTCTCTGCGATTTCACGGACTCGATCCGCCACATTCTCGTCCGCCACGAACAGGGCGCGATCCATGCCGCGCAGGGGTATGCCCGGATCAAGGGCGTCCCCGGTGTCGTCATCGTCACCTCGGGCCCCGGTGCGACGAATGTTATAACCGGCATCGCCGATGCCATGACAGACTCCACGCCGGTCGTCGTCATCACGGGACAGGTTCCTGCGGCGGCCTTGGGAACGGACGCGTTCCAGGAGGCGGACATCATCGGCCTGACGGCTCCGATCAGCAAGTGGAATTACCAGATCCGCCGGGCTGAGGATGTCGCCTGGGCCGTTGCCCGCGCTTTCTATATCGCCAATACGGGACGCCCCGGTCCCGTGGTGCTGGATTTCACCAAGGATGCCCAGGTCGGCATGACGGATTTCCATTTTGAAAAATGCGATTTCATCCGGAGCTATATTCCTGAGCCCAAGCCTTCGGAGGTGGCGCTCAGGCAGGCTGTCGACTTGCTGGATCATGCCGAACGGCCTTTTGTCGTATTCGGACAGGGTGTTACCCTGAGCCATGCGGAGACTGCCCTGCAGGCCTTCTTGGAAAAAGGGGATATCCCCGCAGGTTCCACTCTGCTTGGCCTGAGTGCCCTTCCTTCGGATTTCCCGCTCTACCAGGGAATGATCGGCATGCATGGGAACGTGGCTCCGAACATCATGACCAACCAGTGTGATGTCCTCATTGCTGTCGGCATGCGCTTCGATGACCGTGTAACCGGAACGGTTTCTACGTATGCCCGCCAAGCCAAGGTAATCCACATCGACATCGACACGTCGGAAATCGGAAAGATTATTCCCGTCACCGTCGGCATCCGTGGGGATGCCCGGAAGGTCCTGACGGAATTGACCAGCCGGATGCAGGAAAGGCATCATCCCGAGTGGGTGGCCGGGTTCGCCCCGTGCCTGGCGAGGGAAAAAGCGATGGTTATCGACCCTGAGATCCGTCCCGGCAACGGTCTCATCCGCATGGGAGAGGTCATTGATGGCGTATCCCGGGTTACGAAATGCAAGGCGGTCATCGTGACGGATGTGGGCCAGAACCAGATGATGGCCGCCCGTTATTCCCGTTTCTGCGCCGCCCGGAGCTTTATTTCGTCCGGAGGCCTCGGGACGATGGGATTCGGCCTTCCTGCCGCGATCGGGGCCAAGATTGCTGATCCCCGGCGACCAGTCTGCCTGTTTGTCGGAGACGGTGGCATCCAGATGACCTTGCAGGAGTTCGGTACGATCATGCAGGAACGCATCGGCGTGAAAATCGTCCTGCTGAACAACAACTGGCTCGGTAATGTCCGGCAGTGGCAACAGCTGTTTTTCGGGGAACGCTACTCCCAGACCCGGATGCTGAATCCGGACTATGCCCTCATCGCCCGGGCATATGGTATCCGCTGCCAGACCGTTGAGCGACGCGAAGAACTGGAACCTGCCCTGCGCGACCTGTTCGCGGATGATGAACCCTGCCTGCTGAACGTCCACGTCCTGGAAACCGGAAACGTCATGCCGATGATTCCACCGGGAAAGGGAATCCATGAAATCATGCTCACTGAAACCGAATGGTATAGTTGATATGGAAAACGAAATCAAGGAATACACGGTGACCATCTACACCGAGAACCAGATCGGCCTCCTTGCCCAAATTACGAACGTATTCACCCGTCACAACCTGAGTATCTGGAGCCTTTCGGCCGGCGCCACCTCGCTGGAGGGGGTCCACAATATCACTATCGTTACCAGCGGAACGGAAAAGAAAGTAAAGGAGAGTGTCCAGCAGATCGAGAAGCGCGTGGACGTCATCAAGGTTTTTTTCTACACTTCCGACAAGATTGTCTACAGGGAGCTCGCTCTGTACAAGGTGTCGACGGAAAGCCTGCTTGAGTGCGGGGACATCGAGAATGTCCTGGACCGCTTCCATGCCCGTATCGTGGAAATGAACAAGACCTTCACGGTCATCCAGAAGACCGGATCCTCCGAGGAAACCGCCCAGTTGCATGACGAACTGAAACCGTTCGGGGTCCTTCAGTTCGTCCGCTCCGGCCGTATCGCCGTATCCCGGGCGACACAGGAACCTGTCTTCAAGTTCCTGCGGAAACGGGAAAGGGAAAGGAAACAACTTAACATTCAATAATTCATTATGGCAAAGATCAATTTTGGAGGCGTCGACGAGAATGTCGTCACCAGAGAAGAATTCACGCTCGAAAAAGCCCGCGAAGTCCTCGCCGGAGAAACCATCGCCGTCATCGGTTACGGCGTCCAGGGACCCGGACAGGCACTGAATCTCAAGGACAACGGTTTCCGTGTCATCGTCGGCCAGCGGCCCGGAAAGACTTATGACAAGGCCGTCGCGGACGGCTGGGTGCCGGGCGTCGACCTGTTCGGGATCGAAGAGGCCTGCGAAAAGGGTACCATCATCCAGTATCTGGTGTCCGACGCCGCGCAGATCGCCGTGTGGCCGGTCGTCAAGAAGCACCTGACCACCGGAAAAGCCCTGTATTTCTCCCATGGGTTCGGCATCACCTACAATGACCGGACCGGAATCGTTCCGCCGAAGGACGTGGACGTGATCATGGTGGCGCCCAAAGGTTCGGGAACTTCCCTCCGTCGTCTTTTCCTGCAGGGCCGTGGCGTGAATTCCTCTTATGCCGTCTATCAGGACGCGACGGGGCATGCCTTGGAGCGTACGCTTGCCCTGGGTATCGGTGTCGGCTCGGGCTACCTGTTCGAGACTGATTTCAAACGGGAGGTGTATTCGGACCTGACCGGAGAGCGCGGAACCCTGATGGGGGCCATCCAGGGTATTTTGTCGGCTCAGTATGAGGTCCTTCGCGAGCACGGCCACTCGCCGTCCGAAGCATTCAATGAAACGGTCGAGGAACTCACTCAGTCCCTGATGCCGCTTTTTGCGGAGAAAGGCATGGACTGGATGTATGCCAACTGCTCGACGACAGCCCAGCGCGGGGCTCTCGACTGGATGGGACCTTTCCACGATGCGACGAAACCGGTCTTCGAAAAACTCTATGCCCGGGTAGCGAGCGGCGAGGAAGCGCAGGTTTCCATCGACGCCAACTCCAAACCGGATTACCGTAAGGGCCTGGAAGAGGAACTGAAGGCGCTTCGCGAAAGCGAACTCTGGCGCACAGGAGCCGTTGTACGTAAACTCCGTCCCGAGGAGATTGACCGATGAGCGATCGCGTCTACATATTCGATACGACACTCCGTGACGGGGAACAGGTCCCGGGATGCCAGCTCAACACCGTGGAGAAAATCCAGGTGGCCAAGGCGCTGGAACAGCTCGGCGTAGATGTGATCGAGGCCGGCTTCCCGATCTCGAGTCCCGGGGATTTCAACTCGGTCGTCGAGATTTCCAAGGCGGTGACCTGGCCGGTGATCTGCGCCCTGTCCCGGGCCGTGCCGAAGGATATCGACATGGCTGCGGAGGCGCTCAAGCATGCCAAGCGGGGACGGATCCATACGGGTATCGGTACGTCTGACGAGCATATCCGCTACAAGTTCAATTCCAACCGGGAGGAGATCCTGGAGAGGGCTGTGCGTGCGGTGAAATATGCCAAGCAGTATGTCGAGGATGTGGAATTCTATGCGGAAGATGCAGGACGGACCGATAACGAGTACCTTGCCCGTGTCGTCGAGGCTGTGATCAAGGCCGGCGCAACGGTGATCAACATCCCTGACACGACCGGCTACTGCCTGCCGGAGGAATTCGGCGCCAAGATCAAGTACCTGGTCGAGCATGTGGACGGCATCCACAAAGCCGTCATCTCCACCCATTGCCACAATGATCTCGGCATGGCGACGGCCAATACCATGGCCGGCCTCCTGGCCGGTGCCCGTCAATGCGAAGTGACCATCAACGGCATCGGCGAACGGGCCGGAAATACGGCTCTGGAGGAAGTCGCCATGATCCTGAAGGCCCACAGGGGGATTCCGCTGGAGACCAATATCAATACCCAGCGCATCTACCCGGTCAGCCGGCTGGTGTCGACGCTCATGAACATGCCTGTCCAGCCCAATAAGGCCATTGTCGGCAAGAATGCGTTCGCCCATTCTTCCGGCATCCACCAGGACGGCGTCCTCAAGAATGCCGGCACCTATGAGATTATCGATCCCAAGGACGTGGGTGTCGATACCAACTCGATCGTGCTCACGGCCCGGAGCGGCCGGGCGGCCCTGAAATACCGCCTGGAAGTGAACGGAGTGAGGCTGCCGGACGAGAAACTGGATGAGGTGTACCGGGCATTCCTCCTGCTGGCCGACAAAAAGAAGGAAATCCATGACGACGATATTCTGATGCTGGCAGGGGCGGACCGCGCCCATGACCGGCGGATCAAAGTGGACTGGCTGCAGGCGACGAGCGGCATCGGCATGAAGCCGGTGGCTTCCATCGGGTTGGACATCGCCGGGGAGAAATTCGAGGCGGCGGCGACGGGAAACGGCCCGGTCGATGCGGCCATCAATGCACTCCGCCAGATTGTGAAGCGCCAGGTAACCATCAACGAATTCACGATCCAGGGCGTTACGAAAGGATCCGATGACTGCTGCAAAGTTCACATGCAGGTAGAAAACGAAGGCCATGTCTACTATGGTTTCGGCGCCAGCACGGACATCGTTACGGCATCCATCGAAGCCTATGTGGACTGTATCAACAAAATCTGAAAGAACGGATGAACACATTATTTGACAAAACCTGGGACGCCCATGTCGTACAGCATGTCGAAGGAGGACTGGACCAGTTGTATATCGACCGCCTGTACTGCCATGAAGTGACGAGTCCCCAGGCGTTTGACGGACTGCGCGCCCGCGGCATCCGCTGCCTCCGCCCGGAGAAGATCATCTGTATGCCGGACCACAATACGCCGACCCATGACCAGGACAAGCCGATTGAGGACCCGGTGTCCAAAAAGCAGGTGGATACCCTGGCAGCCAATGTCGCCGAGTTCGGACTGACGCACTACGGCATGATGGACCCGCGGAACGGCATTATCCATGTCGTGGGCCCGGAACGTGGACTTTCCCTGCCGGGAATGACGATCGTCTGCGGGGATTCGCATACCTCCACGCACGGTGCGATGGGGGCTGTCGCCTTCGGCATCGGTACGAGTGAAGTGGAAATGGTCATGGCGTCTCAGTGCATTCTGCAGCCCAAGCCCAAATCCATGCGAATCAGAGTGGAAGGAACTTTGGGAGAGGGCGTTACGGCAAAAGACATGGCGCTGTACATCATGAAACAGCTGACCACCAGCGGCGCAACGGGGTATTTTGTCGAGTATGCCGGTGAGGCCGTCAGGAACCTTTCCATGGAAGGACGGCTGACACTGTGCAACCTTTCCATAGAGATGGGAGCAAGAGGCGGCTTCATCGCCCCGGATGAGACGACCTTCGCTTATCTCAAAGGCCGGGAACACGCGCCGAAGGGAGAACAGTGGGAACAGGCTGTGGCCCGGTGGAAGACGCTCCGGAGCGGCGATGACGCAGTCTTTGACCGTGAGGTGGTATATGACGCGTCCGATATCAGCCCCATGGTGACCTACGGGACCAATCCCGGCATGGGAATCCCTGTCAACGGGCGGATCCCGGAGGTGGAATCGATTCCGGAGGAGGGGAGGACGTCTTTCCTCAAGTCCCTGTCTTACATGGGCTTCCAGCCGGGCGAGGTCCTGCTCGGAAAACCAGTGGATTATGTTTTCCTCGGGGCCTGTACGAATGGTCGCATCGAGGATTTCCGGGCTTTCGCCTCCCTCGTAAAAGGCCGGAAGAAAGCGCCCGGCATTACGGCGTGGCTCGTCCCCGGTTCCTGGGAAGTGCGCCGCCAGATCCAGGAAGAGGGGCTGGACAAGATTTTGGGAGAGGCGGGATTTGCCGTCCGCCAGCCGGGCTGTTCGGCCTGCCTGGCCATGAATGACGACAAGATACCGGCCGGAAAGTACAGCGTCTCGACCAGCAACCGTAATTTCGAAGGGCGCCAGGGACCGGGTGCCCGCACGCTGCTCGCCAGCCCGCTGACGGCGGCTGCGGCAGCCGTCACAGGTGTCATCACTGATCCAAGGGAGTTGTTATGAAACAGAAATTCAACATCATAGAAAGCACTTGCGTGCCGCTGCCGCTCGAGAATGTGGATACGGACCAGATCATTCCGGCCCGTTTCCTGAAAGCTACGACCCGCGATGAGCGTTTTTTCGGAGAAAACCTTTTCCGTGACTGGCGCTACCGGCCGGACGGGACTCCCGTTCCGGGATTTGTCCTGAACGATCCGCGTTATGGCGGGGAGATACTCATTGCCGGAAAGAATTTCGGGTCCGGTTCCAGCCGGGAACATGCGGCTTGGGCCATTGCCGGATACGGGTTCAAGGTGGTGATTTCCAGTTTCTTCGCGGATATCCACAAGAATAATGAACTCAACAATTTCGTCCTTCCCGTGGTTGTGTCAGAGGGATTCCTGGCGGAACTGTTTGAAACGGTTTCTGCGGATCCTTCAGCCCGGGTGCGGGTGGATGTGCCGGCGCAGACCGTAACCAATCTGGCTACAGGACACAGCGAATCTTTTGAACTCAATGCGTACAAGAAGTATTGCCTGATGAATGCCTTGGACGACATTGATTTCCTCCTGTTGCAGAAAGACAAGATTGAAGCCTGGGAAAAGCGATGATCGAAATCATGGATACAACGCTCCGGGACGGGGAGCAGACGGCAGGTGTCTCGTTCAATGCGGACGAGAAACTCGCCATTGCCCGCCTGCTTCTGGAGGAACTGAAAGTCAACCGGATCGAGGTGGGTTCGGCCAGGGTTTCCTCCGGGGAACAGGAAGCGTTTTCCAAGATCTGTTCCTGGGCGGCGACCTGTGGTCATCTTGATGCGGTGGAAGCGCTTGGATTCGTGGATGGCGGCCTGTCGATCGACTGGATTTCCTCGGCAGGGGGAAGGGTGATGAACCTGCTGACGAAAGGGTCTCTCCGTCACGTCGAGGGGCAGCTCCGGAAAACACCCCGGGAGCACCTTGACGATATCCTGAGGGACATCTCAAAGGCTGTTTCCCGCGGCCTCGAGGTGAACGTATACCTGGAGGACTGGTCGGGGGGCATGACGGATTCCCCCGACTATGTCTTCTTCCTGGTGGATGCGCTCAAGGACGCTCCCGTCCGGCGGATCATGCTGCCGGATACGCTCGGTATCCTGGATCCGGACCGGACAGCCCTGTATTGCCGGACGATGGTGGAGCGGTATCCCGGCATCCGCTTCGACTTCCACGCGCATAATGACTATGACCTTGCGGCGGCCAATACATTCGAGGCCGTCAAGTCGGGGGTACAAGGCATTCATACTACGGTCAACGGGCTTGGAGAACGGACCGGGAATCTTCCGGTTTCCAGCGCCCTCGGAATCTTGAATGATCATCTGAAGGTCGCGAATACGTTGGACGAAGGCAAGTTGATGCATGTATGCCGGTATGTGGAAACGATTTCCGGTGTACGGATTCCGGCCAACCAGCCTCTGGTGGGCGAATTCGTCTTCACCCAGACGAGCGGGGTCCATGCCGACGGGGACAAGAAAGGCGGACTGTACCAGAACGCGCTGCTTCCGGAGCGGTTCGGCCGCCATCGCCATTATGCCCTCGGCAAAACGAGCGGCAAGGCGAATATCGTCAAGAACCTGGAGTCCCTGGGCATCAACCTGACTCCGGAACAGATGCGGGTGGTGACCGCCCGTGTGGTGGAACTCGGGGACAAGAAGGAGAGTCTATCTCCTGAAGATCTTCCCTTCATCATCGCCGACGTCCTGAAAGGGGATTTCTCCGCCGTCCCAGACCGGATCCATATCGTGAATTACAGCCTCCAGCTGACCCGGAGCATGCGCCCTCTGGCGAATCTCCGGATTGACATCGACGGAACCGAATATGAGGAATCCTCAGCCGGAGACGGACAATATGATGCCTTCATGAAGGCGTTGTGGAAAATCTATGACCGGCTTGGGCGCCGTCATCCCAAACTGACGGACTACCTGGTCAAGATTCCGCCCGGCGGCAAGACTGACGCCCTTGTGGAGACATCCATTTCCTGGGATTTCGACGGCCGTGATTTCAAGACCAGGGGAATCGATTCCGACCAGACGGAAGCGGCCATCAAGGCAACGGTCAAAATGCTGAACCTTATCGAAAACAATCTGATATGAAACTGAAAATTGCAAAACTCCCCGGTGACGGCATCGGACCTGAGGTCGTCGAACAGGCCGTCAAGGCCGTCAATGCCGTCTGCACCCGTTTCGGACATGAGGCCGAGTACGTGTTCGGTTATGTCGGCGCCTGCGCCATCGACCGTTTCGGCGATGCCTATCCTGCCGAGACCCATGCGCTCTGCATGGAAAGCGACGCGGTCCTCTTCGGTGCGGTAGGGGATCCCAAATATGACAATGACCCGACTTCGAAAGTGCGTCCGGAACAGGGACTCCTGGCCATCCGCAAGCAGCTCGGACTCTATGCGAACCTCCGCCCCGTAGAGACTTTCAAATCCTTGGTGGACAAGTCGCCCCTCAAGACCGAACTGGTGGACGGCGCCGATTTCCTCTGCATCCGGGAACTGACCGGCGGCATGTATTTCGGGGAGAAAGGCAGGAAAGACGGCGGAAATACCGCCTACGACACCTGCATTTACAGTCGTGCCGAAGTGGAACGCATCCTGGAACTGGCTTTCGAATATGCGCTTCGCCGGCGCCGGCACCTGACCGTCGTAGACAAGGCCAACGTGTTGGAATCCTCCCGTTTGTGGCGCCAGGTTGCCCGGGAAATGGAACCCCGTTATCCTGACGTGACGGTCGATTACATGTTCGTGGACAATGCGGCCATGCAGTTGATCCGTTGCCCGAAATTCTTCGATGTTCTGGTGACGGAAAACACGTTCGGTGACATCCTTACCGATGAAACCAGCTGCATTTCGGGATCGATGGGCCTGCTGGCATCCGCTTCTGTCGGCGAGCATACCTCCCTTTTCGAACCCATCCACGGCTCCTATCCCCAGGCGGCCGGCAAGAACATCGCCAACCCTGTGGCAGCGATCTTGTCCGCCGCCATGATGTTCGAGTATGCCTTCGGCCTGATGGAGGAGGGAAAAGCCATCCGGAGGGCCGTAGCCGCCTCCCTGGAGGCCGGCATCGTAACGGAAGACCTTGGAGGGACCTGCACTACTTCGGAAGTTGGCGACTGGATTGCATCTAACATTTAACGCGATATGAAACAGATAGACTGGAATTCACTGGGCTTCGATGCCTATCGGACCCGAACGGTCGTCCTATCCCATTTCAAGGACGGCCAGTGGTCTCCCGTGGAAGAGACAGAGACTTTCTCCTTTACTTTCGACCCCTTCGCACAGGTGTTCCACTATGCGATTTCCTGCTTCGAAGGACTGAAGGCCTTTCGTCAGAAAGACGGCCGCGCCGCCATTTTCCGGCCGGAAGAAAATGCCGCCCGCATGGCGCGTACGGCCGAATACCTCGGTATGCCATGTCCTGACAAGGAAATGTTCATCGATATGTGCGAGCGCTGCGTCAAGGGCAACGCGGAGTTCCTGCCGCCCTACGGGCACCAGGCTTCGCTGTATCTCCGCCCGCTGCTCGTGGGCATGCATCCCCAGATGCAGCTGGTGCCGTATCCCGAGGCGATCTTTGCCGTCATCTGCGCACCGGCCGGTTCCTATTATGGCGCACATCTCAAGTCCTGCGCCGCCGTGATTCCCGGCAATTATGACCGGGCGGCTCCGAAGGGTTCGGGCAGTTACAAGATCGGCGCCAATTACGCGGCGACGTTCAAGCCCTACAAATTCGCCCATGAACAGGGATATGCCGAACTCCTGTACCTGAACTCCTCCACCCGGGAATACATCGACGAATTCGGGTCCTCCAATTTCTTCGGCATCAAGGGGAACAAGTACATCACCCCGCTGTCGGACAGCGTCCTTCCTTCCATTACGAACAAAACCCTCCAGGAAGTGGCGGCCGATTTCGGCATGGAAGTGGAGAAGCGCCCGATTCGGCTGGAAGAACTGGATTCGTTCGAGGAAGTCGGAGGCTGCGGTACGGCCGTCGTGATCACTCCGATTTCGCACATCGACATCAAACCGGTCCTGGAAGCGCCGGAGGTCGCCCGTGAATTCCGCTTCTGCCCGGACGGTGAGGTCGGTCCGGTGTCGAAGAAACTGTATGCGCGGATTACCGGGATCCAGTTCGGTGAACTGGAAGACACCCACGGCTGGTGCCATTACCTGGATGTCTGAAACGAAGAATCCCGCGGACTCAGCCGCGGGATTCGTTTCAGTGGCGGGGCCGTAAGCCGGTTTCTGTTTTTAAATCTGCCATTTATCTACGCAACCTACCCCCTGGCATCGGACGGGCCGCCCTCATCTGCCAGTATATTTGGTCTTGCAGGCCCGGATACCGTACCCCGTGTACGTCGCCGCACATGGTCGTGGGCTCTTACCCCGCGTTTTCACCCTTGCCGGAAAACGGCATCACTGCCGAAAAGGCCCGGCGGTTGTTTTCTGTTACGATATCAAAAGATTACTCCCTTCTGTGCTTTCCACAGTCGGGCGCCCTGCCCTGTCCGGACTTTCCTCACCGCCGGAGCGGCGCGGCAGATCGTCCCGCCATTGTGCTGAGCGGTTGCAAAGGTACGAAAAAAAAGCTAAATTTGCGCCGGTATTGTTAAGTACACCCGTTATGGCATCCCTACATTCTTTCGCAAGACGGTTCCTGCTGGCCGGAGTCTCCCTCCTGCTGGCAGCCTGTTCCCAGGCCCAGGTGAAGGAATACAAGGTGAAAGTCGTGGAGGAGTATCCCCATGACGAGCATTCCTATACGCAGGGGCTGTTCTTCCATGGGGGAACGCTCTATGAGACTACCGGACAGTATGGAGAGAGTACGCTGCGGACGGTGGACCTGGCGAGCGGCCTTCCCCTGAGTAAGCAGGACTTTGCACGGAAGTATTTCGTGGAGGGATCCGTCATCCTCGGGGATGACCTCTATATCCTGACCTGGACCAACCGGGTCGCGTTCCGCTACGATGCCAAAACGCTCAAGTACAAGTCCACTGTCGCTTACAACCGGGAAGGCTGGGGGCTTACGACGGACGGAAAACAGCTGATTGCCAGCGACGGATCTTCCAGCCTGTATTTCATGGACCCTGACTTGAAGGTCGTCCGCCGCCAGAAGGTGACCCTGAACAACCGTCCGGTGCGCTACCTGAACGAATTGGAGTGGATTGATGGAAAGATTTGGGCGAATGTGTATACGACCGACCTGATCGTCGTGATCAATCCGAAAGACGGGAAGGTGGAAGCCACGGTCGACTGCACCGGACTGCTTCCGGATTCCCTCCGCACGCCCGACACCGACGTCCTGAACGGCATCGCCGTGGACGGGGAGGGACGGATCTACCTGACCGGCAAGAACTGGAAACGCTTGTACCGGGTTGAACTAGTTAAGAAATAACCATCCATATTTTGGGGTATCGGGCCCTGTGCCCGGTTGAGATTATACCCATTGAACCTGATGCGGCTCATACCGCCGGAGGAAAAAATGAAAAAAACCGTATTGACTGCGGCACTTTCTGTGCTGTGTGTCTGTGCAGGAGCACAGACCGAAGAATGGACTGAACGGCTGGACAGCATTGTCGTTTCGTCCACGCGGGCCGGTGAGAACACCCCCGTAACCTATTCCACGATGGGCAAGGACCAGCTTCGCTCTTCCAATCCCATGAATTCCCTTCCCATGACCCTGAACCTGCTGCCTTCCGTCGTTACGTACAATGAAGGCGGTACGGGACTCGGCAACTCTGCCATGACCATCCGCGGTTCGAAAGGATCCCAGATCAACGTTACCCTGAACGGCATCACCCTCAATGACGCCGAGTCGCAGGAAGTGTTCTGGGTGAATATCCCCGCCCTTACGAGCCTGATCTCCCACGTCCAGGTCCAGCGGGGACTGGGAACCTCGGCTAACGGGGCAGGAGCCTTCGGCGCCAGCATCAACATGAATACTGGCTTCGTTACGCCCGACCCGTTCGCGACCCTGGAGGTGGGTGCCGGTTCGTATGGAACGCTCATTACCACCCTTTCGGCTTCTACGGGCTTGACAGACAAGGGCTTTTATGCGACTGCTGCCTACGCGAAAGGTACGACGGACGGATATATCCGGAATGCCTTTGTCCAGTCACAGTCAGGCTTTGTGACCCTGGGCTGGCTGCGGGGGCGTAATTCACTCCGGCTGACTTACCTGGTTGGTGACCAGCGTAGCGGCATCACTTGGGATGGCATCTCCCTGGAGCAATATGCCCTCGACCGCCGTTACAACGAAGCCGGAGAATACACGGATGACAGCGGCCGCACCTGCTATTATGACAACCAGACTGACAACTATACCCAGCATCATGTCCAGCTGAACTACACCCGCGCTTTGACGGACCGGCTGTCCTGGTCGAATACCCTGGATTATTCACGGGGTGACGGCTATGACGAGTATTACAAAACCGGGCGGAAATATGCGGAATTCGGATTCCCGTTCTCTGAATGGGACGGTGCGAAAAAGAGTGACATGATCTATCGCAAGAAAATGGGGAACGATCTCTGGGTTTTCAATTCCGACCTGCGGTTCCGTTCTGACCGGCTGGATGTGACGGGAGGAGTGTATCTGTCCCGTTATGACGGCGGCCACTGGGGAGAAATGCTTTGGGCCAAGGGACTTGGGGAAACGTATGACTATGCGTCGTTGAATGCAAAAAGCGCCTGGTATCGCAACCAGGGAAGGAAAGATGACCTGTCTGCGTTCGTGCGGTCCGAATACCGTCCCCTGGAATGGCTTACAGCGTATGTGGACCTCCAGTATCGCCATATCGGTTATGACCTGACGGGGCGGGATGACAAAGTGAGTTCCATTGAGATGGACTATCACAAGAACTGGGATTTCTTCAATCCCCGCGCCGGCTTGACCGCCCGGCTGGGAAGGCATAAGATATTTGCCTCTGTCGCACTCGGAAACAGGGAGCCTGGCCGGAGCGACATCAAGGAAAACATCAAGGGGGAGAATATTCCGATCCGTCCGGAATCCATGGTGGATGTCGAAGCAGGCTACGGGTTCAGCGCCTCTTCTTTTTCGGCTTCCGCCAATGTCTACCTGATGGAATATACCGACATGCTGCTGGAAACCGGCAAGCTTTCCAGTTCCGGCTATGCCATCAAGGAGAACGTCCCGCGCGCCTGGAGGCGGGGCGTCGAATTATCCGCAGCCTGGGCGCCTGCCCGGTGGTTGCGGCTGGACGGGAACACGACATTGTCCGTAAATGAAATCGACGATTATACCGCTTATGTGGAAATCGATGATTATTCCGGAAGGACCCATCCCGTTCCGTACGGTCGGACGCAGATGCTGATGTCGCCTTCCGTCATCGGAATGCTGCAGATGGAGGTAACACCCTGGCGGGGCGTGGCGACGAACTCCTTGAAAACGACGGCTCTGACTTTGGACGGGAAATATGTCGGACGGCAGTTCCTGGACAATTCCATGCGGGATGAGATGGCCATCCCGGCATATTATGTGGCGAATCTTTCCGTTTCGCATAGATTCCAGCTCGGCCGCCATGCCCAGCTCCGCCTTGCGGCATACGTGAACAATCTGTTCAACCTGATGTACTATGCTTCCGGTTGGAGATGGGAATCTTACAACGAAGAAACCGGCTCTGTCGCCACTGGAGTGGGGGTTTATCCCCAATCTCCCCGCAATTATATGCTCAAAATGACGTTGTCGTTCTGATATTAAAAAAATTTATTAAATAAAGTTTTATTCGAAATTTTTTGGTGAATAAAAATCTTTGCCTATATTTGCAATAGTTAAAACAAGACCAAATGATTTTATAAAATTATTTAATAATTGTTTTACGTGAAGAACGACTCTTCTAACCAACATTAATTAACCTTCTTCAGAGTAAGAATACACTACTAACTAACCAATTTAAAGCTCGCTGGGAAGCGAGCTTTAAATCTTTTAGTCCATGTTGTCCAGCAGGTGGGGACGCCGCTGCCGTGTCCGGGCGAGCGCCTGTTCGTCCTGCCAGGCGCGGATCAGTTTGGGATTGCCGCACAGGAGGATATCGGGGACCTTCCACCCGTTGTATTCCGCCGGCCGTGTATAGACGGGAGGGGAGACCAGTCCGTCCTGGAAACTGTCGCTCAGGGCGGAAGTCTCGTCTGTCAGCACGCCGGGGATGAGGCGGATGATGCTGTCGGCGAGCAGGGCGGCCGGAATCTCACCGCCGCTCACGACGAAATCCCCGACCGAGATTTCCCGGGTGACGAGATGTTCGCGGATCCTCTCGTCAATGCCTTTGTAGTGTCCGCACAGGATGATGATGTTTTCTTTCAGGGACAATTCGTTGGCAATGCCCTGGTCGAGGATTTCCCCGTCCGGCGCCATGTAGATGACTTCGTCGTAATCCCGTTCGGCCTTCAGTTCCTCGATCATCTTGAAAACGGGTTCCACCATCATGACCATCCCGGCATCTCCGCCATAGCAATAGTCGTCCACGGTCAGACGCGGGCCGATTCCGTATTTTCGGAGATTGTGGACATGGATTTCAACGAGCCCTTTCTTGACGGCCCGTCCGGGGATGGAATGACTCAGCGGACTCTCCAGCAGTTCCGGAACCACGGTAAGGATATCGATTCGCATAGCAGTTAGTTTGTCGTGCAAATTTAGTGTTTTATGATAAAATAGGAAAATTTCTTATATTTGCATTCTGGACATTTTGTCCGATAATATGTTAAACTTTTGAACACCATTTATCATGAGTGAAGAAATGAAGCCTGAGGTTGTCGAGACAGTCGTCGAAACCCCAGATGTAGCCCAGGAAGAGCCGAAGACGGCAGCAGAAATCGTGGAGGAAGTCAAGGAAACCGTCATCAACTATGGCGAGAAGACGCTCGCCGAACTGTCCGGCCTGTTCCAATCGCTGACTGAAAGTGTCGACCGTATGAAACGTTCCAAGGAAGCCGAAGCCATCAAATCCGCTTTCTATAAGAGGCTTTCCCGCGAGAAGGCCGAAGCGGGCCTGGATGCTTCCGTCGAGGAACCCGATGCGGAAACCGTTGAAGAAATCGCCTCCGAGCCGCAGGAAGGAGAGGCGCAGAGCCCCTTTGCCGCCATTGAAGCCGGATTCAAGGCCATTTACAATACGTATAAGAAAGAGCGTGCGGAATACAACCGCCAGCTCGATGCCGAACGCGAGGAAAACCTCTCGAAGAAACAGGCCGTCATCGAAGACCTGAAGCTTCTCGTCGAAGAGCAGGGAGACATGAAGGATGCCTTCCCGAAATTCCGGGAGATCCAGAACCGCTGGCGTGAAATCGGTCAGGTCCCGCAGCAGAACTATCGGGATATCAATGACACCTACCAGCTTTATGTCGAGAAGTTCTACGACCTGGTCCAGATCAACCGGGATCTCCGCGACCTCGATTTCCGGAAGAATCTCGAAGCCAAGACCGAGTTCTGCGAGCAGGCTGAGGCCCTGGCGGAAAGCGAGGATGTCGTTTCCGCATTCAAGGAACTCCAGAAGCTGCACGAGCAGTGGAAGGAATTCGGTCCTGTCGCCAAGGAGTTCCGGGACAGCATCTGGGAGCGCTTCCGCGCAGCCACTTCCGTCATCAACAAGAAATACCAGGCCCATTTTGAGGGGCTGAAGGAACAGCAGAGCGCCAATCTGGAGGCGAAGACCGCCCTTTGCGAGAAGGTGGAAGCCATTGCCGCCAAAGAAATCGTCTCCTCCAATGAGTGGAATGCCCTCTCCAAGGAGATTGAAGGCATCCAGGCGGAATGGCGCAAGATCGGTTTTGCTACGCGTAAGGAGAACCAGAAGATCTATGACCGCTTCCGCGCTGCCTGCGACACCTTCTTTGAACGCAAGCGCTCCTTCTACAACGAGTTCAAGGACAACATGAATGCCAACATGGAGAAGAAACTCTCCCTCATTGAACAAGTGGAGGCACTCAAGGACAGCACGGATTGGAAGAAGACTTCTGACGCCATCATCGAAATCCAGCGCCAGTGGAAGGAAATCGGCGCCGTCCCGCGCAAGAAATCCGAGCAGCTCTGGAAGCGGTTCCGTGCGGCCTGCGACGCTTTCTTCAACGAGCGTGACAAGCAGGCACGTCCTGAGAATGATTTCTATGGCAATCTCAAGGCCAAGAAGGCCCTGATTGAAGAGATCAAGGCGTATGAATCTGCCGGGGATGCCGCTGCAGATACGGAAGCCGCACGCGCCTTTGCGGAGAGATGGAATGCGATCGGTTTCGTTCCGTTCAAGGAAAAGGAAGCTGTCGGGGCTGCTTATCGCGCTGCCATGCAGGAAAAATTCCCTGATTTCCATCGGGGAGGCCGTCGCTCCGAGGCCGGCCGCGGGAATCGTGAACCGCGCCGCAACGCTCCGCTGACCGAGAAGGACAAACTGGCCCAGAAGTACAACCAGCTCCAGCAGGATATCCAGACCTATGAGAATAATATCGGGTTCTTTGGCCTGTCCAAGGGCGCCGAGACGCTTAAGGCCCAGATGCTGGAGCGCATCGATGCCGCCAAGGCTGAGCTCAAGCAGCTGGAAGCCAAGATCCGGGAAATGGTGGCCAAGGAGGAGGAGAACAACGACTAACTATGGATAAAAACTCAATCATCGGCTTTGTCCTGATCGGCCTGATCATGATGGGCTTTTTCGGATACCAGAGCCGGCAGTATCGCAAGCAGGTCGCCTATCAGGCCCAGCTGGATTCGATCGCGGCTGTGGAAGCCTTCCGTCAGGACAGCATCCGAGCAGCCTATCTTGCCGAGCATCCGGAGGATACTGTCGTCGCCAATCTTCCGACCCAGGCGGCCGTTTACAGTGATTCCCTCCTGAATGCCGCTACCCAGCAGGCCGGCCAGATCATCCGTATCGAGAACGACAAGCTGGCTATCGCCTTCACGACCCTCGGTGCGCAGCCGTATTCCGTCCAGGTGAAGGGTTTCACCAACTATGACCAGAGCGACCTGTACATCCTGAAGGAAGGAAAGAGCCAGCTGGGCTTCGTCGTCTATGCCCCGACGGCAGTCGACACCCGCAAGTTCAACTTTCAGTATATCCCCGAGGCATCCAACGACACGACTGTCGTGATGCGCCTTCCGTTCTCGGGCGGCGGATATATCGAGGAAAAGTACACGTTGGAAAAGGACTCCTATTCCGTATCCCAGACGCTTTCCATGGTCGGGATGCAGAACCTGATTCCCCGTAACGTGGGTAGCATCGATGTTGATTTCGAGGCTGTCATTCCGCGGATGGAAAAGGGATACAAGAACGAAAGCCAGTATTCCCGCCTGAACTATTTTTTCCCGGATGACAAGAAGCCGGAAAATATCGGTAACGGGCGGAACGGGTCCAAACGGTTTGACAACAAGATCGAATGGTTCGCTTTCCAGCAGCAGTTCTTCTCCGCTATCATGCGTGCGCCGAAGGATTTCAGTTATGGAGAGTTCAATGTGGAGTTTGCACCGAAGGACAACCCGGACCACAACCTGATGACATGCCGGGCTTCCATGCGGGCTGACATCCAGCCGGGTTCCGAACGCATTGAAGTGCCGTTTGAGTTCTATTTCGGCCCGAATGACTATAAAGGCCTGAAAGCCTACGGACATTCTTATGAAAAGGTGATTCCGCTGGGAGGAAAATGGATCGGTTGGTTCACCAAGGGGGTGATCATTCCGCTGTTCGACTGGCTGAGCAAGTTCATCGACAGCTTCGGCATCATTATCCTCCTGATGACGATTTTCATCAAGATCGTCGTGCTGCCGTTTGCCTACAAGAGCTACTCTTCCTCTGCGAAAATGCAGGCGCTCAAACCTGAAATGGACAAGATCAACGCCAAATACCCGAAGCAGGAGGACGCGATGAAGAAGCAGCAGGCTACGATGGAACTGTACAACAAGGCGGGCGTCTCCATGATGGGCGGCTGTCTGCCGATGCTGCTCCAGATGCCGATCCTCTGGGCGATGTTCCGGTTCTTCCCGGCTTCCATCCAGCTGCGCCAACAGCGTTTCCTGTGGGCCGAGGACCTTTCCGCCTATGACGATGTCATCCATTGGGGAACCAGTATCCTGGGCATGGACCATATCTCGCTGTTTGCCTTGTTGATGGCCTTGTCCGTGTTTTTCTATTCCCGCATTACGATGCAGAACCAGTCGGCCGGCAATGATCCGAATGCCCAGATGATGCGTTTCATGAGCTTGTACATGATGCCGATCATGATGTTCTTCATCTGCAACAACCTCTCTTCTGGCCTGAGTTATTACTACTTGCTTTCCAACCTCATTACGATGCTGGAAACCTGGATCATCAAGAAATGGTTCGTCCATCCGGAGCAGATTCTCGCAAAGGTGAAGGCTGCCGAAGGAAAACCGGCCCCGAAATCCAAGTGGCAGCAGCGTCTGGAAGAGGCTCAGAAAATGCAGCGGGAGATGCAGAAGCAGCAGGCCCAGCAAAGCAAAAAGAATGGTAAAAGATAATTTATCCGCTTTATACAGCAAACTGCCATCAGGTGTAAAACTGGTGGCAGTTTCCAAATTCCACCCGGTGGAACGTCTGATGGAGGCATATGATGCCGGCCAGCGTATTTTCGGTGAAAACCGTCCCCAGGAGCTTGCTGCCAAAGTCCGGCAGATGCCCCCGGATGTGGAGTGGCATTTCATCGGCCATCTCCAGACCAACAAGCTCAAGATGGTGCTCCCTTACGTTTCCCTGGTCCAGTCCGTGGATTCGATGCACCTGCTGGAAGCCATCGATGCATGGGGGAGAGACCACAGTAAGGTGACGGATGTCCTGCTGGAACTTCATCTGGGCGCGGAAGAGACGAAACAAGGTTTCTCCGAAGAAGAAATCTTGATGATCTGTTCCGGAAACACCCCTTCCGAAAACCTCCGGATCAGGGGGCTCATGGGTATGGCGACGAATACGGAGGACGAGGACGTGATAGAGGCGGATTTCGCACGGATTGAATCTCTCTTCAAGCGGATCCGGGCGGAACGTCCCGAGATGTGCGGCACTTTTACGGAGCTTTCCATCGGGATGTCCGGGGACTGGCCGCTCGCCGTCCGGCACGGAGCCACGATGGTGCGTATCGGGACGGACATCTTCGGCCCCCGGGAATATTGATGAACGAACGGAAACTATAGCTATATGATGAGAAGAATTGTCTTTGGAGCGGTGCTCCTTCTGGGAATGAGCGCCTGCAGCAGTGAAAAACAACCTGCATCCCCATCTTTCGATGATGTCCTTACTTCCCGCAGAAGCGTCAGGAACTATGATGCCTCCCGGACCATCACGGAACCCGAAGTGCGCACATTGCTGGCCATGGTCCAGGATGCGCCTTCCTGGGCAAACGGACAGCCGACCCGGTATTATGCAGCTGTCAGCCCCGACAAAGTTGAAGCGGTCAAGAAACTGGTCGGAGAACGCAATGCCGAGAATATCGCAGGAGCCCCCGTCGTCCTTGTATCCACGTTCCGGAAAGGACTTTCAGGCTTTTTCCGTGGTGACGCGACCAATGAGGTCGGAGACGGATGGGGCGCCTATGACAATGGCCTCAGCGACGCGTACCTGATCCTGGCGGCCCGTTCCATGGGGTTCGATACGTTGATCATGGGCTATCGCGATGCAGACGGACTCCGCCAGTTGTTCGGCATTCCCGAAGAGGAAGCCGTCATGGCCGTCATTGCCTTGGGATACCGGGCCGATGACCCCACCCGCCCTGCGCGGAAATCCCTGGATGAAATCGTCAAGTTCTTTTGACCGGGAGAAATAAAAAAAGAGGGAGACTAATCAGTCAATTGACTTTTTAGTCTCCCTCTTTAATTAATGGAGGAACAACTTACTTCGTAATGACCTTGGCCATCTCGAGCACCTTGTTGCTGTAACCCCACTCGTTGTCATACCAGGCGCAAACCTTCACGAAGGTCTTGTCAAGCTGGATACCGGCCTTCTCGTCGAAGATGGAAGTACGGGAATCGTTGCGGAAATCGGTGGAAACGACAGCCTCGTTGGTGTAACCGAGAACACCCTTGAGTTCGCCCTCGGAAGCTTCCTTCATGGCAGCGCATATTTCATCGTAGCTGGCTTCCTTAGCGAGTTCGACCGTCAGGTCAACGAAGGAAATATCAGAAGTAGGGACGCGCAGGGACATACCGGTGAGCTTGCCGTTGAGTTCCGGGAGGACCTTACCGACAGCCTTGGCAGCACCCGTGGAGGACGGGATGATGTTCTCGAGGATACCGCGGCCACCGCGCCAATCCTTCTTGGAAGGACCGTCGACAGTCTTCTGGGTAGCGGTAGCGGCGTGGACGGTGGTCATGAGACCGCGGACGACACCGAACTTGTCATTGAGGACCTTGGTGATAGGAGCAAGGCAGTTGGTGGTGCAGGAAGCGTTGGAGATGATGGTCTGGCCGGCATAGGTCTTGTGGTTCACACCATAGACGAACATCGGGGTAGCATCCTTGGAAGGAGCGGACATGATCACCTTCTTGGCACCAGCCTTGATATGGGCGGAAGCAAGCTCCTCGGTGAGGAAGAAACCGGTGGATTCGACGACGACATCAGCCTCGAGAGCACCCCAAGTGATGTTGACCGGATCTTTCTCGCAGAAGACCTGGATCTTGTTGCCGTCAACGATCAGATAGTTGCCTTCGACTTTGATGTCGTGGTTGAACTGGCCGTGGACAGAGTCATACTTAAGCATGTAAGCGAGATAGTCAGGATCGAGGAGGTCGTTGATACCGACAACCTGGATGTCTTTGGAGAAATTCTCGACGGCGGCGCGGAAAACCATGCGACCGATGCGGCCGAAACCGTTAATACCGAGTTTGATCATAATACAGAGTTGATTTATAAAGTGTTAAACATACTTCTACTAACCCGCTTCCGATTTTCTTCCGGAGGCGTCGCAAATTTACGAAAAAATCTGATAATTCCGTATCTTTGTATTCAGATTTCGAAGAAATTTTAATAATTAACGTCAAAATGCGCATCCTCATCAGCAACGACGACGGTTACAGGGCTGGCGGAATCTATGTCCTTGCCCGGATCATGGCCTCTTTCGGCGATGTGACTGTCGTTGCGCCGAAATATCATCAGAGTGCCATGTCGATGGCCGTTTCCCTGGGTATGAAGAAATTGGCTTACAAGAAACTTCCGGATGAGGGGCCCGGCAAGTGGGCTTATCTGGACGCCACCCCGGCCAGTTGCGTCAAGTTCGGACTGGAATATGGCTATGAGAACCGGGATCCCGACCTGGTCATCTGCGGAATCAACCATGGCTCCAACGCATCGATGGGAGCCAATTACTCTGCGACGCTCGGGGGAGCGGAAGAAGGGGCACTCAACGGGTGCAAGGCAATCGGTGTGTCGACGGCGGATTTCCGTCCGGATGCGGATTTCAGCCAGGTGGAAAAATACCTCCCCGGACTGGTGAAAACCCTTCTTTCCAACTGGCCCGACCGTTTCGGTATCTATTACAACATCAATTTCCCCAAGGCAGAAATCCCGATCCGGGGAATCCGGGTCGCCCGCCAGGGTAAGGGGCATTGGGTCAAGGAATTTGAACACTGGAATGAAGAAGAGCTCCGCCGACGGGGACTGGACCATGATTTCCTGTGGCGCAGCAGCGGGGGAGATCTGGAGCAGGGGGAGGAAGCCTATTTCATGATCGGGACTTTCGTGGATGACGAGACGGAAACGGAGACGGCGGACCACAGCCTGAATGCGGCGGGATGGATTACGGTAACTCCCTGCAGCGTAGACCTGACCGATTACGGAGAATATAACCGACTGAAGACCCTCTTATGAAATACTACATCGTAGCCGGCGAAGCATCCGGCGACCTGCACGCGTCCAACCTGATGCGGGGCCTTTATGACGAAGACCCCGGTGCCGACATCCGTTACTGGGGAGGGGAGAAAATGGATGCCGTCGCCCTGGAACGGCAAGGATACAGCGGTCTTGTCAAGGATTACCGGGAAGGGGCCGTCATGGGATTCTGGGAAGTTTTCCTCCAGGGAAGGAAGCTCCTCCGGAAGCTGAGGCAGTGCCAGGCGGACATTCTTCGCTGGAAGCCGGATTCCGTCATCCTGGTCGATTATCCGGGATTCAACTTCCGCGTTGCGGAATTCGCCCACAAGCAGGGTCTCCGGGTCTTTTATTACATCGCCCCGAAAGTCTGGGCTTCCCGGGAAAGCCGGATCCGGAAACTCAAGGCATACGTGGACAAACTGTTCATCGTTTTCCCTTTCGAGACAGCGTATTTTTCGCGGAAAGGAGTCGATTTCATATACAAGGGCAATCCACTGATTGATGCGATTGACCAGTCCGATGCCCTGTCCGAGTCCCGGGCCGCCTTCCTGGAACGGACCGGCCTGGATGACAGGCCCTTCATCGCCCTGCTGGCAGGGAGCCGCAGCGGAGAGATTGCATCGATGATGCCGGTGTTTTCGGAACTGGCGGCCAAGATGCACGCCATGCCGGAATTCGCTGATTATCAGTTTGTCATTGCTGCCGCTCCCGGCCGTACCGAGGCCGATTATGACCTGGCGGGGAACGGAAGCTTTGTTCACGTCGTCTTCGGTGAAACCTACTCCGTGCTCCGTCATGCCCGGGCTGCCGTCATCAATTCCGGGACGGCTTCGCTTGAAGCGGCTCTGATCGGAACACCCCAGGTGGTCGGCTATCGGACGGCTGCCCTGACCTTCCTGATCATGCGCAATATCATCAAGATCCGTTTCGTCAGTCTGGCAAACCTGATTCTCGACCGCGCCGCTTTCAAGGAATATCTCCAGTACTATTTTACGGCGGACAATCTCCTCTCCGAGCTCCGTCGCCTGCTGGAAGACGGAAACTACCGCTCCCGCATGGCCGCCGACTATGCCGAAATCCGGCGGAGATTGGGCGGGACAGGAGCTTCCAAGGCCGTTGCCCGCGCCATGATTGCCGAAATGAATGATGGTTCAACAATTTGACAAATAAAGCCATGCGTATCCAACAATTCACAAGTTTCCTGCTGCTGGCAGGCCTGTTCCTGCTCAGCAGTTGTTCCGGCCGGAACGTCCCGGTTGCCTATTATGTTGACAGCGAGCAAGGCGATGACCAAAATGCCGGAACTACTCCCGAACGTGCCTGGAAAACCCTCTCCAGGGCGGGTAGCGCGCCCCTCAAAGCCGGGGAAAAGTTATTGCTGCGACGGGGCCGGACTTTCATGGGACCACTGGAGATCACCGGATGCGGAACAGAAGAAGCTCCGATCCTTGTCAGCGGCTATGGCGACGGGCCGATGCCGGTCATCCAGGGGCAGGACTCTTCCATGTGGGCCGTCCGGGTCCTGAATTCCGAATACCTGACCGTCCGCGGTCTTGAGATTGTCAATACCGGAAAGGAACGGGTCCCGGCACGGACCGGTCTCCAGGTTGAAGTCTGTGACTATGGTATCTCTGCCGGCATTACCATTGACTCCGTGTTCGTCCATGATGTCAACGGGTCCCTCATCAAGCGGGAGGGCGGCGGTTCCGGTATCCACATCATCAACCATGGCCGGGAAATTCCATCGCGGTTTGATAAACTGACCATCTCCAACTGCCATATCCTGCGTTGCGAACGCAATGCCATGATCTGGGACGGCTATTTCAGGCGCAGCGAGTGGTTCCCGAATACGGGAGTGGTCGTGCGCGGCAACCTGATCGAACAGGTCCCTGGCGATGGGATCGTCCCCATCGGCTGTGACGGTACCCTGATCGAGTACAATGTGATGCGGGAATGCCCCGACCTTCTCCCGCCTGCCCAGGCTGCAGCCGGCATCTGGCCCTGGAGCTGCGACAATACCCTTATTCAGTTCAACGAAGTGAGTGACCACAAGGCCCCTTCTGACGCACAGGGGTATGACTGCGACTACAATTGTACCGGTACCGTCATCCGATACAACTACAGCCATGACAATCACGGCGGCCTGGTGCTGGTGTGCGATGCCGGCGGCGCCCGGAAAGACTACAGCATCGGCAATGACCGGAGCCGGGTCGAATACAACATCAGTATCGGAGACGGCATCCGCCCGCGACCGGACCGGGGTGAGATGTTTTCGCCGAGCATCCATATCGGCGGACGCGCAACGAACACGTTCATCGGATACAATATCATCCATGCCAATCCCCGTCCGGATCCCATCGACCGTACGACCGTCTGCTCCGAGGCCTGGGACGGCTATGCTGACTCTACGACTTTCAGCCATAATGTCTTCTATGTGGCGGATGAGGGAGGTTTCATGATGTCCCAGTCCACCAACAATGTGTTTGAACACAACTGGTTCCTTGGTTCTTTCAAGGACCGTCCGGAAGACGGGGAAGGGCTGTTCTCCAGCGACACATACCGGAGGGAAGTACTTGACGTGGATCCCTCAGGATACAAGGGGTTGGAACAGCTGATGGACGAACGGAACGTGCTCGGTTTCAAAGCCCGTTTTGTCAATGAGGAAAAAATCCGCGCTTTCTTTGAAAAGATGGAATTGTCGGAATAAATGACTATCTTGCAGCGGTATTACGGAAGGGCGTTTCAAGATGGACAGGAAAAGGATTACTTGGATTTTTTCCATCGGCTTGCTGGGGCTGCTGGGGTTCGCCTCATGCAGCCCGAGACTTCGGCCGCGGGCTGCTTCCAAGGAGGAAGAGAAACCCGACACGCTTACGCTTCCCCGGATTGACACCCTGAAGCCACTGCCGGGTGATTATACGCCCATCAAGTTGATGTACGGCGTCCCTCCTGCCCGTTTCGAAGTAATGGACGATCCTGGCATTGAAGAATAGCCGGAATGGGAAACCTTTCTTTGAGGCGGCGTATCGCGCTGAATATTAATAAAAAGCTGCAGGATGACGTTGTGGCGGCCCATCCGCTGCAGCAGTTGTTCTGGGAATGCACACTCCGGTGCAACCTGCATTGCCGCCACTGCGGGAGTGACTGCCGGCAGACCGCCTCCACCGTGGACATGCCCATGGAAGATTTCGCCCGCGTGCTGGACAGTGTGGCAGCGGCGACAGATCCTCATCGGGTCATGATCAACGTGACGGGTGGAGAACCGCTGTTGCGGCCGGATCTCGCCCGCTGCGGAAAGATGATGTATGACAAGGGCTTTCCCTGGGGAATCGTCACCAATGCGCTGGCGCTGACAGCATCCCGGTATCGGGAGCTGCTTGCCGGCGGACTCCGTTCTATGACGGTCAGCCTGGACGGCTTGGAGGAAGACCATGACTGGATGCGCGGGATGCGCGGATCGTTTGCCCGGGCTGCAGAGGCCATCAGCATGGTCATTGCATCAGGTGCCGTTGCATTTGATGTCGTCACATGCGTGAACCGGAAGAACTATCCGCACCTGGCGGAGCTCCGTGATTTCCTGATCCGTGCGGGATTGAAGGATTGGCGGCTCTTTACTGTATTCCCGGCGGGGCGTGCTGCGGCGGATCCGGACATGAGGCTGTCCCGGGACGAGCTCCGGGGGCTGATGGAGTTCATCCGCACCACTCGGAAGGAGGGAAGGATCCGTGCTTCTTTCGCCTGTGAAGGGTTTCTCGGGAATTATGAAGGAGAGGTACGCGACCATTTCTTCCTTTGCAGCGCCGGGGTTACCGTCGGATCCGTGCTGGCGGACGGCTCGATTTCCGCCTGTCCCAGCATCCGGGCCGACTATCACCAGGGAAATATCTACAAAGACGACTTCATGGAAGTCTGGAACCGGCGCTTCCAGCCATATCGTGACCGCTCCTGGATGTACAAGGACGACTGTGCAGCCTGTCGATATTGGAAATACTGCCAGGGTAATGGAATGCATCTGCGGGACGAAAACGGAAAATTAATCCAGTGCCTGCTGAAAACATTGGGATAACTTTTGTATCTTTGCGGCCGTTTTAACAGACGACTGTCATGAAATCGCTGAAAGAACTCTATAAGATCGGCAAAGGCCCTTCCTCCTCCCATACAATGGGGCCGAATAACGCTGCCACGCTTTTCGCCCGGAAGCATCCGGAGGCAGCATCCTTTGAAGTCACGTTGTATGGCTCGCTGGCTGCAACGGGAAAAGGCCATATGACCGACATCGCCATTTCGGAAGCGCTGGAGCCCATTGCGCCCGTGCAGATCCTGTGGCGGCCGGATATCGTTCCCGAATATCACACTAACGGGATGCTCTTCAAGGCCTTCGGGCCGTCAGGAGAAGTTCTGGACGAATGGAAGGTTTTCAGCGTCGGCGGCGGAGCTCTCTCAGAAGGTCCGGGCAGGGAACTGTCCGTGTCCGGAGACGTTTATCCGATGAATACCCTGACGGAGATTACCGAGTGGTGCGATGCTAACGGGCGAAGCAGCTGGGAATATGTGGAACTGTGTGAGGGAAAGGAAATTTGGGATTACCTGCAGGAGATTTGGGTGGCGATGAAAGAATCCGTGGAGCGGGGACTGGAAACGGAAGGACGTCTTCCCGGCCCGCTTAACCTGGCCCGGAAAGCGGCCGTTTACCACGTGAAAGCCCTGGGCTATCAGCCCAACCTCCGTTCACGCGGGTTGACTTTCGCTTATGCCCTGGCCGTCAGCGAGGAAAACGCAGCGGGTGGAAGGATTGTCACGGCGCCGACTTGCGGTTCATCGGGTGTCATGCCCGGAGTGCTCTACCATCTTGCCCATGGGCATAATTTCAGCGATACCAAGATTCTCCATGCCCTGGCAACTGCCGGTATCGTCGGCAATGTCGTCAAGCAGAATGCATCCATTTCCGGAGCCGAAGTAGGCTGCCAGGGGGAAGTGGGCGTCGCCTGTGCCATGGCGTCGGCAGCGGCTTGCCAGTTGTTCGGCGGCAGTCCTTCGCAGATCGAATATGCGGCAGAAATGGGGCTTGAACATCATCTGGGCATGACCTGTGACCCGATTTGCGGACTGGTCCAGATTCCCTACATCGAGCGGAACGCCTTTGCCGCCACGCGTGCCCTGGATTCCGATATCTATGCCACCTTCTCGGACGGCAAACACCGGATTTCCTTCGACCATGTCGTCGAAGTCATGAAACAGACGGGAAAAGACCTCCCGTCGCTCTACAAGGAGACTTCGGCGGGAGGTCTTGCGCTGCACTACGGAAAACGCTTCCGTTAGTATTCGTATCCGAAATAGTATTCCTTCTTAGCGCTCGGAACGCCGTCCCGCATCCAGGCCGGCTCCGGAGCTCCTTTCAGGTAATGGTCGAAGAACTGCTGGAGCCGGATGGTCAGGTCCTTTCGGTTGCGGCGTTCCCTGAGATTGTGCGCCTCATTGTTGTACTCCAGCAGCCAGGCCGGTTTTCCCAGCCGGCGCAGGCCCATGAACATCTCGATTCCCTGATACCAAGGCACGGCTCCGTCATTGTCGTTGTGCATGATCAACACCGGCGTCGTGACATTCGGAAGCTTGAAAAGGGGAGAGTTCTCCATGTACAGTTCGATGCCGTCCCACAGGGAGCGGCCGATCCGGCTTTGCGTCTGCTCATATTGGAACTGGCGGCTCATACCTGATTCCCAGCGGATTCCGCCATAGGCGGATGTCATATTGACAACCGGAGCACCGGCGCCGGCCGCCTTGAACATGCCGGTTCTCGTAATCAGGTATGCCACTTCATAGCCGCCCCAACTCTGTCCCTGGATCGCCATATTCTCCTTGTCGATCCACGAGAACTGGAACAGGGATTC
>JAGAHD010000060.1 GCA_017627255.1 Bacteroidales bacterium | reverse complement strand
CAGGACGCCAGCATGGCCACCGCCGCAACCATATAGGAAAATAGTTTCTTCATCATCCATTTCCTCCTCCAAAAGGATCATCGTCATACCCGACCGGTTCATGGGAACCGTCCTCCCCCGAAAGGATACACTGCTCCAAGCAGCATTCAAGCACCTCCGCCTCGGGAGAGACGTAAGGTGCTTGAGTAATAAGGCTATACATTTTTAAATGAACAATCAAAACTATTCCTGCTGCTCCCCTTCACCTTCAGTTTCGGTTCGCTTCGTATTGGTTTTGGAGTCCTCCCACTTGAAGCCACCGCCCTCACTTGTAGGCTTGAAAGTATTGATTGCCTTACTTTCGGCATGACGGACCTTGTAGTCGATACCGTCTTTCTTGGAATTCCTGAAGGTGAACGGGTTGTCGATATTCTCCGTATTTGTGTACTGGGGAGGCGTCGTCTGTTCGTAACTCCAGGCCCAAGGCTCTTCCTCCACTTTGTACACAAGGCCGACTTGGGTGGTTACGGTCTCTCCATCGACGGTCGTCGTCTCTTCCACGGTAGCAGGCAAGCCCCTGACATACACGACCGGATAGCTGACACCGTCTATTTCCATATGCATGGCGTTGTCACCGTTGGTCACGAAGACGCTGGATACATATTCCCATACCGACGAATCGGTCATCGGGAGTTTCGTCCGCGAGATCTTGAATTTGGCGCTCTCCCCGGGACGGAGTCCGTCTTTCGTGATGTGGATGTTGACCGGGAGACTGAGGGTCGGGCTAGTCAACGGGAAAAGGGGTTCGGTGTCATCACCGTTGACATAAATACCTGATCCCTCGGCATTCGTCGGCTGGTTCGGACCACCTACGGCGTCTTCGTTCATCTGAATCGGAATCAAGATGATCAGTTTGTGCCCCTGGTAGGTCACCTGGCCCGTCGTACTGGTTTTCTTACCGCACCAGTTGTTGCTGTAGTCGAATCCAGTGACGGTAATCATCGGATTCCCCTGGGCGTCAGTGCTGAGATGGGGTGCGATGGCCGCGTCCACATCGAACGTCCCTGTCACATTGCCATTGCTGTCGTACGTATTGTACATGTCGGGGCTATGATCAATCAGGATTTCTGTATCAAACGTAAATGTTCCCGACGCGGCATTCTTCGTATAATCAGCCGAAAGACACTTAGCGGTAAAGACCTTGATGGAATTCTCATTAGCCCCGGTGGGGAGCTTGAAGCTGTGGGACACGACATCCACGGTCGATGTGGAAGAACTCAGGCTGGTATCGGAAGAACCGCCGGACTGCTTGGCGATGTCCTTGAAAACCCCAGAGAGGTCGTCGCCGGCATCTTTGAAGAAAGTTGGATCCTTTCTTTGGTCTGCGGGGATGGACTCGTCGTTACTGAGGACACCGGGAGTGTCCAAACTGGTGGCATAAGGATAGTTGGAAGACGTATAATTCATATAATTATACATGTTGGTTTCCGACTCGATGCCGTTGTAAATGGCAACGGTGAAAACAGTAGCGCCATGGGTATTCTTTGCAGTATTGGCCTGTGCAATACACAGGTTTGCAACCCGGGTACTTTCATCCACCCAATTGCGGTCGTTGCCAGGAAGGCCATCTGTGAAGAGAACGACGGTCCTCGATGCTTCGGCTTTTCTATCTTCACTGATTTCGCTAAGAAGGGTGTTGGCGAGGGTCATTCCCCTATTGGAATAAGTCCCTTGGGAAGTCCCTTGCGCAGCTATTAACGTCAGAAGAGACTCGTCACGGGCTCCGGATGCAGATGTAACATTTGTCCAGCCTGCAAGTTGACGTGAAGCAGTCTCATTATCTGAACTATAGACAACAAGGCTGATTCTATTACCTAGCGGAGTGGATCGGGGATTATCAGTACCTTCACCTTCATAGTTATCGTTATGATAAATAACATCTATAAAGTCTGCGACAGCAGCTTTCAAGGCATTGATCCTTGTCACATTTTGATTGTTGTATCTTCGAAGGAGACTTTCTGTCCATAATACTGTATTGTTTCCAAAATTTCCAGTTCCGCTCCAAACGGGTTGAGTGGTTGTAATTGTGTCGCCATCAAGATAGTATGTGGTTCCATCAGTAGTCTGAAAGTAAGCCCAACCATAGCCTCCGGCATTGAAACTTGCCTCCGTTCTGTCAGTCTGAACCTCACAATACTCTCCATTATATTCTACATAGAGTGTATTGTTGTTTATAAGTTGGTATGTGAAGGCAGTGTACCTAGAGTTAATAGTACTCGCTATAACAGGTACATATGTTAATGCTGTAGTATAGTTTGTTGCCATCGACCCCGAAAAGTCCAGCACCAGCACGATGTCCGCCGGGGAATTGGAAACAATTTCCGTTGCTTCACCCGTCGCAAAGGTTTCAAGCTTGATCCAGTAGGTTCCGTCGGCGAGCGGTGAAGAAACGGATTTGCGATATCCGACATTCTTCTGCACATCATAAACGTTTCCAGCTTCTTTGAAGTACGGTGTCGGCTGGATTTGTCCGGCAATGGAATAATCCGTTTGCGCTATCACGCCAGGAGCAAATGCGAGCCCTGCAACAGCAGCCAATAAGAGGTTGTATATCTTTTTCATGGTCTTGTCTTCCCTTTAGTTATTCAACTGTAATCTCCGTGTACGTAGGAGCTGTGCCGAGCGCATTCTCCCACGCTTGTTGCCAAGTATAGTTGTCGCCATTGACCTTCTTGGCCGTAACCGCCTGGGTCGCAATCTCAAGTTCGAAAACGACATCCTTGACTTCGCCGGCAACCACAACAGCCGGACTCTCTCCTACATAGTATTTGGTAAACAGAGGAGACCCTGTCGTCTCATCCGGTTCGACGAGTCCGCTGTAATAATAGTAACCGTCATTGCACAGATACCAACCATTGCAAGGGTTCGGATACGCAGTTGCACTTGTCTTGATCGTCGTGTTATTGTTCGAATATCCCGCGAGATTCTCGAAATAGCCATGAGAGCCGTCGTGGCTGACGAACTGATCCTGATACCAGCTGTCAACCAGATAGACGTTCAGGGCATAATCCGTGAAACCGAAAACAGGACGTCCCTGACTGTCCAACCACTGACCGACGATGGCCGCGCGAATGTAAGCTGCAGTATTGCCCGTATTGGTAATAGTTACATCCGTCTTGGTACTGCCGATATAAGACGTGGCATTATAGGTACTACCTCCGGAAACGATTACCTGCGACGTCGCTTCAGCCATATTGACCTTGTCATCAATCATCACGTTCACATCGTCCACACGGATGGTATAAGTACGGAGTTCACCGGCATTCCACGTTACCCCCGAGAGGGCTTTACCGAATTCGATGATTCCTTCCTTCACCTCTTCGCTTCCGTAAGTATATTTGATGGTGAGCGTGACATCGCCAGTCATCGCCTGCGGGATGAACCAGAAGGTCTGGGTGGCATTGGCGTCATTCAGGTTATGCTTGTGCCCCGCTGCCGAGAAACTCGCCGGATACTCTCCATTGTCTTTAAAAGATCCACCAGGAGCGAAATACACGGTGTCCGCATACTCTCCGGAAGGATAAGAATAGAACGTAGTAACCGTCTGAGTCTCAGTAGTTATTGTTCCATCTTCTCCCTCGACTTCCACTTCCACTTCCTTGGTCTCCGATGCCCTCTCCGGTGTTCCCCAGTTCACGGCTGCAGCAGAAGAATAGTAAGTAATCACATCCTTGTACTGCGAGAAATCCGACGCATCATCCTTGGCAGGAGTAATCGTGCAGGTCCCCTTGTCTTTGAGTCCGTTGAAAATAACTTCCTTGATGGAAATCTGCTTGTCATCATCGTTATTCTCAATCGCGAACTTGACCCCCGTGAGGGCATGACGGAAGAGAACCGGAGCGCCGTTCGGCAAGAAGCCCTTGTGCTGATCCTTCGTCAGGGACGTATAGGCAAAGATGATATCCTGCTGATCCGCTGCCTTGGCCGGAGACTGATAGGTGAAGGTAATGGTGCCATTATTGTTGGTATCCTTGCCATAACCAGTAATAGTCACACCGTTGCTGGTCATATTGGCCGGCATGCTCAGATAGAAGTCGACCGCTCCATCAGGCCAGGGATCGCCGTTATAATTGTGGTGGTAGCGCCAGCCATTGCCAACCATCGACTGGTCCACATTCTCATAGACGGCATCGGCCTCCGCGAAACCAACAGCGTGGACAGCCATTTGATTGGCATACAAAACACCCACGTTCTCCGTATATACGGGAGTCCCCTTGGTGGCCGGCTCCATATAATCCAGATTCGCCACCGTTTCTTCCAGGTAGAAGGAAGTGCTCTCTTCCTGAGCAAAAGGGATCTTAACTCCTTTCTGCACCGCTGACACAGCTTCTCCCGAACGGGTCGCAGTGCCCTGGACAGAGAAAGCAATCGCGTTCTCACCAAGCTTAGTCGCATCATTGAAAGACTGTTCCCTGATGCAGGAGGACAGTGTTACAGCCCCAAGGACTGCCATTACCAAGTAAATCTTCTTCATAACTTTCAGTCTTTCATGGGTTAGAACTCGAAATAGAGGGCCTCGTCACTCTTTCCTTCCTCTACGTCCTTGTTGATGTTCCGCAACTCGTCCACCTGCACATTGAACCGTACAGTCTGGCAGAAATTGCTTTCCAGCGCCATCTGCGTCACCTTCGCACTTGGCGCATGATACTTCCGTGATTGTTTTTTACGGCGAATCATATCTTTGGTTGTTATTTATTAATACTCAATCCTTTACGAGGTTGGTCCCTATAATGCCGGTTATAAGATGAGTTTTTTGTCCTGTTTTTGTTCGTTAAAATGGTGATTTTCAAGAAGTTCCGCCGGAGTCAATTTTGAGGGTATAAGAGGTTTAGTGACGGGGGCACGGACAGCTGGACGGTCCTGGTGACATGTCCTTGCCCGCTCTCCGCATCTCCTCATTTGTCCTTGTACATCCTCGGCATCCCCTCACTTGTCCTTGTACATCCTCGACATCCCCTCACTCATCCTCCGCATCCCCTCCTGCCCGCATTTGCGGCAAATCGCCCTTGCAGTGCTTTCTGCTTGACGACGTGGGATGGGTCCTGTCGATCCGGCCGAGAGCCTGCCCGCAGGCGGAAACGTCATCTAT
>JAGAHD010000010.1 GCA_017627255.1 Bacteroidales bacterium | reverse complement strand
TCTGTATGAGAGCCCCTCTCTTACATACAGATCAATCGCTTTGTCATAGTAAAGATCCCGTGTCTTTGTTTGATACTGAAACATTGTGACTCGTGTGTTTACGAGTCAACTTTTTTCAGGGAAAGACAGAAGCCACACACGTACTCCACTCAGCCCCAGCAATAAGAGACCAAAAGATTCTCCACTCCGTTCAGAATGACAGTTGCAGGGCATTCTGAAGCAGGTCTAACCTGTCGAAGAATCTATTTTCAGCCAGTGTCTTTTGGGGGCATTCTCGGATAAGGGAATATCCAATGTGCTGATTTTCAATGCAAAATGTGAGTAATCAAGCGATTACCCACCTTTCTTGAAAGTACCCGCAACCGGAGTAATATCGAACCAATTCCTGGAAGACCTGGAAAGGATTTGGAGCTTGAGGGATGTGATTCCGGTTCCATAATCCCCACCGGACATGGGCAAGTCGGCATAGTTCTTGAACGCCAAGCGAAAAGGAAAACCCCTGCCTTATGAAACGAATACTCATCTGCCTCTGCGCCATCTTCCCAATCATTTCTTGCGCCCAGCCCAAAGAGGACCTGTCGGAAAGGGTCCTGGAATTGTGCCAATTCATTCCGGACCATGGCCTGAATCCGGAGGCCAGGGACTATATGACCCCCGAATTCTTCGGGGCCCTTTCCGAAGCCTTCGATGCGCCGGTGGTCGATTATGGGGAAATCGGCGACAATGAGTGGCTGTGGTATTTCGTGACGGGAAATGGCGGAGGAGAGCCATATTATGGGATCAAATCCCTATCCCGTACTTCCAAAGACAAGGCGACGGCGGTGATTACCGTTCGGGAAACCTGGGAAGGAGAATTCATCGATTCCGAGGAAGATGCCCGGAAATATGAGATAGCCCTGAAACGCATTGACGGTCAATGGCTCATGGACGACTTCGACGGCAAAAAGGCCGAATGCTTGGACTATATCAAGGAAATGCGGGGCAAATACAAGTCCGGTGAACTTCTCAAATATATGCAATCTGAAGACTACTTCCACGAATACATTCCCGACTTTAAAAAAAGGGTCGAAGACTTCTACAAGAAATACGGGAGGTAACCGGTGTTGTCCTGAAATAGGTTCCCGGAGGTCTGCGAACGTGCGATTTACAAGTTATTGATTCCCAATGATTTGTAATCTCCCCATCCGCAGTCCCCAAGAAACAAAGGTGGGTCTGCAGATGCTGTTTTTGTAAGCCACTCATTCATAGGCAGTTACAAAACACATCCCTACAGACCCCTGCCCGTCAGCTCCCAAACAGAAGAAAAGCGGCATTCCGGAGGGCACAGGTTGCAAAAAAAGCCAGGCGATGAAGCCTGGCTTTCCGTGTACCCCCGCTCGGAATCGAACCGGGACCGTCAGAACCGGAATCTGAAATTCTATCCTTTAAACTACAGGGGCATCCGGTTAGGGACTGCAAATTTAATAAAAAATATCGACTTCCAAACTTTTTAATCGTTATATTTGTAGAAGTAACCCCATACTTTCTTTACGACCATGAAGATGCGCAGTCTCCTTGCCGCGGTTCTGTTTGCGGCGCTTTCCCTCCCGGCACAGGCCCAGGATTTCGTTCAATTGTCCCGCTACGGGGAAGCCAATGAAGCGCTTGGCCCGGCGGCGCGGAAAGACCGGAGGGTCGTGTTCATCGGCGATTCCATCACGGAAGGATGGGGGCACAAGGACCGTCCCGAATTCTTTGCCAACGGCCGCTACGTGGAAAGGGGAATCAGCGGAGAGGTGTCCGCCCAGATGCTGCTCCGGTTCCGCGCCGATGTCATCGGCCTGAATCCCAGGACCGTTGTGATCAATGCCGGCACCAACGATATCGCCCTCAACAAAGGTGCTTATAATGAGGACTATACATTGGGGAACATCGTGTCGATGGCAGAGCTCGCCAAAGCCCACAAAATCAAGGTGGTCCTTACTTCGGTACTTCCTTCCGCCGCTTTTCCCTGGCGCCCTGAGGTCAAGGATGCCCCGGCCAAGATCAAGGCGCTGAACGCCCGGATCAAGGCTTATGCCGACCAGCATCATATCCCCTATGTGGACTATTATTCCGGCATGGTCGCCGCTGACGGCGTTTCTCAGAAAGCGGAACTGACCCATGACGGTGTCCATCCCAACCGGGAGGGTTACCTGGTCATGGAAGCATTGGTGGAGAAGGTGCTCAGGTAAGCCCGACTGCGCTCTGCGATATTCTGCCGGAGTGCATCGCTATACCAGCGGATTTCGAAAGTGTGATAGCAGCCGTCCCCGAAATAGGGCGGCAGGACGTTGTCGTTCCCTTCATACCCATCCACCAGCAGCAGATGCGAGGAAGGGT
>JAGAHD010000059.1 GCA_017627255.1 Bacteroidales bacterium | reverse complement strand
TTCTGGGCGGACAGGGACACTGCCAGCAGCACGAACAAGGCGCTGAAGAACAGTTTCGCTTTTTTCATAAGCATTAACCTTTAATAAAACAATAAACTATACTAACTATAACTAGTTTCTACCCATCTTTATCTGCCGGGGGACCCCTTCAAATAAAGGAGCGTTTGTCTCCAAACGCCAAAATTCGGTTGCAAGGTCGCAACATTTTTCGAAAAATCCAAGAAAATGATTAAAAATCGAAATAAGGCGCAAGATACTATATTTCAAAGGCTTCTAACATTTTTAAACCGTTTGTCAGAAATTTAATTTCGATACGCAGATTATGCCAATGGTTTAGTTACAGTTTATAAGCTAAACTTCCAACCTGGTTAAATTTGAATAAATATTTTGCTGTTCCGCAACCACTTCTGGCCCTTTCCGGACGCTTTGGAACAACCGCGTCAAAATATAGAACAAAAGACCGGGGTGCGAAACGCATGGTTTCACACCCCGGCAGGGATTTGCGGCGAACCGCCGGATCAGAATTCCGGCGGAAGGACGATGAAGCGGCCGAAGTCGGCGCGGTGCGGCGCAGTCTCGACACGCTCGCCCAGTTCGACGGGGGCCGGACGGCGGGACAGCTGGGTCTTGGGCTTGTAGCCGCACTGCGCGAGCGCCACGGCGAGCATGGTCTCCTGGGCGTCTCCGAGCTGGTAGCCGTCCCAGGGCACGTCCTTCACCTCGACGTCGGGCTTGAGGCCGTCCGGCATGCAGCGGGTCTCCCCGTTCTTGTCCGCGAAGCGGGACCACATCACATAGAGGCCCCAGTTGTCGGTGTATTTCTTGCCTTCCGTCACACCGATCGAACCCATGTTCTTCTTGACCTGCTCGGCATTGTCTTCGTAGAACTCGGGGCCCTCCAGCATGATGCCGGTGGTGTATTTCCCGTGGGACTGCTCGCCGACCAGTGTGATGTCCATATACGGATAGAGGTCGCAGAGCAGGGCTTCCGAAGCGGAGGCGCTGCCCGAACTGATGATCGCATAGATCTTCTTCAGGCCGATGTTGGCCCCGTCCGTGCTGAACTTATAGTCCTTGCCTCCGGAATTGAAGCTGTACTCGGTCGTGAAATAGGTGTTGGTGTCCCGGCCGTAGGATCTGAAGTACTCGGTCAGGTCCGCGTTGTAAATCTCCGTGGCGAGGATGTCACCGGCCTTGACGGCTGCTTCGGGAGCCAGCATCGAGGCGAGGAACTGCTCGGCCATCGCGAATCCGCCGCCGTTGTAGCGCAGGTCCAGGATCAGCTCGGTTACGCCCGCCTCCTTGAAACCCTTGCAGGCGGCGATCAGGTCTTTATACGAATCCATGGTGAAACTCGTATACACCAGGTATCCGACTTTCTTGCCGTCGCAGTCGAAGACCTTGGACAGCAGGACAGGATTCTCGTACATCTCCTTGGAGGTGACCGTCTTGGTCGTACCGTCGCTGAGCACCGCCGTAAGCTTGTCGCCGGAGAGCAGGTCGGGATAGACCTTGGTGTAGTTGCTCGCCGTCATGGTCTTGCCGTTGACCTTGAGGATGATGTCTCCGCGCTTCAGGCCCGCCTCGACCGCCGGGCTGTCCGCATAGGTATAGGTCACCACGGCACAGATCGTCGTCTCGTCGTAGTAGGCCAGCGTGAAATCGAACCCGTACGTCTTCTGGTTGCCCGTCACGCTGCCGTAGAAGCTGCTGAAATCGTCCGTCAGCATGGTCCAGCGGTCGATATCTTCGCCCTTGGCGTTCTTGTAACGGATCTTCTGCACCTTGTCGATCGGCTCGTCCGTCTCCTTCCAGGCATCGAGGTCCTTGCGGATCTCGGCGTTCCACAGATAGTATGCGTCCATGTAGGCATGGGCGAAGGTATTGACGTACAAGCGAGTCTTCTGCGCGTCCACTTCCTCCTGGGAGAGGACGGGATCGGGATCCGGTTCGGGATTGGCGGCGGGCTGCTTGTCGCAGCCGGCCAGACAGAGCCCCAGCGTCAGCAGGGCAAGAAGGATCAGGTGTTTTTTCATAATTCGCAAATATAGTGATTCTGACTGGAAAACCAATTCCGTGCCAGACAAAATGGAAAGGGAGCAGACATGGCGTCCGCTCCCTTCCAATGAATAACAACGTAGGCTAGTTCTGGTCTTCCTCGTTGATCATCTTGTTGTTCTCGATCTCGGAGATCGGAATCTGGTACAGGAACTCGCGGTCCTCCTGGTCGTGGTAGAAACGGGCGGCGGCCAGGTGGTTGTTCGCGGAACCCCAGGTGGCGTTGGTACGGTCCACCGGGATGTTGAGGCGGCGGTTGTCAAGGAACTCCATACCCTCGCCCCAGAACTCGACCCTCTTCTGGAAGTTGAGCTCCTCGAGGAAGTCGGCCTTGGTCGTGGCTTCGCACTTGTAGCCCGGCTGGCGGGTGGCCATGATGGCCTCCAACTCGGCGATGGCTCCGCTCAGGTTGTTCTGGTGGGCAAGGCACTCGGCGTGCATGTAGTAGGCTTCCTCGGAACGGAGGTAGATGTAGTCACCGAGCTCCCAGCCGTCATAGTTGCCGGCCAGGACGTTGCTGCGGCCTGCACCGATGAACTTGATGGACTGGTAGGGCACCTGTGCGATCTGGATCCACTGCGTGCGCGGATCGCAGAACCAGTTGATGCGGATGTCATCCTCGCTGATGCGCTGGCAGAACGGGGCGAAGCCCGCACGCCACACGCCGATGCCGGCATAGCCGTCCCCGAAGTAGTCCATCAGGGAGAACCAGGAGCGGTAGATACCGGTATTGTCCGTCGTGACATCGTAACCGAACACGACGTCAGGCAGGGAGATGTCGCTGAAGCCCTGGAGGATATCACTGGCGGAGGTCAGCATCCCGAAGTTGTCCATGACGATCTGGGCATACTTGGCGGCGTTGGTCCAGTCATGCTTGATCATGTAGGCGCGGGCCAGGTAGTTGGCCACGACGCAGCCGTCGAAGTCGGTCGGGGAGGCGCTGCGCACCATGCCGATCTTCTGGAAGATAGCGAAGGACTCCTCGAAACCGTCGATCATGAACTTGAAGACGTCCTCGACGGAACTGCGCGGCTGGTCCTCGGTGGTATTCTCGTCGATGATCGGGACGAGCATCTGCTTGGAGTGGTCGTAGACCTGGCCCTTGCCCCACTTGGAATCGTCGACACCCACGTAGTAGGAGTACTGATACAGGTAGGAGAGCTGCAGGTATGCGTAGTTGCGGATGCCGAGGGCGACGGCGCGGTAGCGGAGCATGGCCTCGTCGGTCAGGTCGGCGGTCGCCACCTTCAGGACGTTGTTGGCGTTGGCGATGTGGTTGTAGTACTCACGCCAGCGGGTCAGCGTGGC